>CAMVBS010000003.1 GCA_947165785.1 uncultured Clostridia bacterium | reverse complement strand
GGACGTAAGAAGGGTATCTTCCTTTACCTCACAACACAGAACCCTAAGGACGTATCACCGATCCTCTTCGGTCAGGTAGGTACGATGCTCATCCACAGGCTCATGCTCAACGATGAGATCCAGGCTGTAGAGAGCCATCTTGACGATTACGCATTAAAGCACGTCAGAAAGCTCAATCAGGGCGAAGTTATCCTCACGAGCGTTAACCTCTTGCATAACATGTTCATACATGTAAACAAGAGTATCAGAACACAGTACAACGAGACGCCTACTTTGTAAGGCATCTTAATATATGGTTGCCCCTCGTTATTTCTGTCGCGAGGGGCTTTTTTATCTCGAAAAAGTGATGGACGTCCGGCATGCGATAAGTTAATAAAGTGTTTACATTAAAGGGGCTTACGGGCGTAATTCTCTCGGTTTTTTGATGATATAATGAAAAGGTAAGGCGTGCTTTTACCATCACGAGAGATATGACGGCAGAGGTTATCCGAAGGGAAAGAAGGGAGAAGATCTTAAGCAAACTTGAAGAGAACAAGGGTACGCAGTTTGACCCTAAGATAGCAGAGATATTCATTGAACTCATTAAAAACGGCAAGATCGACATGTCCGACTAAGGACCAAAGAAGGAAACAGGAAAAGGAAACGTTCGGGAAATATTTGAAGTGATCGGATCGGACCACAGGTGAGAAGCATTCACTATAAGGCTCATGGCAGAAGCGCCACGGAGGATGAATGATGTATCACATTGAGTTTGACATAGCAGCGGTATTCGTGACGCTGTTTATCTTGTACTACATAATCTTCAGGAAAGGTTTGAGCAAGCACGCAAACCGTATCTATCTTTGCATGCTCGTCCTTAATCTTGCTGCGGAATTTTCTGATATTACCGCAGCGGTCATCAATAACGAGCCGGCGCTCGGAGGCCTGGTCATACAGTACCTCAGTAACTACATCTACCTTGCTGCCCACAGTATCCTCGGATTCATGCTCGTTATCTATCTGTTCTATCTCATCGGTTACGAGAAGCATGAAAAGGCTGCACAGCTGATGCTATCCGCACCTGTATGCGTCATCCTTATCCTTCTTATCACGAATCCGTTTCACAGGAAGATCTTCTTCATTGATGAGAACAGGAACTACGCTCATGGAGGTCTGTTCTTCACATTGTATGTTACCGCGGCCGCATACATGGTCTTTGCGATCTATCTCATAATCCGTCACCGCCTTGTCCTTGCACGTGCCAGGGCATCTGCGCTCCTGTTCTTCATTCTCATATCCTTTATTCCTATCGTCGTGCAGATCGTGTTCCCGCTTTATCTGTTCACGATGTTTTTCGAGACGATGGGCCTTATGGGCATCCTTTTTACTATCGAAAACAAGGACGATATCATCAATCCGACAACAGGCATCCTCAACCGCTATGCTCTTCAGATGGCGATCGACCGTGTGCTCCAGACTTCCGGAAATGTCCTTATCATCGTCAAGATCCCGAACCTCAATTACTACAACAAGATGATCGGTTTTTCCAACATGAACGACATCCTTCAAAAGATCGCCAAGTGGCTCGAGAAGACATGCAACAGGTATTCGTGCTACGACTGTAACCGCGGACACTTCGCGGTCCTTCTGGAAGCCGTTGATGACAAGACCGTTAATGCACTAAAGCAAAAGATAATAGATCAGTTCGAGAAGCCGTGGGGCAAGGGCGAGTTCTCACTGGTATTCCCGCTTCAGATCGGAGTCGTTCATATGCCTGATGACGTTAAGACGATGGAAAATCTCCTGATGCTCATCGATGCTCCGTTTGACGGCAAGACATCGACAGAACTTGATGTAGTCAAGGCCATCTCGGATTATGAAAGGACCGTGCTTATCGAGCGGCTTATCGACAAGGCACTTCGCAACAAGAGTTTCCAGGTATATTATCAGCCGATCTGGGACTATAACGAAGGAAAGGTCCGTTCCGCAGAGGCATTGTGCCGTCTGGTGGATGACGAATACGGCCTCATCTCTCCGAATGAATTTATCCCGGTATCGGAACGAAACGGCGCGATACTCGAGATCGGTAAGCTCGTATTCGAGAAGGTCTGCAGGTTCTATCAGGAGGGAAGGCTTAGAAAGCTCGGTGTCGATTATATCGAGGTAAACCTCTCCGTCGTTCAGTGCATGAGTAAGGATCTGGAAGATGTTTTCGACAGGACCCTTTCCAAATATTCCCTTAATGCAAGGCACATCAACCTCGAGATCACGGAGTCCGCGACTGCGGGAAATCAGACGATCCTCATAGACACGATCGAGAGGTTGAGGTCCCACGGATTCGAGTTCTCGCTGGATGACTACGGAACAGGATATTCCAACATCTCTTATATGTATGAGCTGCCGTTCTCGATAATCAAGATAGACAAGAGTATCCTTTGGAAAGCGATCCATCCGAAGACCGGAAGGGGTCAGCCTAATGCCGTGATCTATCTCGAAAACACTGTAAGGATGCTTAAGGACATGAACTACTCCGTCCTCGTCGAGGGCGTTGAGACGCTGGAGCAAAAGCTCTTCCTGGAGGAACTCGAGTGCGACTATTTCCAGGGTTACTATTTTTCCAAGCCTGTGCAGGAGGAGGTCTTCCTCGATTATCTGAAGGTGGTGAATGCATAAATGGTACTGACGTTCTATATTGTGATATGCATCCTGTCCCTCATATGCTGCGCAGTCTTCTACTGGAAGAAGCGTAACTTCTATTCCGTGCGATATACAATGATCTTCCTTCTGGCGTTCCTGTCGCATTTCTGCTATGTGTTGCTGGCGCTGGCACGCGATGTCCGTGAGGCTCTGATCATCAACAAGTTCCTCTATGTCGGAGGCTGTTTTCTTCCTCTGGTGGGACTTCTTCTGGTTTTTTCGATATGTAAGATCCATGTCTCCAAATGGGTCCACTTCGTTCTTGTGGGATTTTGCATGATCGTGTACTGCTGTGTCCTTACGTCAGGATATCTGCCGCTTTTCTACGAGAGTGTTGAACTTGAGATCCACGATGGCGCGGCAGTCCTTATGAAGGAATACGGTCCTCTTCACATACTTTTTTATGCTGAGATAGGTATCCTTCTGGTGCTTACTTTCTATGCGCTCATCTACGGTTATCTTCATAAACCCGATGTCTCCCGCCGTAACCTCGCGATAGCCGCATTTATGCAGATCTTCTCGATCTTTGCATATTTCATAGGCCGCGCGATCACTAAGGACATCGAGTGGATGGCTGTTGCAGACTTAGTCGACGAGATAGGTTTCCTTATCATCATGGACCGTGTAGTTCTTTATGATGTAGGTGATCTTGTGAGTTCATCCATTATTAAGGAAGGACAGTTCGGCTATATCTCCCTTGATCTTCAGAAACGCTATCTGAGCGCCACGGATGCTGCCAAGAGATTTTTCCCTGAGATAGCTCATAACCACGCCGACAAGATCATCGAGAACGAGGATGTGCGAGTCCTTTTTGATAAGTGGATCGAAGATCTTAAGCGCGAGAATGTATCCAAGCTCCACTACCACCGCAGAGGAGAGTTCATCTATGCCGTGCGCGTAAGTGACCTTTATGACGGTTCCAAAAAACGCGGCTATCTTCTCGAGATAAACGACGACACTGCCCATCAGCAGCACCTTGAGAGTATCGAGCGCTACAATAAGAACCTCAATGAGGAGCTCAAGGTCAAGACCCGCATGATCCGTGATCTTCGCCACAAGGATCCCAAGTAGAACAAAAGCCGCGATCCTTTAACGGACCACGGCTTTAAATATTCTTATCTCACTCGGTTACAAACTTGTCCACAGGATAATATCTGAACGTCAGATTATTGCCTGCTTTTGCAGCATAATATTCCTTGCCGCTCTCGAAACGATCATAATCATCCTTTGAGAAGAGCTTCTCAACTCCGTCTATCGTAACGTAGTAATAGGATGTTGAAGAAACAGTACCGTCGCCATCGGTATAGTGGCTTTGGCGTTCTTCCATATGTGTGACCGATACCTTTTTAAGTGTAATGGGTTCATCTTTATTCCTCATCATTTTCCTGTATGAAGATCCGAACAGCAATGACAGGAGTATCAGGATAACTCCGACCGCGATCACCGGGATCACATAAGCCAGATCGGAACCGGAGAAGGTATGACGTGTAAGTTTTACCGCAAGTACGAGGATCATGATGACTACCGCAAGTATTCCTATAACGAGCATGACGTTTGACATAGTGCCCGTGGGTTTCTGAGAACTTACATAAGCATCATATTCCCTATGGAGAAAGTCCTGGGTAAGTACGACACTTTCTTCGGAAGTCTGTCCGACAGGGGAAAAGTGCGTGGCCTGTTCATGATTAAGTCCCACGGCCATTAAGATCCCGAATCCCGCGAAGAATAAAACGGCGCCGATGATTATTGCCAAAAAAGTTTTGCTTACTCTCATTTAACTTACCTCCTACAGGTCAATTATACAGTATAATAAAAGGCGGTAATTTGTTTTTTTGATGATTTACTTTTCGAAAAAGTGAGGATAATTAACATGGGTATTTTTGATCTTGCTGATCTGTTTGCATCATCTGACGATACATCATACGGTTACAAAAAACTCAGGAACGATAAAGGCTACACCAACGCGAGCCTTCTTACCGTTCTTCAGACCGCAGGTTCGGAGTTTGGTGATCCTAAGATGGGGTGGATCAGGGCATTTGGTAAAGAACGTGAAGTCATAGTCTATAGCGGAGCTCACAGGACCAATTACATCTACGTTGATGCTGATTCCAAGAAAGGCAAGATCATAGTAAGCATGGCTCCAAAGCCCGGGCAGATAGGCGGAGCCCGTGATCATATATCTGCGGAAGATATTGAAGAGGAGGATCCGGATACCTTATCCAACACGGTCGACTCCATTCCGCTCGTGGATGCGATAATAAAGGTGGTCGAATCTGTCCTCTGAGATGAAGAAGGAAGATCGATATGGGAAAGAAGCTCGTAGGCGGCAGATCTGCTCATATGATCTTGGAAAAGACTAAATAACTTTACCTTTATGTCGATTGAACTATCTTTTGAATAGTGCTACTCTTTGAAAAGATTTTTTTGATCCGAGGGGGAAGAGTTAATGAAACTTAGAAAGATAGTTACTTCAGCAGTTGCCCTTGCACTTTCTGTGGCAATGCTCGCATCGTGCGCTGATCACGGTGATAAAAAGAGAACACCAAGACACGACGATGATGAAGAGATAGAGATATCCGAAGAGACCACGGTTGAGACTACAGAAACTACGGCTGAGACCACTTCGGCACCTGTCGAGACAGTAGCTGAAGTACCGGCTGAAGATAACCTTTATGAGAAGTTCCTCAAAAATGAAACTACAGTTAAGATCAATGGATCCGGGGATAAGAGCGGTATGGGATTACTGGCTGATATAGACGGTCAGGAAATGAATCTTGAAGCTCTCACTAATCTGGTCATTGCTTCTTTCAGTAATGAGTATACTTCATCTGATCTGGGCGGTATAAGCTATTCATATATCGATTGCGGCATGGACGGACAAAAGGAACTTGTAATAAGCATATGTGTTTCATCCGCTGATCTTTTTGACGAGATATTTGTTATCAAGGATTTCGGCGGCGAACTTCGTACAGTCTATACTGATGCCGCATGGTCAAGAAGTCATTTCTTTATCAATGAATACGGATATATGGATAATGACGGATCGGGCGGAGCAGCTTATCATGTGTATGATAAGAGCTATATAGATGCAGAAGGCAATTATCACTTCATCTATGGCGATGAATCCACGACAAGTCTTGAAATGGGACTTTTTTATGACGGCAACAACATTTCACTGCCGATAGATGAGGGATCGAATTATGCATTCCTCAGTTTCTGGTTCGAGGAAGGCGGAGAAGCAGCTCCGGATTCTTATTCGTTCATCTCCTATTCCGACGGTTCCTTTATCGATACCCAGGGCGGATATGGAAATTATTTCTACTGCGTTCGTGATGATGACGATTCATTATATGATGAGAGTAATGGGATCTATTCAGCTCTTGTTGATAACGGTATAGAGATCACTCCGATAGGTACGATCGAGCAGAGGATCGCCGATAAGGAAACGGCCGAAGGTCTTACGCCTGAGATCAAGGCAGGCGCACCGGCACAGTGGAATCCTCTTGATATTACATTCCAGCCTGTTATCCCGGGTCTTGATTCCGAGAATTTCATAGGCTGCGTTATGAAGTTTCCATTGTTCTTTAAGAACGGAAATACTCATCCTGAGATCACCATTCAGGCAGACGGCAGCTGCAAAGGATCTTACGCTTACTTTCATCAGGGAGAACCTGCTGATAAGAATGAATATACGGGAACCTTTACATTTGTATCCAAAGTGTCTGATAATGTATACGAGATCAAGCTGGATACATACGATCTTACATATGAGGCAGGAACGACTAACGATTCCGGTGACACCAATTATGTAGAGATCCCGCATCTGGCTAAGGACGTAACATACACTCTTTATCTTAAAGGCAGTTCTGTTGATGAGATAGGAGAGGATCTGATCGCCATGCTCCCTGACTATGCAAGGGAAGAAAGGATAAAGGACGGAGAGATAACAGTCAATATGCTCGTCTGCCGTGAAGGTGAAGGCGGCATATGGTATCAGGATAACTAATATGAAGATCTACGACATTTCACAGGAAGTATTCAGCTGCAAGGTCTTTCCGGGCGATCCGAGTCCTTCAAGGAAGACCATGATGAAGATAAGCGACGGCGCGATCTGTAACCTCACGGCTTTTGAGATGTGCGCTCATAACGGTACTCACGTTGATGCACCTTATCACTTTATCGACAGCGGCAAGACCATCGATCAGGTGGATATGACGCGATTTGTCGGTGAGGCTTATGTTTTCGAGCATGAGGGAGATGTTACTGCTGAAGATGCCGAGAAGATGCTTCAGATCGAGCGCGAGAGGATCCTTGTTAAGGGTGATTCAACTCTGACTCTGGAGGCCTCAAAGGTGTTGGCCGAGGCCGGCATCAAGCTCTACGGAAATGAATCACAGACCGTGGGTCCTGAAGATGCACCGATGCAGGTACATCTGGTAATGCTTGGAGCCGAAGTCGTGCTTCTGGAAGGCATAAGGCTCGGAGAAGTTCCTGAGGGACGTTATCTTCTGTCGAGTGCGCCTCTTAACCTTGCAGGATCTGACGGTGCACCGTGCAGACCTATACTTATAAAGATGTGATAAGAAGGAAATGGAGGAATAAAATGAAGAAATTGAAAGTGCTTTGTGCGATCATATTAAGTGCAGCTGTCATGGCTTCTTTGGCAGGATGTTCAAAGGATGACAAGAAAGAAGAAACAACAGCAGAGACGACGACTTCTGCTATAGCAGCCGCAGAAGAGATATCAAAAGTAATAGAGACGACCGCGACAACTGAAAGTGAAGAGACAGAGCCTGCTACGGAATGGATGTGTGAGAACTGCGGAGCTTTCGGAAATAAGGGCGCGTTCTGTAATGAATGCGGTGAGCCTGCACCTGATTCTTTTGTTGTTCAGGATGAATCTGACGGATCAGGAGATTCTTCGGCAAGACCGACCATCATGCCGTATGAGACAGAGGAACAGTCTTATGATGAGAAGGGCAAGAATGAGATTCAGATCGCGAACCTCGAAGACAGCCCTATCATTTGTGAAGATCCGGCTACAGGTCTTACGATCGAGGTCGATTTCGCCGCTACGATCACATACGATGTGCTTGATGGCGTTGTATTGAGTGACGAGCAGTTTCAAACATCAGCTCCTGAACTTGCTGCCGTAAGACTTAACAATGTAATTGCTTATTATTCATTCTCGAACATAGATGCTAACAAGGATGTTCTTGAAGAGGGACTTGCGTATGACTTAAGGCAAGGATTCTCGGTCTTCAATGTATCAGTTGAATTCACGGAGATCTCTCTTACCGAGGCATCTCAGACTGCCTACGATGAGGCTACAGGCAACTGACCGATAAGATCGACTTAAAGAAGACCGGAGAAATTTTTGTTTCTCCGGTCTTTTGTTTGGAAAGTAACTCAAGTCAGACTTGAATAATTTATTGAAACTTCAACTTCCGACCGCTAAAATATTAATGTATATCCGTTTATCATAAAGACGGATCGAAGGGTAGAACCAAGTGCTTCGGCTTCGACATAGAAGGAGAGAGATATGAGCATAGGAACTAATCTTAGAAAGCTTCGTGAAGATCATAAATTTACTCAGGAACAGGTCGCGGAAAAGGTCGATGTGTCATTTCAGGCTGTATCGTCCTGGGAGCGCGATGAGTATAAGCCGGATACAGACAAACTTATAAGGCTCGCGGCGGTGTTCGATGTGTCAGTGTCGGCGATCGTTGAGGAACGGTCGAACGTTTTCGATATGAAGGATACGATCTATAACTGGGAGCACATGAGGACTTATGTCAAGGCTACTGCCAAGAGCCTCGGTCTGACTGATACCATGAAGGCAGTAGATTATGCGGTCAAGGCCCATGAAGGACAGACCAGGAAAAGGTCCGATGTTCCATATATTTATCACCCGCTGAATCTTGCCTGTCACGCCCTCTCGATGGATATCAGGGAGGATGAGGTTATCGCCGCTTGTCTGCTTCATGATGTTGTCGAGGATTGCGGCAAGACTTATGAGGAACTGCCTGTAGATGACAGGACAAGGGAACTTGTTAAACTTCTTACCCACTCGAAGACAACTGACAAAGACCGCGATGCCGTCATGAAAAGATATTATGACGCCATTGCCCGCGATCCGCAGGCTTCTCTCATCAAATGTATAGACAGGTGCAACAATATTACCACCATGGCATGGGGCCTCAGGCGTGAGCGTATCTACAGGACCATAAAAGAGACGGAGATGTATTTTCCGCGCCTTCTGAAGACCGTTAAGGCTGACCCGAGGTATAACAATGCAGGGTGGCTTCTTAAGTACCAGATCGAGAGCATGATCGAGATATATAAGAGATTAATGTAGTAAAAATAAACTTGACAAGTAACAGTGTGTATAGTAACTTATAACGGACGTTATCCTACATACTGAACCAGGTTAAGCGAAGATATATGAAATAACGTCACTTTATATCTATCCGTTATTGCAGAAGACTTCGGCCCCTCCGAGGTCTTTTCTTATGCAATGAAATCAATATAGCCGCTTACTATATCATCAACAACGAAAAATAGAATAGTTATCGCTTGGTATAATGTATCTATCTGAAAGGTTAGATCGAGGGAGGATAGAATAATGGCTTCTGATATGAAATGCCCTTCGTGCGGCGGTACACTGACTTTTGATCCGGGCTGGGACAGGCTCGTATGCGGGTTTTGCGGATATAAGAAACCGATCCCGGAACTTGTTTCCAAGATAGTTGTTCCCGAAGAGGATTTTGATGCGGCTAATAAGCTCGCGAGCCGTGACTGGAAAATGGAAAAGCAGATCGTTCACTGCAATTCATGCGGGGCTGAGACGGTCAACAGCAAGCTTCAGTTCTCCGGCACATGCCCATTCTGCGGCTCATCAAATATCCTTCCTATCGATGACAGGAATGAGATCCTCGCACCAAACGGAATAATCCCGTTTAAGATCCGCGAGAAGCGCGCTCAGTTTATATTCAAGGAATGGCTTGGCAACAGGAGCCTCGCGCCTGAGAAACTCTCCAAGGAAGCAGATCTTAGTGAGTTCCGCGGACTTTACATTCCGTATTTTACCTTCGACTGTGAGACAAAGAGTATCTATAGCGGCAAATACGGTTCCGATGCAACTCACTGCTGGACTGTTGAGAATAAGGAATTTGATAAGTTCATTGATGATTTCCCCGTAGTTGCAAGTAAGAAGCTTACTGAAGACCGTCTTCTCATGTCCGTAGCAAACTATCGGACAAGGGATGCGAGACCTTATACTCCTTCGGCTCTTGCAGGTTTTCCTGCCGAGCACTATTCCATTACTTTGGGAGAAGCATGGAATATCGCAATGAATGAGATGATGTCGTATCTGAGGCTCGAAGCATATCACCTGGAGAATGCAAGGATCCAAAGTAACGTGAACCTTACATCCTCATACAGGAACCTCAAGTACAAGTATCTTCTTGTTCCGATGTGGGTCAATTCATTCGAGTATGACGGTAAGCGTTATATGATAGTTATAAACGGTCAGACGGGGGAGATAGCAGGTCAATGGCCGAGGTCATTTGATACGCTTGTTAAGCGCGCCCTTGAGATCTTCTTCTGATATTTCTCATATGGTCGTGTAATCTCTGTTAAAAAGTTCTCTTGAGATCAATCTGTCGAGGCGGTCCTTGTCGACTGCCTCGATTATCTTTTTGCCGAGTTGAGCCTTACTTAAGTGAGTATATCTGTACTTGAGACACTCTTCGCAGATGTTATTGAGCTCGCGTCTCCAAAGGATACTTATCTTATGTTCGATCTTGACCTTCTTATTCGGTTCGGCGATCCTTACGAGCTCGAAGACCATATCATCTTCTCCTTCGTGACAGCTTACGATCCCCCAGTGCGCCGGAACGTGCTCCTCGACATGCTTCTTGTGACTTGCGCCTACTACCACATAGTTATAGTCGAAGTATTTATCGTAGCTTTTGACTTGGCTTTTAAGACGCACATAAGAATCGGCATCGCTCTTGATCTCGATACCGATAAGACTATCCGGAGTAACGAGCATAACATCCGCGCGTGACCTGCCGATAGTCTTTTCCTCTATGAACCTTACCATTCCGTACTTCTCCTCGAAATACCAGAACAGCGGCTCTCTTATGTCTTTATCCAGAAGTCCCATACCATAGATTATGCCACAAAAAAACTCATGCACGTTATCCGTACATGAGCCTTTATCTTATGATATATTGAAACCAAGCATACTGATAAGTTGATATTAGTAGTATAGGGAGGAAACTTCGATGAATGATATCGCTTATAACAGATTCAGGAAGATCTTGACAGTTGCTATGTTGCTCGTGATCACTGTCACTTGTTTTGCAGGCTGCAGGAATACAACTGCAAAAAGAGTAAAAGATAAAGACGATAAGTATAAGACCTCTGAACTATACAGGGCGGTCACAAAGTGGAAAGAAGATGATATCACTATAGATGATCTCGGTTCTGAGATAATCATTGACGGCGATTTCAACGAAGTGGATCCTGACAATATGCTTAAGTTTAAGGGATGGTATAAAGGCTATGACTTTGTGACATTGGTCTTTGACAGAAGTTCCAAGATAGAGCAGAAAAATGTTGAACTGTTCGCAAGTGAGGAACCTATTCTTTCTTATAACTGGCACCTGGAGGGTGTTCTCTATCAGGAAAAGGCCGGGCTTAAGTATCTGACTTTTAAATTTAAAACGACGATCCTAAGTTATTCAGATGGTGTTGACAGACAGGCTGACACTGCCGACGGCTACACTTTTTTCACCCTTCCGACCAAAGCCGGAGAACCAATGTCATATTACCAGCTCTTTATATCCCGTGAAAGAGAGGAACATGCAATGGGAGAAATAATAAATATATCCGAATGCAAGCAGACTCAAGAACTGGATAAGGGCTATTATATGGATTACATGTATGACAGTAAGATCCAGAGATATGAAGACGGCCAATGGTCTGATATAGAGCAATGTAAGGACAACAAGACAGATAATATGCCTTTGGAGTAAAAGTTTCTTAGGTTCTCCATTAATGTGTGCGATAATAGACTTACCATAAACACATGAGAAGGAGTAGGACATATGAATCTTGAAACTGATGTCTTTGGAGTATTTGATAAGAAGTGGGCACTTCTCACAGCTGGTGATAAAGATAAGTTCAATACCATGACAGTATCCTGGGGAGGTCTCGGAACGATCTGGGGTAAACCTGTTGCCACTGTCTATGTAAGAACTTCAAGATACACACATGAATTTATGGATAACGGAGAGTATTTTACGGTAAGTTTTTATCCTGAAACCTACCGTCAGCTCCTCCTGACTCTTGGATCTAAGTCGGGTCGCGACATTGATAAGATGAACCTTCCGAAGCTTACAGCCAAGGAGGTTTGTAACACTGTTACATTTGATCAGGCAGAGAAAACCCTTGTCTGCCGTAAGCTTTTTAAACAAAAACTCGATCCTTCCAATATGCTTCCTGAGATCGCTGAGCAATTCTATAAAGGTGATGCCGAGCATGACATGTATATCGGCGAGGTCGTAGAGATATTATGAAGAAGAGGATCAGATTAACGGCATTGTTCATCGCAGTGCTTGTTCTGCTTTCTTCATGTTCAAAAAATGATCCGGTAAACGAGACATCGGCTGTAAGCGATAATGTGTCGGAAACTTCTGTTGAGACATCCGCATCTGAGACGGAGGATGAAGTCGAATTCGGTATCGATGCACTTCTTGAACTGGACGGCGTAAAGAGCATTGAGGAGATAACAGAACCGGGAGACTGCCCTGACGAATATAATCTTATGGTGATCTTCGAGCAGCCTTTGGATTGGAATGATCCTTCCAAGGGGACCTTTGATCAGCGCGTTCAGCTCTGTTACAGCGGTTTTGGTGTTAACGAACTTCTGGTAAACGGATACGCGATCAATGATCTGGGCCTTGGCTACGGTTCTTATATGGATGGGTTTTCAAAGATGCATGATGTAAATCTCATCAATATAGAATACAGATTCTACGGGAAGTCAGTACCTGAAGATATAATTGCCGGTTCTCCTGAATATATAAGTTACCTTAACAGTTACAATGCTGCATGTGATATCCATCATATCGTGGATGAGTTTAAAAAGCTGATCCCGGGAACCTGGATGATGACAGGATGCAGCAAGGGCGGAGTTGCAACGATGGCTCAGTCGATGTATTTTCCGCAGGATGCAGACCTTTATATCCCGCAGATAGCACCGTTTTGTGACGGACCTGAGGCAGAGGGCTTTTTCGAGTATATATATGAGGAGATAGGTAATGAACGCTATGGTCCCGAGCAGGCTGCTGAATACCGCAAGATGGTGCTTGATCTTCAGATAGATGCTCTGGAATTAAGAGATAAATTGACGGAACAGGTGTGCAGAAGGCTCGAATCAGGCGGTAACTACTTCAGTTCTTATGCTACGCCTGAGATGATCTATGATATCGTCGTTATGAATTTCGCGGTCGTCACATGGCAGTATGATCAGGATTTTCAGCGACTTAGCTGGGTGTTGGAAGATAGAGGAACGGAAGATTATCCTGCTGAAATGCTGGAACTTCTGGTTGGGATCCAGGCATTTACTTCTACATCACAAGTAATGGATCTGACTCCTTACTTTATTCAGTCGGGAACAGAGCTCGGATATACAAAGTATGATTTCTCATATATCCGCGAAGGTATTAAGGAGCGCGGAAGCGATGCACAGTTATCGATCACTGAAGAGATGGAGGACGGACTGTTCTACAGGAGCTATCTGGAACCTGAGATATGTGATGAACTTGTTTTTGACGGTTCATTGAGAGATGGCCTTATCGAGTGGATGAATACGACTGACTGTAACGTGATCCTTCTATACGGCGGTTCGGATGTCTGGTATCCCATGAGACTTCCTGATGTCGAAGACCGTGAGAACTTCCATACATTCGTTGATCCCAATGCGTCACATGCATATATGCTTTCGAATATAGATGTGGGTATTCTTAAGGAGATATATGGTCTTATTGAGGAAACCGTGGGAGAAACATGATCATAGATAGGAGATGATTTGTTTGAACGAGATCCTGGATGAAAAGGCAGAGATCACATTTGAAGATGTGGCGAGTGACCCCGATATTGCCCTTATAGGAGACGACATAGGCTCGAGGGAAGAACTTATTAAGGCATTCCTTAAATATACGAAGCTGTCACAGAAGGACAAGCGATTTTCTGACTATTATTCCATGAAGTTTTACGGGTACAATGTGCCTGCGATGTTTACCGTCATGCGAAGAAAGTTTAAAGGTGAGATGCCTATCCCGACCAAGGAAACGCTTCTTCTTTCAGAACCTGATCTTTACTACAACAAAGAAGCCTTCGACAAAGGCGAGATAAACCTGTGCTTTGTTATCGGATATTCCGGTTCAGGTAAGTCGGTCCTCACGAGAGAATACAAGGGCAAAGGTATCGAGAAGGTGGAACTTGACGATATCGTGTGTGTCAAGGATCACTACAGCCTTGAGAAGCTTCACGGCATGGGGAATCTTCTTTACGAGTTCTTCAGCGGATGCGGATCCGAATACTATATGACCAGGGAAGAGCGTGACTTAAGACAGGATCATTCCAAGGTCTTCGTCGACTTTATTAAGTTCGCGATCGAATATGCTTCGACTCACAAAGAGAAGAAATTTATCCTTGAAGGAATATGGACCTATCTGTTCTTTGATGATCCTTCTGACTTTAAGGAATATGCTGTCTTCATGAAGGGAACATCGCTTGTTAAATCCAGGATCAGAAGGCTTAAGCGTGAGGCATCCGTCGGTGCTGTTCAGACTATGGACAGGCTTCTGGAATTCGGCATCTATGCAACCGATTCCATGCTTCACGACAGCAATGTCGATAAGTGGAGACATTACTTTGAGAAACAGCCGTCGACGATCTTTAAGGATGAGGACAGTAAGCTCAGCGATCTTAAGCATGACACGCTGAATAAGATGAATGAGATCAATGATCGCTTCGTTCATGGTGACAAGGCGGGCATTGAATCGATACTTAACAAGGTATCTTCAGACGAGACCTTGGATAAGATCGAGAAAGCCGTGATCCTTGAAGATTGCAGGAAAGCTCTGGCGATCATGTGATCTGATCTTTTCCTGTTCTTGTCTTCTCGAAAATGTGATAAACTCTCTAACGGATGTGTTTTTTTGAGAGAGAAAACGATTTTGGGATTAAAGGAGACAATACATATGGAGACCAATCAGATCTATAACAGAGAACTTAAGGAACACCTTGTTAATTCGGCTATCGGCGTGCTCCTGGACAATGAACTTGTAACGCAGGAGGAATTCCCGGGATTATCGGTTACGATGGGATATCTCTTCAGCAAGGACGACGGTCAGCTGGAAGCACTTTTTGCGATCGGTTTTACGGGTAAAGTATTTTTCTTTGCCGTGCAGAATGGCAAGCTCATGATGGTGGATATCAATGCAGATATGTTCCATCAGACAGTCGAATTTTATAAGGCTAATCATCCATGCCTTCTTAATGAGGAACTTCCTGAGACAAAGATCCAGAAGAAGAGAAGAGAAAAGAACAATAAGTTCGTAGGTAAAAAGAAGATCGCCGTTGCCGATCGCCTGATGACACGTTGGAACGATGATGAGGTTGAATTAAGAAGCCTCGAGGATATCTGTAAGAGAGCCGTAGCATGTTTCTTCGTCATCCAGATCGCCTGTGATATCGGACAGGGAAATTATCAGGAAGGTCTTGATTACTTTAAGCCTTATATCGAGAAGTTTGGTCTTATGGATCAGCTTAATGATAAAGAGAAAAAGATCGTTGACGGAACTTATGAGATGCAGGATGCGATCGATATGGACTGGGCATACGAAGCCTACTGGGCGCTTTGCTGGAGCCTTGGCCTTGTAAAGGATATCAGTGATGCTTCTGATGTGTGTGATTGTGATAAGGCAATAGGTTTCGTAATGAAATGCAACTCGGTTGAAGAGTTCATGAAGAAGTGTAAGCTGAGGAGCAAGGAAGACATCCTTGATATGCTCGATCTTTACTTCAGATATAACTGGGCGATCAATGATGCCAAGGTCAATGCCGGAACATCGATAGGCGCTCTTAATCCTTCCATCGTTATCGAGAGAAGAAGAGGTCTTGAGTGGATCGTTACCGGCGATGTAAATGACTGGTATGACCTTACGCTTCCTGCGTAAGACCTATATCTTTAAAGGTGTTTCCAACGAGCCTTGGAGGATGCATGGATCTTGCATTCTTCAGGGCTCTTACATTCTATCCTTTGGATGATCCTTGTATTCAACTCGGTCTTGAGAAGGATAAACGAATTGTCTTTGCTGATGATCACATAGCGGTTTATATGATGGATCATCATTGCTCCATCTGCAATGTCTTCACGGATCTCTTCGAACTCCTTGTTGTAATCGGAATATTCCAGGACTTTTCCGCCATCGAATACTTCCGGCGGAATATAGTCTCGAAGAGCCTTTTCGCCGATGATGATCGAAGGTATTACGCTGATGATGAGATACCACAGATCAAAGTCCAGAAGTCCGATCAGCGCCAGCCATTTAATGGGTGAGAAGAGGAAACCGACAGCGATAAAGATGCCGCCTAATGCAGGTACACCCGATACGAAGTGACCTGTTTTTTTGCTCGATATCCTGGCACCTATCGTGATGATCCACGAGAGAACTCCCAGGGACACGAATATCACACATAAAAGGATCTTGGGATCAGACAGGTTCATAACAGATCCTCGACTGTATCATGGATAACACGGAACATATGCAATAGGTTGCCTTTAAGTATCATAAGGCGAAGGGACCTTGAGTTCTTTGCATAACATACCGATGAGTTCAGGTTCTTCGGCAGTGGTGACTCCGTTGATCATTACTATGCAATCGCCATCGAGGTATATTGCGAACGGATGGATCTCATTTTCCTGGTATTCAATGAGTTCAAACTTGTAACTTATGTCTCCCTTGGTGCCTACTTCGCCATTCGGGTCGATCTTGCTGAATACATTTGAAGCATCATCTTCGTTTTCGAATCTGAAGAATGACAGTTTGACATGATATCCCGGGTCACCGATAGTGCCGTCATATACCACAGCTGCTTCCTTGGCACCGCTTACGGAGATCTGAAAACTGTTTAAGACGCCTCCGGAATATTTCTTTGCTTCTTCACCTGCGTCAGAGAAACTGATCTTCTCTTCGGCGCCGTTGATCCTGGTCTTATCCAGGATCCCTTTATAGTCAGTCTTTTCTGCGCCGATCGTCTCGGCAATACCATCAAATACTTCTCTTGTGAATGATGAACTGCTTTCAGCATCAGCAGGGTCAGCTTCGTTTTCTGTTTCATCTTCGCTGACGATATTTACATTCTCTTTTTTCTTCTCATCAGTCTTACTGCATCCGAACATGAAAAGAGCTGTTGAAAAGATGAGGATCATCGAAATGAGCTTTTTCATATCTCTCTCCTTGGACGTGAGGCATTCACGTAACTTATGTATCTATCCGATTCGCTGACAGAAATTATTATATCATCGCAGTAATTCATTGTGAATTTATTGTAGAATAGTGTCATATAAAAGCAATAAAGGAATGGTCTTGGAGAATGAAGATCGGCGTGATACAGGCAAGTTCCCAGACGGGAAAGAATGAGATGATCCATGATGCAGTCAAGCTTTATGCGAATGGTCATGAGATCGTGAATTTCGGCTGCTTTGAAGATGAGGATGAATGCTACAGTTATATAGAAGTATCGTTAATGATCGGTCTTCTTCTTAACAGTAAAGCGGTAGATCTCATCGTAACGGGATGTTCGTCAGGACAGGGAATGATGCTTTCTTGTAACAGCATTCCGGGAGTTTTATGCGGATATATTCCGACACCTCCTGATGCATATCTTTTTGCTCAGATCAATAACGGTAACTGTGTCTCGCTTCCGTTGGGGGAAGAATACACCTGGCATGGCAAAGACAATATGTATGAAACGTTAAAGGATCTTTTTAAGGAACCGTTCGGTCAGGGGTATCCCAGATCTGAAGCTGCGCGTAAACTTAAGGACACGCTCCTTCTTAAGGAGATACGAAGAAGATCCCAGATCGGCTTTGTTGAATTTCTCGACCGGCTGGATGAAGATCTCATCAAAAAAATACTCCTTAAGCATAATGTCATCGATTACGCTAAGGAGTACTCCAAAGATGATGATGTCACGAAGTGGATCATGGATCACACTTCATAACACGTTAATCTACTGATTCATATACACGGCCGTCTTTTTGCACCTGCTTTAAGAAACGGTCAGATTCAAAACACAATTCTTCGATAAGATCGGTATCGATATTATGGCCGCAGTTGGAGTAGATGATGAGCTTGCAGTGGGGAAGTTCTTTTGCTGTCCTCATCATGAGTTCAGGTGTGCTTATCGGGTCGTCGATGCCTCCCAGGATAAGGGTAGGGACATTGATCGAATGAAGTGCTTCGCAAAGTTTCTCTTCAGTCTTAAACTTACTTAACGGACGGCCGTAGTCGATGGCCTTCTCGCGCGGATCAGGCTCCTGATTCATGGATATCCTTCTCTCACGAAAATCGCGGCGAGCCTGACGCTTAGGGTCATTGTCGATAGGAGGGTCCATTGCAGGCGGTTCCTTGATGATCCCCGATAGGAGCATCTGACGGATCGACATCGAGCCTTCCTTGAGACTATGAGGTCCCGGAACGCATGCGACAAATCCCGTTACCCTGTCAGGAGCCATGAGCATCAGATGCCAGCCGACACCTGCTCCGTGTGAGGCGCCCATATATGCGAACTTATCTATGTGAAGTTTATCCGCAACTTTGATAACGTCTGAAGCAAAGACATCATACCAGTTCTCACTGTAGTCTTCCGTAACGTAGGAAGAAGGGTAGAAGCCTCTAAGTGTAATGCAGATAACGTGATATCCCATCATGGCGAGACGCTGCTGCATTCCGAACGGGAAGAACCCTACCTGAGCAGAAAGGATGTAGTTATCGCCGTCACCGAATTCCTGATATGCCAGATCGATACCAGGTTCAATGTTGATCTTCTGATACCAAAGTTCGTTCATCTTCTTAAAGTAGTCAAAAGGCATATCAGGCTTATAGTCCTCTTCAGGATATGAAGGGACCCATTCGTCGATTAGATCTTTGGAGACTGCCGTCTCGAGAACACTGTAGTATGCTTTCTTCGCCTTCGACTTTCCTTCGAAGAGCAATGGATGGCTTACTTCTCTTCGAAAACCCGTGAGCCACGAATGCTCGTCCTGAAGGTTCCAGAAAGTAACGGAAGTAACATTTGCCTTGCCGCTGTCTTTTGCCTTTATGATGATCTCGAAAAGTTCCCTGTATCTGTCCGCGAGTTTTTGCATGGACTCTTCGGACGGATCGGCATTGTGGATGTCCAGTTCAGTCATCTGTACTTCGATGCCAAGTGTACCGTACATGTGGAGCGCCGTCTCGTAGAGCTTCAGGTCTGAAGGCTCGCTCATCGTAAGGTGAGACTGCATACCCATACCGTCAACGAGATCTTTTTCGAGAAGAGGCTTGAGGACCTTGTCGATTATGAGATCCCTCTTCCAGGGTTCGAAAGAGTTATAGTCATTATAGAAGAGCTTTACTTCAGGTGAAGCATATCTTCTTGCATATTCAAATGCCTTAAGGACGAAGTCTGTTCCGACGACCTTTGTCCAAAGGGATTTTCTGAAATCACCTTCGTCGATCACTTCGTTAACGACATCCCACGCGTAGATGATCCCCGGGTAATCAGTCTGTACAAAAGTCAGGACTCCCTTTATGTAATTCTCGAGTCTTATGAGCATAGTATCGCGATCGACAAAACCTTCTGCCGTGTTATAGTCCTTGCAGAAGAACCACTTAGGTGTCTGATTGTGCCATACGAGCGTATGACCTCTCATTGGGATATCGTTCTTCTTGGCAAATTCCAGATAAGGGATCGCGAAGTCGAATCGAAGCTTCGGTACAAGGTTATCAGGATCTGAATGATTTGCATCATAGTCCAGAAAGTACATCGGCTTCATGTCATTTTCAACAGTGAAGCTGTTGAACTGATCCAGCAGGAGCGACATGTTCGCGGGCGTCTGGAGATTCATGCGCGAGATCGCCGCGCCAATCTTAAATCTTGATCCGAATGCAGTTTTGAGGTTCATATATTCTTCTCCTTTATGTTCTCTTAGGTTTAATAAACTTAAGTGCTACGACTAAGACTACCATAACGCCGAAGCATATCTCGAAGGTTATGACCTTTTTCCTTGAATAACCTTCTGTTATCTCGAGGATTTCGTTTGCAGGCGATGGCGGATCAACCGGCCTTTGCGGTAGAGGAGGCATTACAAGTTCCTGATCCGCATCCTCAGGAGTCATATTCTCGAATATGGAATCATCCATGAATCCCATGACCTTCAAATCTATTTCAGAAGCATCCAGAAGAGTCGGTTTGCCTTTGACCGAGCGCTGAGCTTCAGTCGTTGAAGCGATGGTTCCTTTTAACTGTCCGTCGATACTGTCGCCCCTGAGCTTAACGGTCTTATAGAGCATGTCGGCTGCTGCATCGTATTCTTCGGCTGAGTAAAAAGCCGTCGGATCTTGGGCGACCAGAGTGTCGATCTGACTTCTTGTCCTACTATAGAATTCATCGAATCTTCCGCCATAGATGTATTCATCTACGAGCGTCTGAAGATACTCATGATACCTCGCATTGTATTCCTCATTCTCGAGAATTGCACCGAAGAACTGCATGCCGTAATAGAAAGGTGAGTCGATAGGGTAATTGATCATCTTCGTGCTGTTATTTTCTTCGACGAGTGTCATCGCTCCGAATGACATATTGTAATCCCACGGAAGGATATCGAGCTGTCCGTCATACTCATAAAGATAATAGTTGTGCGGCATGTAGTCCGTGAGACTGTCCTCGTTCACGGCAAAGGTATGGACCGCCATGTATCTGAGGATATTATCGACATTCATGTATTTCTCGATGTCATTTCTTTCCTTTATGTTCTTAAGTGCATTTACCACACGTCTGTGGTCTTTGTCAGTCGTTCTGGTTACTTCGGTGCTCCAGATCGAACCGTATTGATAAAGTGCATCAGTTGCATATTCAAGATTGGCGCCGACAGGACTCATCGGGAATTCTTCATCGGTCTCTTCATCCATGTTCATTCCGGCTGGTTCCGGCTTATAAAGTTCACCGTCCTGTGTTCCGTAGTTCCTGAGCATGAAGCTCTCATCTATGCTCTCGAGTGCCAGATAAACGCCCCAGTAGTTTCCGTTACGGCAGACCTTGGCGTAGTTATATAAAGGAGCATTTGCGTCGACAAACTGATACATGTCGAAGATCAATGCTTCCTTCATGTTGGTCGGATCAACAAAGTTGTTGTTGAGGACGAGCTTATCAAGACCGAAACACGTCTGACCTTCCACGAAGTGATCAAATTCCAGTTTCAGGCTGAAGCGGTCCGATGTCTTGTCTACAACGATACACAAAAGGCTCGAGTTGCCCTTTGGACGGATGCCGACATTGTTGAACTTCTTGCCGTTTACCAAAACGTCGCAAACATAGTACTGTTCTGTTTGCGCGTTGAGGAGCATGTCATTCCAGTCATCGTCATCCATGATGATGTCGACGCTCATTATCTTACTCGTATCGAAAAGCTCGGTCTCATATGCCATGTTTACTTTAAGACCGCCCATGATCTTCGTAAGCTCGCTCGAAAAACATACCGCAACGAAACAGATTAGTACCGCCACAGCCGTGAGCGTTATTATGATCCCGGATATGTGCTTGTTTTCTGTCATGATATCCTCCGCTCATCAGGAAAGATAATCGCCGTTAAAACTTACAAGTGTTGCACCGGATACGCCTGTTATCTTATTGATCTCGTTTACGAATGTCGTCGACTCGTCCTTGATCTTTATCTCTGCCGTAAGTTCGATGCCTTCGGAATTAACGGTCTTGGACTTGATGCTGTATCTGCCTGCCTTTTGGGAGAGAAGCTTGAGGGCTTCTTCCTCGGATTTGTCGTCACTGCAGTTAACGATAAGGATGTATGGTGACTTGGTAAATTTCTTGTGTGAGAAGATAATAAGGATGACACCGATTATGACAGATCCGATGACCGCGAGCGGAATCATGCCTGCGCCGATTACGATACCGACTGCAAGTGCCCAGAACAAGAATACGATCTCCATCGGTTCCTTTATCGCAGCACGGAATCTCACGATCGAGAGAGCACCAACCATACCAAGTGACAGTACTACGTTGGAAGTAACTGCCATGATGACGAGGGTCGTAACGAGCGACAGGCCGATGAGCGACATTGCAAAACCGCTTGAGTACATGACTCCCTTGAAGGTCTTCTTGTAGATGAAGAAGATAAAAAGACCGAGCACTAGAGCGAACGCAAGTCCGATCAGGGTGTCGACCGCCGAGAACTCCGTAACGTTCTCGAGAAAACTGGATTTAAAGATGTCTCTGAAATTCATGTATATTTCCTCCTTGGTTTAACCGAATCTGCGGCTCGTGCCGTATTTGGAAAAAGCTCCGCGCCTTGCGAAGTCGAACTGTATCGCGTCTTTGATGATGTCCGGAAGATACTGATCGTATTTGACCTCCAGGATCATATCTCCGGGCTTATCCGTCGCACTTATATCCTGTATGTTGTCTGTGAGAAATCAGCTCGCGTATAGTGAGGTCCTTATGTTGGAATCGAAGGCGATCCTTACGTTTCCCGCCTTACAGATAAACGGTTCTCTTACATAGCTTACAAGGACTCTCGGCTTAAGCTGCTGATAGATCGTCTTGGCATAGAATTCTTTGAGAAGATCATTATCGGAACTTCTCATCCAGCCCGTGTCGCCGCTTAAGATCTTCCTGCATTCTTCTTCGGTGATCTTCGTGCTGAACTTAAGGCATAGGTCGCCTATCTTCATCTTTTTCTCGAGGACGATGAAACTTAAGTCATCGTTATAGTATCTTATCCTGAACTTCTCTCGCTTGCCGATACCGTCGATCTTCTCTCTCAAAGCTTTGTCATCAGTGTTGTCAAAGTAGATGCTCGAGATCTTGTATCGTCCGTCTTCGGATGTGTGAGGATCGGGTTTTGTGATCGCCCGAAGTCTTGCCCGCATCGCAAGATATTCGCCATAAGGGATCACGAACTTGAGTTCGTGTCGGTAACGCTTCTTGTCTTCCATCGTCGACTCCTTTTCCTGACCTTGAACTTATTTTATATGAAATCTCGAAAAAGTGCCTTAATTAATGCAACCGCGAGTAAAGAAAAATGATTATATTAGTGTAGATGAAAATAATCTCATCAAATGACGGAGGAAAATCATATGTCAACTTTAAGGGATAGAAATGTTTTGGATCTTACATGTGTCGAGGGTGATAGATATGTCCTCATAATAATCGATGACATGCAGTGGGACTTTGGTATCAGGGCAACTCACGCGAGGATGCTCCAGGACAAGATAAACGATTACATCGGATACATAAGAAGCGGTCAGGCGCAGGAAGCAAGACCCGGTCTTCGCCCGGTCATAAGACTTCTGGCGCAGTATCCGTACAGCAGGTACTGTTTGGATTTCCTCGGAAGATTTAAGGAATGGATCGAGTCTGAAGGCGGTTTTTGTGATCTAGAGTGGACACATGACGAGAAGGACGGGCCATTCGAGGACGGGTTCAGTGACGAGTATGTTTTCGATGATAATAAGATATATCCGAGACTTAAGAAGAACTGGTCCAAGAAACCTCTCGAGGAGGTGAGCCTTCTCGCGGTAAATGAACATGACTATGGCGATATGCCGATGTTCAGGATATGGGACAGTTACATAATCTGCCTGATGCAGGATTCCGGAAGTGTATATTCGTATCTTACCTATGATGTGCTTCCGCAGGGGATCGATGTAGCTGCACTGCGTGACAAGGCATTCGAGAACCTAAGCCGCGATGTCTCGTTCAGATATGAGCAGAGCAAGAATAATAAGGAGATCTTCGGGATCTTATGCGGAGGGGATTTTGAGGCGGAATCGCTGCTGTTCAAGGGGATATGGACCGAACTTGGCGAGAAGTTTGATGACGATCTGATGGTCGTCGTGCCGACCAAGGACATGGTGCTCTTTACTAAAGCGGGCAGCAGGAAGCATTGTAATCAGCTCATCGATATGGGAAGTGAGATCTTTGAGAGAAACAGGAAGGAAAGCCCTAATCTTCTGTTCAGCAGAGATGTATTTATGTTCTCCCGTAAGGACGAAGAATTCAGGATCGTTCCGAGGAAGTCGCTGTGACATCTTTGTCCGAGGCTCTTCTCTTGGCTATCCATGCAGCCAGTAATGCAATTAACAGTAAGGTCATGTAAACTTCCTCCTTGAATGAATATAGTGTAATATTACACTATTTGTGGAAAAATGCAATATCATCTTTGGGGTATAATCTGTATATGAGAGATAAGAAACTTCGACTGTTATATGTTATTGGAACGCTGCTGCTCCTGGTTACGGAGGTCCTGATAGCGCTTTATGTTCATGACAGTATTATCCGTCCGTTCATCGGAGACATGCTGGTAGTTATACTTATCGGTTTTTTCGTGCGTATCTTTATCCCGCGGGGAGTGAAGATCTTACCGCTTCCGATATTCCTGTTCGCGATAGTTATAGAGATCCTTCAGTATTACGACATTGCGGGTGTGCTGGGATTTAAGGACAACCGCTTTATGAGTGTTCTCATCGGAGGGACGTTCGATCTGCATGATATCGTCTGTTATGCGATCGGTTGTGTCGTTTTGTTTTTGATCGAGATCCTGATCCGTCAGACGCCCTTGTATAAACGAAACGATTCGTGACGATCATTAACAAAATATTCTGAAAAACAGGCCTCTAATAGTGATATAATCTTTAAAAATTATCTTAGTGAGGAGTTTAAAGTGAGTACTGCTACAGTCAGAGATAAGATATTGAATTCGGCCTTGGACCTGTTCGCGAAGAAGGGCTTCAGCGCTACATCCATGGATGAGATCGCAGAGCATGCGGGAATGAAGGGACCGAATCTTTATAAGTATTTCAAAGGTAAGGAAGATATCTTTCACGAGATCTATTCGTTGATGGAGGGAAACTATAAGCTCGGAATGGGAATGAATCCCGAGTATGAAGTCTGGATCCATAATGGCGAGGAACTTAAGATCTACAGTATGAAACAGATCGAGTTTACTCTTCATAATGAGAATATCCGTAAGCTCAGGAAGATGTGCACCATAGAGCAGTTCCGTGACGAATATCAAAGCAAGCTGGCCAGTCTTCATCAGTTTACGAATATCTGCAATTTCTATACGAAGATCTTTGAAGGTCTCATCAAGTACGGCGCGATAGAAAAGTGCGATCCGGAGATGGCAGCGATGGAGTATTTTGCTCCGGTATCGATGCTCATCCAGATGTATGACAGAGAGCCTGAGCGTGAGAAAGAGATCGTTTCCAAGATGGAACAGTACATAGATTTCTTTATCGATAGATATTTCATCAAGAAATAAGACCATGATCTGGTAAGATAAGAGATTTAGTCAGTTAAGTTACGGATCCCCTGAAACTACCTGCTTTGTAACAATGTTACGGCGGTATTCGGGGGATCTTTTTTGCGTTCGGATAACTTTTTCGAGAAGAAAGATACTCTGCTTTATAAATTCTTAAACTTAGATTAGCGATGAATTAACATTCGGCCGATAAGATAAGACCATAAAACAAAACAACACACCAAAAGCGGAGGATATGAATATGAAGATGACAGCAAAGAAGGAACAGACAAATAAGACGGTTATCAGAGTTATCTCATCGATCGGTACGGTTGCAGGCGCATTCATGTTCGTCGCAGGCATCGTAAAAAGGGAACCGGGACTCATGGTATGCGGCACGATCATCGGCCTTGCAAACATGAGATTCATGGGAACCACATTTGAAGCATTTGATTAATACTCTTTCATAAAGCCCCCTATAAGACACGAGCCGGCATTGACCGGCTTTTGTTTTGCTCGAAAAAGTGATCTTATTTGAGGTTACTCGATGATCAGAAGTTCGATATCGTTCTCTTTAAGAAAACTCCTGATCGCATCCTTGTGCTCGCCTGAGATCGCGATCATTACGCCTGTCTGCTCCTTCGGAATGAAATAGACGCCGTGGTCGCAGAAAAGAACGCTTCCGAAGGAATCCCACTTGCAGTCCAGTGCGTCAGACTTGTGATCGTCATAGTTGATGCCTTCTTCGCTGAAGGTGAACGTGACGTTACGTTCTTTCTTCTGCTCTTTGCTGAGATTGGAGACGATCCTTATATAGTAGAAGATGCTCAGGACAAAAAGCACTGCCGCCAAAGCGATTATGAGGTCGACATAACTTGCGGTTATTCCAAGGAGCTTAATGAGGCACGCGATACCTGCCACAAAAAATGATACGAAGATTAGTCCCGGAGCGATCACGAAGTTGTCCCTGATCTTCTTATGAGGATCTTTGATGAGAGTGCCTCCCATGCTGACGACATTGATATATTCCTTCGCGTAATCTTTTGAGATTGATGTAGATTCGATGACCATACGATCCTCCGGCATTAGTTTGTACCCGGTTATTCTATCACATAAAGCTGCGGTATAATACAGGTAGACATAGTCTGTCGAGCCTTGAATATCGGCATTTCTCGCTTTGTGTCGTGTTAATTTCCCGTGGCTTTTGATAGGCTTTCATCGAAAACCAACCGGGAGGTTCAGATCTGTGGATCAGAAAAAGACAGGCAGATTTCTCAAGCAGCTGCGAAGTGAGAAGAATATGACCCAGGAGCAGCTCGCCCAAAGATTCAACGTAAGTAACAGATCAGTATCAAGATGGGAGACGGGAAGTAACCTTCCTGATATTTCTCTTCTAGTTGAGATCGCTGATTTCTACGACGTTGATGTCAGAGAGATCATTGACGGTGAAAGGAAAAGCGAGACTATGGACAAAGAACTTAAGGAAGTCGCCGATAAGATGGCGGATTATCAGAATAATGAGAAAAGAAGCAGATACAGATGGATACAGGTAATAGGCATCGTGGGAGTGTTCGTCTCCCTCATAGCCCTGATCTTACAGATCGTCAGTTATGAGCCGGGCATCGCGAGCATATATGCTCTCTTTGCATCCTTTGCGACAATGGTCATCATGACATTGATCACGTTATATGTTACGGGACTTCTCAAGAAGATCTCGCAGAGCCGCAAAGCGATGATGGGAGTAAATATCGCGATAATCATCTCGATAATCGGCACGGCTTACGTGGTTGCTATCGGGTTTATCGTCATAACACTCTTGGGGATCAATTTCGCACTGTCGGGGATCCATGTATCGACCGATCCTTCGGAGTATCACAAATATATCCATAACCCAAAAGGCGAGTATTCCTACGGCAATATCGAAGAACTCTATCTCTTGCCCGATAACGTGGAAGAACTGGATCTTAAGGATTATCAGGTCACGTATTATAATCCGTGGGATCCGCAGTATGTCGTCTATTTTACTGTGGATTATGACGAAGGAGCATACGAGACGGAGATGGAAAGGCTTAAAGATCTCGGAATAAGTCCGAACTATACCGACTGCTATTCAGTAACGGGCGAGCCTCAAGGCTATGACATCGTTGCCATGCAGTGTAACGACTACTACGGTTTTGTCTATGCGATGATCCCGGAAGGGAAGAACGACAACCACGAGATCACGTATGTAGCATTATGGTTCTGCAATTACGAGTACGATCTTAACGTTCATAAATATATCCCTGATGAGTATCTGCTCCCTGGATTTGATGCAACGTCAGGTAATCCTTATCGCAAACAGCAGATGGGCGAATGATGCTTTTGTAAATAGAAACAGGAGCAGTCCCTAAGGGCTGCTCCCGTTCCAAAACAAAAACACAAACAAACATAGAAAATTGTCATTACATGGTGGCGATATATGCAGTGTTTGCATCATCTGCCTGGCTTGCACGGATACATGCCAAGACCGCGATCTTCTCGATGAGCGAGTCTTCGGAATTATCCGTATAGGCCCTTGCTACAGCTGAAGCAGCGAGAAGATTCCTGATCGTTGTTCCTACACCGAAGAAACCGCCGATTGGCTTTTGGGTAGAAAGATAGTTATCTGCCTCGCGGATCTCGTTTACGATGACTTTATTGTCGATACTTAATGAGATGATCGCCAAAGGTGCGATCATGGAAGCTGCGCCGTAGTAGTTAAGTTTAATGCGGGCTGCCTTGAGGTCTTTGGAGATCTGTACAGCTGCCTTGCATTTCCAGTCAAAAGGATCGTCATAAGCTGACAGTATGTTGGCGATAACGAATGCTTCGCTCTTGCTGAAGTACGGGTTGATCGTCTTATAGATGTTCTCGGATTCATTTACGATCTCATCGATATCCTTATGGGAAGAAGCCATCATAGCGACGATGGCAAGATTCTCGGAAGAATTGAGAAAATAATGCCTGGAGTCCATCTTCTTATAGATGGCGTACATCTTGTCGAGCATCTCATCCGCGTCTTTATTCAGACTGTGGATCATGAGTGCTGCAAGAGCCGTAGCTGAACCTGAGGAGAACTTTCTCTTTAATGTCTCGTAGATGTTCTTGATGTCAGTCAATGCCTGCTCGGGATCTGTACTTTTCATGATCTCCGCATTGACTGCAAGTCTTATCTTACCTTCCTTAAGTATCGAAAAAGTGCCTGTGTTCCTCTCGATCAAACGCTTGACGGCATTTATCTGCTCGGAAGTAACGATCCCTTTATCATAAGCAGCTCCGAATGTTACCTGAGACTGTCTGTTATCCCATTTATAGGAGTTGGTTGCTTCCAGGGAATTCTTTACGATCATCTCGCAATTTCTCATTACTTGTTCGTTCATTTTACTGCCTCCGTGCGATTTCCTTTTGATGATCATATGTTATCGATGCAAAGTAAAAGAATCGCTAACGAAAGTTTAAGAAATCGATAAGATTATCCTTCGCTCTCAGAAGTCTCTTCAGGAGTCGGCTCGGGAACAGGAGGGAGCTCGACTTCGTAGAGCTTGCCGTCAACGGTCACGCTCTTTACTTCATTAACGGAGCTGAATAATGTCTCGGGTACATAGTTGAACTTATCAGGTGTCTCACCGTTTTCGATCATCTCGATAAGAGCCTTTACACGCGGACCGTGATGCGGATTACATTCTGCTATGCATGAGATCTTGCCTTCTCTTAAGTAGTCCATTGCAACGCTGTTTATTCCGTCGAATGATACGACCAGGATGTCGCCGTTCGCGATGTCGGGACCCGGGTGCTTGCCGGCAGCCTCTATCGCATCGATGGCTCCGATCGCTTCGTTGTCGTTCTCGCAATAGACTACATTGATATCATCATATGTACGCAGGAATTCGCTCATTACTTCGCGGCCTTTGGCTTCGGTGAAATCACCGCTCTTTTCCTCGAGAAGATCCCAGCCGTATTCCTTTGCCGCATTTGATAGTCCCGCGGTCCTTCCAAGCTGTGCGGTCGATCCGATGGTTCCCTGTATATTTACTATATGTATGTCTTCAGGAGCAAGTCCCTGGAGGGAAGTGTAGGAGTATATCCACGCAGCCATCTTGCGGCCTTCGAGCTCAAAGTCAGATCCGACCCAGCAAGTGTAAAGGGAAGTGTCGGTAACGTCCACCCGTCTGTCAACGATGATCACGGGGATACCTGCTTCCTTTGCTTCTCCGAGGACAAATTCCCAACCTGTCTCCGTCTCCGGCGCGAGGACTATATAATCCACTTCCTGCTGGATGAACATTCGAAGTGCGGTAACCTGGTTAGCCTGTTTTTGCTGACCGTTCTTATATATGAGTGTATATCCGTTCTCCTCGGAGAGGGCAGAGAGCATCGATTCCGTGTTGGTGCTTCGCCAGTCTGATTCTGCTCCGAGCTGCGAAAAGCCGACGGTGATCGTATCATCACCGACGGCTGATTCCTGCGTTTGTTCAGTAGTTCCGGCACTACCACCCCTGCAGGCAGTCGGAATGACTGCCAACAGGAACAGTAAGATTGCCAGTGCTAGTGTCTTTTTCATTAAGTCATTCCTCAAGAATTGAGCGCTTTCTTCTTCTGCCACATTACAACACTCTGGATCAGGAGGAATATGCAAAGCATCGCAGCGATGGTGATACCTGTCCACCATGCGTCGTCGAGACCTGCGCCTGCTACGATGTTCTGGATCGTACTTAATGACAGTACGCCGAAGAACGATCCGATAACATTACCGACACCGCCCGTGAGCATCGTGCCTCCGATGATGGATGAAGCGATGGCGTTCATTTCCATACCGGCTGCGTGGCTTGCTGCTCCGGAGCCGACGTGGAGGAAGTAAACATATCCGCCGATGCCGGCAAGAAGGCTACAGATTACGTGCGATAAAAACTTAGTTCTCTTAACATTTACGCCGAGCATAAGTGCGCTCTGCTTATTACCGCCGACGGCGTAAAAGGATCTTCCGAGTTTTGTATAGCGTAGTACCAAGAACAATACTACCACAATTATCAGGGCGACCACTACACCAATCTCGACGTAAGCGGGAATATAGATGCCTTTTCTGTTGTAGGAACCCATTCCCGGAACGTTGATCCTTGTAAGCTTTAACTTATTGAACGCTTCGTTCTCAACGTTAAACGGAGCTGTGTTTACGATAGTCGTCATACCTCTTGCAAAGAACATTCCGGCAAGTGATACGATGAACGGCTGAATGTCAAGGTAAGCTACCAAAAATCCCTGGATAAGTCCGAAAGCAAGACCGATACCGAGTGCGATGAGGATCGAACCGAAGATGCTTCCGCCGTGGAAGTCCAGATATACCGCGCAGCACATGGATACCAGTGCAACGACGCCGCCTACCGAGATATCGATACCGCCGCTTATCATTACGATGCTCATTCCGATGGAAGTGATGATGAGCGCGGCATTGGAATTTAAGATAGTGAAGAACATCTGAGGCTTTGTAAATCCGCCGCCCTGGAAGATGATCGCTCCGATATAAAGGAGCAGGAAGATGACGACTGTGATGACCAGCAAAAGGTTAGTGTCGCTCATCTTATAGAAGATCTTGTTCATTAGTTTGTTCTTGTTCATTTTGCTTCCCCCTTAACTGCTTTTCCGGAAGAAAGCTTCTTAGTGAATTGTCCGATGTATTCTCTTACCTTAGGAGCAGAGAAGACAACGAGGATGATGACTACTACTGCCTTATAAGCTGCAAGTGCATCTGACTGTACATTGAACTTATAAAGTGTAGTCGTAAGGAACTGGATAACGTAAGCTCCGAGGATCGATGCCCACATATTGAACTTACCGCCTGAGAGAGAGTTGCCTCCGAGAGCAACTGCGAGGATCGCATCCATCTCGATGTCCTTGGCGATTACCGAATAGTTGATCGTCGCGATACGGCTTACCTTGATCAAAGCAGCTACGGCAACACAAAGACCGAGGATAACGAAAGTGATGAACTTGATGAATGTAGGATTGATACCGTTAAGTCTTGAAGACTTCTCATTGATACCTACTGCCTGAGTATAAAGTCCCAGATTGGTGAACTTAAGTACGAGCGACATCACGATAACACAGAGTATGACTATGAATACCGTGGTAGGGATCGGGATACCCGGGATAAAACCTCCGAAGTACTGAAACTTAGGATCAGGAACGATAGGAAGCTCGTTGTTATTGATCCATGCTGCTATCGAACGGCCTGCGGTAAACATGATGAGCGTTGCTATCATCGGCTGTATCTTAAAGATGGATACCAGTGCTCCGTTAAATGCACCGCACAGCATTCCGACAAGACAAGCTACAAGGAAAGCAACGATTATCGGAGCCTGTATGGTATCAGGTCTTGTGTTCGTTCCGCAAAGTACACGGAGCATAACAGAACCTGCGATGGCGATCGTAGCACCTACTGAGATATCCTGTCCTCCTGATGCTGCAGTTACGAGCGTCATGCCGATAGCAAGGATCGCAAGTTCTGAGCCGTAGTCGAGGATCGTTATAGGTGAACCTGAAAGAACAGGGTTTCCTGCATTATTCGTTCCGAGAGTTACCTTAAAAAAACTCGGATCCGCAATAAGGTTGATAAGTGCGAGAAGTATAAGAGCAAGTAAGGGGATAAACAACTGATTTCCCGTTATCTTCTTTAATAACTGTCTGTTCATCTGTTAGTCTCCTCCTGCTATCGTGCTCATTATCTTTGCCTGGGTAAGGTCTTCACCCGAGAGTTCTCCGACGACTTTACGGTCTCGCATTACCACGAGTCTTGAGCAGGTACGGAGCATCTCATCAGTCTCTGAAGAGATAAAGGTTACGCTCATTCCTTCAGATGCCAGGTCGAGTACGAGTTTTTGAATGTCTACTTTTGTTCCGACGTCGATACCTCTTGTAGGTTCGTCGAGTATAAGGTATTCAGGATGCATCAAAAGCCACCTTGCAAGTATGACCTTCTGCTGATTTCCGCCCGAGAGGGATTTGATCGGAGTATCTGCTGATGCCGTCTTGATATTTAATTTCTTTATGTATTCATCTGCGAAGGCATAGGCCTGGGCTTTCGAAAACGGCTTGAAAAAGCCTTTTAATACCTGCAGCGCAAGAATGATATTGTCTCTTACTGAAAGGTCTCCTATGATGCCGTCTATCTTTCTGTCCTCAGGAAGGTATGCGATACCGTTCTTCATTGCATCCAAAGGACCGTTGATCTTAACTTCCTTGCCGTGAACCTTGACCTTGCCGCCTATTACTCTGTCAGCTCCGAAGATCGCTCTTACGCACTCGCTTCGGCCTGAACCGAGAAGTCCGGTAAAGCCGTTGACCTCACCTTTCTTGATATAGAAATCGAATGGCTTTATTCCGGCATTGCTCTGAAGGCCTTCTGCTTCGAATATCTTCTCATCCTGATCCTTGCCCTCGTAGGTTCCTTTCTCGCCCTTGATGTCAGACAAGTCATCCATTTCCTTACCGAGCATCTTTGCAACGAGCTTGACTCTCGGAAGATCTTTTATCTCATATTCTCCGACCAGCTGACCGTCACGAAGGACAGTGATCTTGTCACAGACTTCATATACCTGATCGAGAAAGTGGGTTACGAATATAATACCGACACCTGTTGCTTTAAGATCTCTCATAAGACCGAAGAGCTTTTCAACTTCGAGTTCGTCGAGGGAAGAAGTAGGCTCATCAAGGATCAATACCTTACAGTTCATATCTACGGCTCTGGCGATGGCTACCATCTGCTGTACTGCGATGGAACAGCTCGCGAGCTGCTGAGTTGCCTTTGCCGGGATATCGAGCTTTTGTAAGATCTTATCCGCATCGGTGTTCATTTTTTTCCAATTTGTGATCTGACCCTTACCTCGGCCGATGAACATGTTCTCGGCAACGGTCAGGTTAGGGCAGAGGGTGATCTCCTGGTATACAGTACTGATACCGAGATTCTGTGCGTCCTGCGGGGAATGGATGCTTACGACCTTTCCGTCCAGGTTTATCGTTCCGCCGTCCTTTGAATATACTCCGGTCAGAACTTTGATCAGTGTCGATTTGCCGGCACCGTTCTCGCCCATTAGAGCGTGGATCTCACCTTTGTTAAGTGAGAAGTCGACGTTTTGAAGTGCTCTTACGCCGGGAAATGATTTATTGATGCCACGCATCTCAAGCATTCTGTTTGATTCCACGTTGATACCTCTTTAATTTGAAAAAACGCAGTGCGGTCTGGGGCCCGCACCGCGTCTTTCAGTAAAATGATTTGGATTTAAATGCCGTATTTGTCTACGTCTTCTTGTGTGATGGAAGCTGCATCGAAGCCCTTCTCATCCATGATGACTGTCTTCTCGGCAGGAGCCTTGCCGGCCTCGAGATCCTTGATGATTGTATCGAGGTAAGAAGCCTGGAAAGGATTGCACTGACCGTCATAGTTCCAGTTGCCGTTAAGGAGTTCTTCGAGAGCCCACTTGTTGCAGTCAAAGCCCATAACGATAACGTCCTTGCCAACACCGTGAGAGATACCTGCTGCATCCAAAGCTGCAACTGCACCCTTAGCCATATCGTCGTTCTCTGCATAGATTACGTTGAATGGTGTGCCTGCGTCGATAACGGACTGAACGATCTGCTGAGCCTTCTCTGCGTTCCACTCAGCTGTCTGCTGCTTAACGATATTCCAGTTGCTCTCAGCTGCTGCCTTGTCGTCAAGTGCGCCGGAACGGCCCTGCTGAGCTGCAGAACCCATAACGCCCTGGATATGGATTACGTTGTACTCGTCGAGGTTCTGGCTTGCGAGCCAGTCAACTGCTGTCTTACCTTCCTTGTCCATGTCGGAAACGATGGAAGCTTCGTAAAGACTTGCGTCTGCATCGATCGTTCTGTCGAAGAGGATTACCTTGATGCCTGCATCCTTAGCATCCTGGAGAACTGTATCCCAGCCTGCTGTGTCTGCTGCTGACAAGAGAAGATAATCAACGTCGTCCTGAATGAAAGCCTGAGCAAACTGGATCTGCTCATCGTTCTTGAGACTGTACTTGAAGTCTGCGTCATATCCGTTCTCTTCAGTGAACATTGCCTTAAGGTCTGCTACGTTAGCCGTACGATAACCGGACTCAGAAGGATCGTTGTTGATGATACCTACCTTGATAAGGCCGCCTTCTTCTTTTCCTCCGTCCTTCTTTGAGCAAGCCATAAGACCGAATGCCATTACAGATGCCAGGAATATAGCTAATACTTTTTTCATTTGTTACCTCCCAAAATAATTGAAGATTAAGGGCCTTCCCCTTAGTTGTCTTCATTCTAGGAATACTGATGAAAAAAGGACATTGAGAAAAAAACGAAACCAAGTTGGATTTTTTATCTTCTTGTCATCTTGTTGTGTTTTTTTACGATTTAGGTTGATTTTTTAGGCAACTTGATCAAAACGACGGTCTTTTCGTCCAGTTTGCTGTTGATAGTTACACCATATCCTTCGCCATAGTGGAGGCGGATACGCTCATTAACGTTATAGATGCCGTAGACGACGTTCTTGTCGGAAATGCCTTCTGCCAGGGCTTTTCGAACTTCTGCCAGACGTTCTTCCGTCATTCCTTTGCCGTTGTCCTCTACTATTATGAAGAAATGATCGTCCTTGATCTTTGCGGAGACGGTAATCTTACCGCCGCCCCTTTTGTTCTTTATTCCGTGGTAGAGCGCGTTTTCGACGATAGGCTGGACGGTGAGCTTCGGGATCTTATACTCGTCGATCTCAGGCGGGATGTCGATCTCGAAGTCGAGGATGTCCTGATATCTTATCTGCTGGATCTCAAGGTAGCTTCGGACATGCTGCAGCTCTTCCTTGACGGATACGATCTCCTTACCTTTATTCAGGGAGAGCCTGAAGAAATTCGACAGGTTTCCTACCATGTTTACGACCTGTTTCTGGTTGCCGGCTTCGGCAGACCAGACGATAGCGTCCAAAGTGTTATATAAGAAGTGAGGGTTGATCTGGGACTGGAGAAGTTCGAACTCGGAACGGCGGAGCTTCTTCTGCTCCTCTTTTACCTGTTCCTCGATAGGCCTTGTGATCCAGAGCGGACCGACATAGGACACGACTGTGATACTTACGAGGTTGAATGCGAGGATGCCAAGAGAGATCTCGGCTATGTCGAAGAACCATTCATTGTTTTCTGCCTGCGTTATCTGGATCTGTCTGTTCTCGTAGTAGATATACTCGTTGATGGTCTCCTGAAGAAGGGAGGTAACGATCTGGACGTCGTTCTCCCAGATGGTCATATTGTCGTCATAACGGTCTTCGTACTTGAGATTATCTTCGATACGCTGAATGTAAGTCTCAAGGTTATTCAGATATTTCTCTGCATATTCAAGTCTTTTCTGGTTGTCGTCGGAGTTCGTGTATTTGGTAAGTCCGGTTACGACCCTACGGGCATCATAGAGCTGTTTCTCGAGAGTCGAATCTTCAGGTGATACGTTTCCTACGATGAGAAGGTAAGTCTCGTAATCGAAGTCCTCCTTGAACGACAGCGAGAATTCGCTCGCGGTCACGACGGAATTGAGCATGCTGTTATTACGTTCGTTTATACGCCACATGTTAAGCAGGGCATAGACCATGAATACCACGCTCGGGAGGAGCAGGATGATATATGAGATACGTATCTGTGTCGCAAGCCTCGACTGTTGTTTTTTACCTCTGGTGCGGATCATTATTCCTCGTTGTCTTCAAGACCTGTATTTCTGTACTGAGTCGGCGTAACGCCCTGTGTCTTCTTGAAAAGATAGGAGAAATAGTGAGGGTCCTTGTAGCCTACCATTATTCCGATCTCGTTGCTCTTCTTGGATGAACGGCGGAGAAGGTCCTTGGCAACATTCATCCTGTAGTCCGTAAGATACTTGATGAAAGGCTGACCTGTCTCCTGCTTGAATATCGCACTTAAGTGGTTAGGAGAGAAGTTGACCTGTGCTGCCAAAGTATTAAGCGAGAGTTCTTCGTCAGAGTAGTGCTCTGCTATGAACGCCGTTACTTCATTAACAACGTCATGATATCTTCCGAGTGCATGATCCTGTCTTAGGGAAAGCGCAGTGTTTATGATATCGACAAGATATTCATGAGTCTTGTTCTCGTCCATGAGTATGTCGGCTCTCGGAAGTTCGACCTTGCCTTCGAGTTCGGTCCTTGTAAGTCCGAGCTCGTTCTCGGTAAAATCAGCAACGCAGAAATATACATCCATTGCGATATACTGACGCAGCATCGAAGACTTTATCGCATTGTTTCCTATGCCGTTAAGGAACTCCTCGAGAAAGAACGGAGTCTCTGAAGTCTCGCCGCCTCTGAGGAACTTCTTTATGAGGTGCCTGTCTATGTGCTGCGGATTAATCTCCGAGAGGATATCCGTATCGTTACTCGGTTTAAGGCCTTCCTTTGATCCTACAAGGAAAGCGTTCTCGCTTGTAAGGTAAAGGTGCGCGAATGCTCGGCTCGCCCAGTCAAAGGAAGTCGGGATCTCCGTTATCCTTCCCACGATCTGGCCTATTCCTCCGAAGTATCTGATGTTCTTATACTCATCGAAAACTTCCTTCATCCTGCTGATCGCTGTGTCGATCGACTTCTTGATCTGTTCGTCATCATCACCCTTGAAAAGAAGGGCAGTACCTTCGATCTTGAAATCGAAAAAGATAGCTCCGTTATCCTCTGCAGCCTTACGGATCTTCTGCTCGACCTTTACGGCACTGTTGGAGAATTCTCCGATATCGTGCTTGGTGGACCAAAGCTTAAGGAGCATTACGTTATAACGAAGTGCCGACAGATCTATGGAAAGCTTCTTGGCTTCGCTTATTATCTCCGAAGCGCTCTTTCCGCCTCGAACGAGAGCGTTGAAAAGATCCCTCTTATCGAGCTCGGTCCTCTCGCGCATGTCTTCTTCATATCTTTTGGATGCGTCGCGCTCTGCTTTCTTCTCCATTATCTTCAGGGAAAGAGCATCGACTTCCTTGATTATGCTCTCACCGTTGACAGGTTTAAGAAGATAGCATGATACACCTATCTTGATCGCTTCTCTCGCGAACTGAAAATCTTCGTAGCCGGTGAGGATTATTATCTCGATCCACGGAAATTCCTGCTTGATCATGCGGCTTAACGTAAGGCCGTCCATGAAAGGCATCTTGATATCCGTGATGACGATATCGGGCTTTTCCTTCTGGATCATTGAATAGGCAAGCTCGCCGTCTCCTGCTTCTCCGCAGAAGTCATATCCGTGAGACTTCCAGTCGATATTGTTCTTTATTCCTTCACGGACGACATACTCGTCCTCTACGAGAAAAACCTTGAGCATAAACACCTGTTGTATGAAATAAAAGTATTATATTTTAATTTTATCACGGGATGATGTTTTCGATAGGTATGAATCGCGATCAATGATAAAATATAGCTTATAAGAGATTCGTAAGGAGAGGTACTATGGCAAGTCAGATCAAACTATGTAACGGTACGATCGCTGAGTATGATGCGGAAGAGAACTGCTATTTCTGTACTGTCGAGCCGGACGGCAGGGCAACGGATATATCTCTTTTCTGTGACCCGGAAGATCAGAACAGCGTAGAAGCGGTCAAATATACTTTCTCCAAGCTTTATGAGGACTGGGGAAGATGGATGGATCATATTGGCGAGACTTTGGCGAAGAAAGTAATGCCGTTCTTTACGGATTACGGCGCACAGATCTCGACGGAGACTTTCCTCGAGCAATATACACCAAGGAAAGTCGAGATAAGCTATGCGGGGAATGTCCATATCGGAAGACCTCAGGGCAACAAGGTAAAGGTGATATTCGAAGAGTTCGACTTTGACGAGGATAGTTTCTGTTTCAGTATCTCGGGAACCCTCGAGCAGGGATTTGATGAGGTTACGATGAACGATCAGCCGATGAGTTCTGCGGTCCTTCTTAAGCCTCATACACTAAGTAACGGAGAAGAGGTTACATATTCCAATCTTCTCGGCGCATATGAGACTGAAATTGATTTCATGGGTGAAGATGTGGAAGTATTCTTTACTCCGAACAACAAGACTCACAGTGCGGATAATGCGTTCGATCTGTTTGAGAAGGTGTATTCCAATGCTGAGGAGTTCGATATCAAGGCGAGGGTGAAAGCCATGTCCGCACTGGAATCGAGGATAGATGTCCTTCGAAGAAAATTTGATGATCCTGAACTTACGGTCGCGCAACTTAACGATGAACTGGTCCCTGTGATCTTAGTATTTGATTCAACGGGAACGATGGATTTTGCATATGAAGCAGGCAGCGAAGACTGTGCGATAAGGATCACGGTGACGGGAACAGAGGATGGCTTTACTTCTGTAATGATCGAAGATGCCGAACTTTGATTGACGGTTGAATATTTCAGTTATAAAAAAGAGAGGCGGTGCCTCTCTTTTTCATATCATCAATCTTGTATCGGAAGTATGAGTACATCATCGAAGGTCTTGTACTCTTCTTCGGCTTTTTGAATGAGTTCTGTCTCGAGATCGGTATTGCCGTATGAGAAGATCACCAGATAATCATACTGGTTCGGATCGTAAGGATCTGTCATCTCACCGCTTTCTTTTAATTCGGATACGATCGCCGTATCGTCTGAGTCTCCCGTTATGTTAATGAATGAGACAAATCCCGGTTGTGATATATTATCGTCAGATATTCCGGAATTAACTAAAAATGGCGTATTGGAGTTGCCGTCTTCCGTGTCAGCGGCCTCGACATTTTGAAGATATACCGGTTCGTAGCCTAAATGGACCGTCATCGAAACTAAACCCTTATCACCTTCAAAAAGGAGCAGATAATTCGTCTCATTTCCGGCAGGTACAGCCTTGAGATAAGCAACGGTAGTTTTATCTATTTCAAGGATGTTAGGAGCGCCTTGGGCTAACAGCTGCAAGAAGTCTTCACTGTCAGGTTCAATGTTCATAGAAGAAACGCTAAGCAAAATGTCGTCTGAAGAATCGGTCTGAGGAATCTCTCCCTCCTCAGGATAATAGAAATAAACGTTTCTGCCGCCTTCCTTGTCTATCTGACTGCCGTAAAATTCGTATTCCGATGCACCGGTGATGTTTAATGAACCATCGATAGTGAGATCAGTTTTATAAGATACGGTATAAAACTCACTCGAGTTTTGGATCAACACAGTTACTGTTGCGCCTCCGTCATCGTTTTTCTTAACGGAATCGATCCATATACCGATCTTTGATGGACATGTCACTGCAAGGTTTTCCATTGCGGAGGAGGCTGCTGCCGTTACAAAGTCATCATCTTTTATGAGATATTCGGCAAGCTCATCTTCCGTGAGTTCACTTGTTGCGGTTTGTTCAACTGCATCCGCGGATGCGCTGCTGACCGTCGGATCGGTGTCCTTGTTAGTCAGAAAACATGCCGTTGCCACTGCCATGGTGATGACGCATACGACTATGAGGGCGATCGCAGGTTTCTTGTACTTCGTGATGGATCTGATCCTGTAACCGATCCCGATCTCACCGAATGCCAGCGCCATGACAGGGTTTCGTGATGTGCTAAGGTTGAGGAGTGCCTCGAGATACTGAGCGGCTCTTTCTTTGGAATAACCCTTAATGACTGATTCATCACAATAAAGTTCCATATCCTTGCAGAAACTTATATATGCGATCCAGATGACCGGATTAAACCAGTTGAGCGATAAAAGAATATACCCCAGTGGTTTCCAGATATTATCCTTATGCCTGATGTGCATCCTCTCGTGGTTAAGTACATGATCCAGTGCCTTCTTATCCATGTTTGACGGGATAATGATCTTCGGTCTCATCATACCGACGACAAACGGTGTATCCACATCGTCGCAGATATAGATGTTATCTTCGATCCTAATCTTGGCTCTTATCCTTCTTTGAAGTCTTATATAACTTACGGCACCTGCGGTTAGCATGACTGCTGAACCTGCGATCCATACGATGCCTGCCACCTTATAAGGGTCGATCTTTTCTTTGGCAGGGCGGATCTTTGTAACGGCTGGTTTACCCATGACGATGTATGTTATTCGGGGTTGTTCTCCCGTGATCTCAGATCTTTGTTCGATCACTTTGCGGGGCATGACTCCGAAATCGGTCCTGATCGTGTAAGGACACAGAAGACGAAGTGCGACCAGTGCCCACATACACATGATAAGAGCCTTAGGAGCACGTTTGAATACCTGCCTGATCACGAGTACTGCCAATGTAAAAACACCTGCCATGAGGCTGATGTTGATTAGGTTTTCGAGAAAGAGTCTCATATTAATTTCTCCTCATTTCATCTATGAGACGCTGAAGCTCTTCCACTTCTTCAGGCGCCACTTTCTTCCCGTTTGTAAAAGCTGCGATAAACGCGGGGAGTGATCCGTCAAAAAACTCATCTATCACTTCTTCGCTCTTTTTTGCCTGATACTCTCCGTTTGTCATAAGGACCTTTACAGTCCCGTTATCATTCTCGAAAAGTCCCTTGTCGCAAAGTTTACGAAGAACAGTGTAGGTGGTTGATTTTTTCCAGCCGAATGAATCGTTACAGATCTTAACGAGTTCGCCTGATGTAACCGGTGCCTTCTCCCAGATTATCTTTGCAAATCTTTCCTGAACCTCTCCAAGTTCCATTTCATATCATCTCCTTTCGCTGGTCTACTCTGAATAAACCTAGTCTATCGCGAATAGACCAAAACGTCAATACGGTTTTGCCAAATTTTCATGAATTCTTGAGATTAGTCGCCTGATGTCGTAAAATCATTATGTATTTGGGCACTTACGGAAAGGATCGAACTTATGAAATATGATGTCGAGATCGCGGGTCTTAAGCGTGAACTCCCGCTTTGCAAAGTCAATGACGAACTTTATATAGCAGCTTTTATCTGTTTTGGCGATGCGGAGGTCACGGTCGCATGTGCAAGGGAACTTTTAAAACTTGTCCCGAGTGACAGTTATGACTATATGTTTACGGCAGAGGCAAAGGGCATTCCTTTGATCCATGAGATGGCAAGGCAGTCCGGCGCAAAGAAGTATTTCATTGCCCGTAAAGGCCACAAGAACTATATGCCGAATCCGATCTGCGTTAAGGATGAATCCATTACGACCAAGGGAGTTCAGGCTCTTTATCTTGGTGAAGACGATGCAGAACTTATTAAGGGTAAGAGGATATTACTCGTAGATGATGTTATTTCAACAGGCGGTTCTCTTAAAGCAATGGAGGAACTCGTTGAACTTGCAGGAGGTAAAGTCGTTGACCGCGTAACCGTATTTGCGGAAGGCGCTGCTTCAAAACGTACGGACATTAAATATCTGAAACCGCTTCCGCTCTTTAATCCTGACGGAACACCTAAGAATATCTGACATATCGGCAAAGGAGGGGGCCTATGCCGTTAACGGGGGCATTTATCGTCCCGCATCCGCCTATTATCCTCACGGAAATAGGACTCGGAAGCGAGATACAGATCGCAGCTACGATCAATGCATATCTTTGTATTTCATATCTTATCGCCAAGAGCAATGTCGATACTGTCGTCATAGTAAGCCCGCATGCTCCTATGGCTGCTGATAAGTTTATAATCTCGGGAGGCGACCACAGTGTAGGATCATTTGCGTCATTTGACGTTCCCGCACTTAAAGTCGGAGCGGATAATGACAGAGAACTTATAGATCTTATAGCTTCACATGCAGAAAAGTCATCGATACCTGTGACGATAGATGAGACACCTGATCCTCTTGATCACGGTACAATGATCCCTCTTAAGTTCATAAAGAGTAAATCTCCTAACGTAAAACTTGTCAGGATCGCGTTTTCCGAGCTTTCACTTGAGACTCATTATGAGTTCGGAAAAGTGATAAACGAGGCAATAGCTGCATCGGGTAAGAATATTGCGGTAGTTGCGAGTTGCGACCTGTCGCACAGACTTCAGAAATACGGTCCGTACGGTTTTGCCAAAGAAGGGCCTCTTTATGATGAACAGATAGTAAAGATCTGCGGCAGCGGAGACCTTCATCAGCTCGTTACCTTCGATGAAGAGATAAGGGAGAAAGCAATGGAGTGCGGACATCGTTCCATGACTATCCTCGGCGGTGCGATAGAAGGCATGGATCTTACTCCTGAAGTCCTTTCGTATGAGAGGGTTACCGGAGTAGGTTATATGGTCTGCGAGTTCAAATGATATGGACCCCTATGTAAGACTTGCAAGAGATACGATAACGGAATATGTCATTAGCGGTAATGTCATAAATGTGCCTTTGGATCTTCCTTCGGAGATGCTATCCGAAGCTTCAGGCGTATTTGTTTCACTTCATCTTAAAGGCGAACTTAGAGGATGCATAGGGACCATGGTACCTACTTGTGAGAATATCGCCATGGAGATCATCCGTAACAGTATAAGTTCCGCGACAAAAGATCCCAGGTTTAGTCCTCTGACGGCTGAAGAACTTAAAGATCTGGAGATAAATGTTGACGTGCTTACCATGCCTGAACCAGTCGGTTCAACGGATAAACTTGATCCGTCTAAGTATGGTGTCATCGTAACCTCAGGTTATAAAAGGGGACTGCTTCTTCCTGATCTTGAAGGCGTGGATACCGTAGAAGATCAGATCATGATCTGCAAGGCAAAGGCAGGAATCCTTCCTATCGAGAAGATCACGCTGCAACGTTTTGAAGTCGTAAGGCACACCTGATCACTTTCTTTTCTTTCCGATCATGAAATGACGAGCCACATTTGCCATGACCTTATAATGAACAGGTCTTAATGCCTTGTCTGCCTCAACGAGTTTTTCTCTTATCGGGATGCTCTGAGGACAGTGTTTTTCACATTTTCCGCACTTAACGCAAAGCGATGCTTCCGCAGGCTGGAGCCTTAGAGCGATCGACTGAAAATATTCCTTTCTGCCCTGGGATTTGTTTTCCGAATACATATGGTTATAACACGAGAAGATGCCGGGAATGTCAACGCCCTTAGGACACGGAACGCAGTAGCGGCAACCGGTACAGTTGACTTTGGTATTGGCATTAATGAATCCTTTTATGGATTCGATCATCTGAAATTCTTCTTCACCGAAGGCACCTTCCCTGGCATCAGATGCGGTCTTGCAGTTTTCTTCGATCATCTCTATCGAGTTCATTCCAGACAGGACGCAGGTGACTTCCTTTTGATCCCAGAGCCATCTGAATGCCCACTGCGCCGGTGTCCAGCCGTGGCTGTCGGAGGCTATGAGTTCCTTGGCTTTTGAAGGGAGGAGGTCAACAAGTTTTCCGCCTCGGAGAGGCTCCATTATCATGACCGGAATACCCTTGGCATATGCGGCACGAACGCCCTCTTTTCCTGCCTGGGAATTCTCGTCGGCGTAGTTATACTGAACCAGGCACATGTCCCAGTCATATGCATTTAGTATCTTCAGGAACATCTCCGTATTGCCGTGAAAGGAAAAACCGAAGTTCTTTATCTTTCCGCATTCCTTCTGCTTTTTGACCCAGTCTCTTATTCCGAGTGCATCAAGATGCTCCCACTGAGCGTAGTCCGTCATGTGGTGGAGAAGATAGAAATCCAGGTGGTCAGTACGAAGACGCTTAAGCTGCTCCGTAAGATACTTATCCAGATCCTCGGTCTTCTTTACGAAATACTGAGGAAGTTTGGTAACGAGCTTTATCTTGTCACGAAGATCATTTTTCTCGATGATCTTACCGAGAGCCTCTTCGCTTCCCGGGTAGATATATGCAGTATCAAAATAATTGACGCCCAGTTCAAATGCCCTGAGTACTTCTTTCTCAGCTTTTTCCAGATCGATCTTGTTGCCCTTTTGCGTAAAGCGCATACAACCGTATCCGAGTATTGATATATCGCGTCTGTACTGCATAGAAATACCCCCCTGGATCAGATGCATTGATTATAGCATTTTAACTATCTCTTATCGATTTCTTAACATATAAGAGTTACGATAAATTAACAATATAACGGAGGATAGAATAATATGAAAACAAGTATAAAGAACAGTTGTGATGTCTTTATCCAGAACTTCAAGGTTGCAAAGAACACTTATAAACTTGACGGAAACCTTCCGGCATGCACCAGTGCCATCGTCCTGAACGGCGATGTTCCTACGGATCCGATCAGGTTTAAAGAAGCAAAAGAGATCATCAACAAGAACACTCATCTGCTTTCTACATTAGGTCACGGCAATGCAAGACAGGTCGTTATGGCTGCTGTTGCCAAAAGCGATGATCCCGAGTACGCATTCGAACAGATCAAGAAGATCCATAAGATGCTCGACGATCTTTTCTTAAACAGTGATTATCTTGTAGTAGCTGCAGTAAACATTTTCGAGTACTGTGAGCCCAAGGAGTATGCAGGTGCAGTAAAAAGGACCAGAGAACTTTACAAGAAGATCAAGAAAGACCATCCGATGCTCACAAGTTCTGAAGACATCCCGAGCTGCGTATCGATGGCCTGCTGCGGTAGACAGCCTGCTGAGATAGCAAGACACTGTGAAGACATCTTCAGATGCTTAAAACCTCACTATTTCTCGAAAAACAATGTTCAGTTCCTCGCGTGCCTGCTCAGTGTTTTCGATGGAGAGGCGCAGGAGAAGGCTGATGCCGCATATAATGTCCACAAGATCCTTAAAGAAGAGAAGTTCAGGTTTGACGGCTATAGCCTTGCCGTAGAGGGAGTCATCTCTTATGTCGTACAGGGCAGTGATATCAAAAAGGCAATAGACGAGATGAAGGAAGTGGAAGCTTATCTTAGCAAAGTCAGGGGCCTTGGCAACCTTGCGATCGGTAAGAAACTTCGAAGAGTCCTTGCCGCATGTATCGTCATGAAGGAATACTCGAAGGTGGACGTTGCAGGCGGAGCAGCGATCAATTCCATCATCACTACGATCATAGCTCAGGAACTTGCAATGATAGCTTGTATAGTAGCTACAACGACAACGGCTGCATCTTCTTCGTCTGCACACTGAGAAAAATAGCTTGTCTATATATGTGAATCTTATTGCTTAAATGGACCTATTGTTCTCGGATATTTTTACAAACGCATATAATAGTTGTATAATAGTCGGTGTTGCGTTAAGTAACATCGACTATTTTATAAGGATGGATTATTATGAAGAATCTTAAAAAGATCATTGCTCTTGCAGTTGTAGCATCCATGGCATTTGCTATGTTCGGATGTGCTACTTCATCCAAGAAGAGCAAGAAAGACAGTGACGACTCTGAGATTTCAGAGAAGGACGTAAAAAAGATCGCAGAGTCTTTTGCTGATGCCTTGTTAGACCGCGATGCTGACGGTATCAAGAAGGTTTCCGATGATTCCGCAGAGGACGTAAGCTTCGACTTCGATATGGACGAGAGCGCTGAGGACGTTTACAAGTACTGGTTCAAGAAGTTCTCTGCAGAAGTCGATGAGGATTCCATCGAGGTAGATGATGATTCTGCTACAGTTACGATCAAGGTTGTTTATCCTGAGATCGTTTCCATCGATTCTGTTATGTCAGCAGATGAGTGGGAGGATTACATCGACGACAGCGATGACGGAGAAGAGGAGTATGAGCTCGAGCTCTCCTATGATGAAGATGACGAGAAGCTCCTCGTATCCAATGCAGACGATACAGTCAAGGATTATGTAAAGCTCATCAGTTCACCATACTTTGATGTTTATGAGGCACCTTCTTACACAACATTTGGTACACTCTCCACAAAGAAGAGTTCTTACACAACTTCTGATGAGATCGATGTAACAGTTAATTGTGATGAGATCGATGATCTTGAAGCAGCAGAAATCGAGATCGAAGTTACAGATCCTAACGGAGATTCCGTATTTACAGGTTCCCTCTTCTTCTATTCAGGTGCTGAGTCTTCTATGTCATTCAGCGGTTCTGATTGTAAGGAAGACGGTACTTATACTATCACAGCTACATGCTCTGATATGGTACTTACAGAGACATTCACATTCAAGGCCGGTGATGACGATACAGATCCTACTCTCCCTTCAGACGATAACGGCGGCGATGAGGAAATGAATGATTTCATGAGTCACCTTAAGCCGGCTAAGGATGAGTGTTTCGGTAAGATGGACGGTCAGGTTTACACAAACGAGTACTTCGGATTCAAGATGGATATGTCATCCATGGATCTTATCCTAATGACCAAAGACGATCTTTCAGATATGGGTTCTGAAGAGGCATCAGTATATGATTTCCTTGCTATGTCAGGCGACGGCAATGACATGTGTATGATCGCTATCTACGAGGCTGATGAAGAGACTGCTCAGAAGTTCTCTCTCGTTGCTCTTGATGAGGAGGTCGAGATCGTTAACTATGACGGAATCGATTTCTATGTAACCATGCAGGATGAGTTCGGTATGGCTATCATACTCAAGGATAATGCTCTTCTCTTTATCCTTGCAGGCGGCAGCGATGTACAGGGTACATTCGACAGCTTCATGGATACACTTTCTGCTATCTGATAGACAGAATAAGATGGATCGTTATTGGGGGTATCTCTTATGAGGTACCCTCATTTTTATTCTCGAAAACTTCCTAACACTCGGGATTTTGCGGTATAGTATTACAAGATCTTTATTTCTAGGAGAGACCAATGATACAGGATATTTTCCCTTCAAGGATGGACATAAGCTTTAAAAATAAGATACCCACTGATGACTCTGTCGTTTTATCATTTACAGGTGACGGGCTTCTTGCACGATACGAAGAAGATGATATGTCATTTCCGACATTTAAGGATGTCGGCGGGGAGAATGTCATATATATCTTCAGCGTTGACGGAAAAGACTTTTTCTTAAGGTTTGGTGAGTGCTCCTGTGACGGGTGCACGAGGAAGGACATGAAGGAAGTCCGTCGTCTTAAGACAAAGATCAACAGGGAACTTTTTGAAGTGTTTACGGCATACCATCTCTATACCTGGTATGAAGATAACAGATTCTGCGGCAAGTGCGGAAAGAAGACGACTTATGACACGGTAGAAAGAGCCCTGAACTGTGAGTGCGGCAATAAGATCTATCCGAGGATAAACCCGGCAGTCATAATCGGTATCAGAAACGGTGACAGGCTCCTTATAACAAAGTACAGGACCGGATACGGCCACAGCGCCCTTGTTGCGGGTTTTACCGAGATAGGTGAGACCCTTGAAGATACTGTAAGACGTGAAGTCATGGAGGAAGTCGGACTTAAGGTAAAGAACATAACCTACTATAAGTCTCAGCCGTGGGGCGTTGTTGCAGATCTTCTTGCGGGTTTTTACTGTGATGTGGATGGCGACGATGAGATCCATATGGATCAGGGAGAACTTAAGTATGCCGAGTGGGTCAAGCGTGAAGATATCGAGCTTCAGCCTAACGATATAAGTCTTACAAATGAGATGATGAAAGTATTTAAGAATTCCAAGTGATATATCTGTGTGAAGCCCTCTAAATTTGTTATAATCACATTGTTAATCAAAACATAACGAGGGCAAAAAATATGAAAACATGGAACGGTTATCAAAGAGGTGTTAATCTCGGCGGATGGTATTCCCAATGTGATCACAAAGAGGAGACCTACGATAATTTCATCAAAAGAGAAGATATTAAAGTAATAAAGAGCTGGGGTCTTGATCATATAAGACTTCCTATCGATTATGAACTGATCGAGACCGATGACGGTAAAAAACTCGACAGTGGTTTTGAGAGGATATCCAAGGTAATAAGCTGGTGCAGGGAAGAAGGTCTCAATATGATCCTGGACCTTCATAAGACATTCGGCTTTTCCTTTTATGACGGTGATAACGAGAAGGGTTTTTTCGAGAATGAGAAGTATCAGGAGAGATTTTATACTCTCTGGGAAAGGCTTTCCGAGAGCTTCGGACATCATAGCGACATGCTCGCATTTGAACTTCTTAATGAGGTTACCGAGAAGGCATATTGTGATACCTGGAACAGGATCTCCATCGAATGTATAAAGAGGATCAGGAAGATATGTCCTGATATAAAGATCCTGGTCGGTGGCTATTACAATAACAGCGTTGAGGCAGTAAAAGATATCGCGATGCCTTATGATGAGAATATCATCTACAATTTCCACTGCTATGAGCCATTGATATTTACCCATCAGGGCGCACACTGGATCCCTACGATGGATACGTCATTCAGGATCCCGTTCGATGCTGAGTTCAAGAAGATGGATGAGGCAGGCGAGAAGATGCTCCAGCAGGTTACTACGGGCTTCCCGGGATTCGCTCCTGAGGATACTTTGAGCGAGAAGTACTTCGAGAATATATTTGCTGAGGCTATCAAGGTCGCAGAAGAAAGAAACGTAGCATTGTACTGCGGTGAATACGGTGTTATCGAGAATGTTGATCCTGAGGATGCCGTAAAGTGGTATAAGCTCATCAATAATGTGTTCGTTAAGTACGGCATAGGAAGAGCAGCCTGGAGTTATAGGGAAATGAACTTCGGCATAAGCGACAGCCGTATGGATAAGGTAAGAGACGAACTGATAAAGTACCTGTAATATAGATAAACATCAATATAAAAAGAGGTGTATATGGACAGACCGTCATCGATCGACAATAAGTACCGTTTTGATAATTTCTTTAATGGCGAATGCATGCCGTATAAGATCAACGGGCGGCTCCCCGCAATGGGATGGAACAGCTGGAATGCATTCGGAAGCGGAAATAACGAAGAACTTACGAGGGCGATGGCACAGAAGATAAAAGAACTCGAACTTGATAAGTTCGGGTATAAGTATATCGTTTTGGATGACGGCTGTTATAACAATCAACGTATAGACGGTAAACTATGTAATAATCCGGAGAAATTCCCGAGCGGTTTCAGAGCGCTTGCAGATTATATACATTCTCTCGATCTCAAGTTCGGTATGTATAACGATATCGGAACCAGGCTCTGCTCGGGACTTGAGGTGGGAACACACGGACATGAGGCTTTGGACGCTGAGTCCTACCTCGAGTGGGATATCGATTTCATCAAGGTCGATAACTGTTACTACATGTGGGATAATGCGACATTTGCTGATCCCGAGAACGCCAGATATACATTCGCACCGAACATCAAGGCGATAAGGATCGACGGTGAAGAGATTCCTCTTTCTTCGGTTATGATCACAGGTCCTGTTGCGAGGATCGAAGATGATCACATTACTTTTATCGGAACGTATGACGGAACTGCGCCTGATCATTCGCCTGTAGGGGACAGGAGCAGCGAAGTAAGACTTGTGGTCTCTTCTTCTGAAGATCGTAAGGCATCGGTATCGATCACATATTCGACAGGTAAGGAAGAAGGCAAGGGAGAATGGCTTCAGCTTGCAGTAGACGATAAAGTCTTCTATGATGATCTTCTTCCCGAAAGTGATGATTATATCGATTCTGAAAATATCGAGGTCGAACTTAAGGAAGGTAATAACGTCTTAAGGATAATGAATCACAGAAGGCAGGAGAATACCCTTCGTTCATATGCAGCTCTAATGGAGCAGCTGGATATTCAGGGAGGAAAGGACATCCTTCTTTCCTGCTGTGAGTGGGGCAAGACACAGCCTCAGCATTGGGGTTACAAAGTCGGTAACTCCTGGAGGATCCTTAACGATATAACATTTGCGGTCGGATCGGCTGAGGGTGACTTCGGTACTGCAGCATGGGATGGTGATTACACTACCAATATAACGGCGCAGTATAACAAGGCCGTCATCATGGATGAGTTCGCAGGTCTTGATAAGGGATGGAATGATCCCGATATGCTCGTGATCGGAATGAACGGTATCGATCTTACAATGAACAGATCTCACATGGCCATGTGGTGCATGCTGAATTCTCCTTTGTTCCTGGGCCTTGATCTAAGACGTGTTACAAAGGGCGATGAACTTTATAAGATCATCACTAACAAAGATCTCATCGATCTTAACCAGGATGCACTCGGTATCCAGGCCAAAAGGATATTTACGACAAAGAAGTGTGATGATCCTTCAAAGAAATACATACGTGAGATCGACAGGATCGATGTTCTCGTTAAGCCTTTGTCTGACGGCAGCATTGCAGTCGGTATCTTTAATATCGATAAGAATGACAGAGAAGATGAGATCAGTATCTCTTTGGACGATATCCGTAATATGATAAAGCTTGATGAATCTTTCGTTAGTTCCGGTTCCTTTATGTTTACCGATCTTTGGACGAAGGAAAGCGAAGTAAGATCATCCATGTCGATTAACATAAAGGGAATGAAAGCGTGCGACAATATCGTCTATAAGGTTACTCCCGTATGACGATAGAAAAGTTCCTTCAAAAGTTTCCCGATGCATCATTTTATGACGGGATAACTGAGGGCATATTGACCCGTAAGATCTGCGCGACGATACTTCATCTGTATCTTCAAAAAGTGCTTCATGAAAAGGACGAGATCGGCATCGAGAAAGCGTATTTTATCAAGGACCTTTTTGACTGCAGAGTGTGCGCGAATCATATAGCGCAGATCTGCCTGAAAGGAATAATGCAGCCTTGTAAACTTGCTGAGGATCTTTTTCTCTTTGGCCTCGAAAAAGAGATCGACGAGGAAGAGTCTGAACTATATCTTATAAGAGCGAACAATATCGAAAATCGCCTGAAGGTCTGAAATATCAGTTGTTTACAATATGCAATGTTATGCTTATAATCAAATAAAGCAATCAGTTGCATATTTATGAACGGAGGACCTTATGGGCAGGATAGAGAAGGAAGAATACATCATCGGTTCTATTTCATTACTGGCAAACAGATTTGCACAGTTCGGTGATTCCATTCACGAAGACATTACATTCAAACAGTGGTTTTTACTCCTTATGATCTCCAAGATGGATGACGAGGAAAAGAGCCTGAATTCGATCGCTGATTTTGTCGGCACGACAAGACAGAATGTAAAGAAGATCGTAAGTCAGCTCGAGGATAAGAAATTCGTAAGAGTTAAGCCTTCAAGGAAGGACGCAAGAGCCGTACGTGTTGAACTTACCGCGAAGACTCAGAAGTACTTTGATAAGAATTACAAGATCACGGCAAAGAAGACCGATGAACTGTTCAGTAAGATAGATGATGATAAACTTGATGATCTTGTCATGGATCTTACTAAGCTTATTGAGTGTTTTGAAGATTAAATATCGATATCTAAGTGAAGTGAGGAAATAATTATGCTTTGGTTTTTAATAGCAGGTCGTAAGAAGGTCGCTTTTATATACGGTGCAGTTATGTCTTTGGTTGCTGCGATAATGCTCTTGTGTTTTTCTCTTCCAATGCTCTTTAATGCATTTAAGGAACCTGTCATCATAAATTCTCCGGATTGTGATTTCAGAAAGATAAAGAGAAATACGCACGTTATCGGTGAGGTCAATACCATGGCCGGATGTTGCTGTACCAAGACTACTGATGCAGTTACTCAGAATTATTATACTGTCGTTAATTTCGACTGGGATGATGAGTATTCCGTCGTTGATCAGGTGATCGTTGTCGGAGTAAACGGTGAATATAACAGTAAGCTTTGTGATGAGATCTCCGATAAGACCATCGATTATGTAAGATATACGGGTGACCTTAGCGAGAAGACCTATCACGTTGACGGCTTTGCGATGCCCATGAGCAAAGACATGGAGCAGTATACAAGAGACTATCTTACAAGGGCAGGTGTTCCTTCCTCAAGACTCGTTCCTTACTATATAACAAATAACTATTCATCGATATTTGTAATGCCAATACTTGCAGGTATCTGTCTCATCGGTTCCGGAATACTCGGCTTTTTTGCCTACAGGTTCATTAAGAGAGATAAGCTCGAGAAGGAACAGGCCGCAGAGCAGCAAAGAGAGAATGGTTATTTCGGAGTTATTAAATGAAGCAAAATGATTATCTAATACGTGAACTTAAGGCTGATGAAGAAGGAGAGCTCGATACATTTTTATATGAGGCTATCTTTATTCCTGAAGGTGTTGAAGCTCCGCCAAGAAGCATAATAGAAGATCCTGCTTTGCGTGTTTACACGGAGAACTTCGGTAAGAAAAAGGACGATCACTGTCTGGTGGCGCAGTTCGGTGACAAGATCGTCGGTGCCGTGTGGGTAAGGATCATGAGTGATTACGGTCATATCGATGATGATACACCTTCGTTCGCGATATCTCTTCTTAAGGAATACAGAGGTCACGGGATCGGAACTGAACTTATGAGAAGCATGCTCGGGCTTCTTAAGAAGGAAGGTTATAAGAAGGCTTCGCTTGCCGTGCAGAAGGCAAATTATGCGGTAAAGATGTATGAGAAAGTGGGATTTAAGACAGTAGATGAGAATGACGAAGAATACATTATGGTATGCATTCTGTAGTTTTGCCCTTTATCAGATTGAATTAATGACATAAGGGTATAAAATAGTGGCGTGATAAGATCACATGGGGGATATGATATGTCAGATAAGAAAAAGATCAAAGTTAAGTATGGACCAAGACTTAATATCCTGGGATTCGGAAGCGGTCTTCTGATATTTTTCTGGGTTTCTGTGGCCATTTGCGTGGCATTCTTCCTGAATGTCCTTATGTATTACGGTATCGAGTATACATTTACTGAATTATGGGGTATTCCGGTAGGCATCATCGTTGTCGAGAACATAATCTTCTGGACGGGAATAATTATGGTATACCTTACGTCCAAACAGATGAAGTGGAAGCTTAAGCTCATCGGAATACTTGTCGGTATGATACCGGTCGCTCATCTAATTGCACTGTTCTTCATCATCAAGACGAGCCTTTTTGAGTATTTTCTTGAGACGACAAAGATCAAGACTGATGCGGAGAGAAAAGATCAGCAGATCTGTAAGACCAAATATCCGATCCTGATGATACACGGAATCTTCTTCAGGGACTTTAAGAGATTCAACTACTGGGGAAGGATCCCGAGGGAACTCGAACTTAACGGTGCTACGATCTACTACGGTAATCATGAGTCGGCAGAGACAGTCGATAAGAGTGCGGCTAAACTTGCAGAGAGAGTCCGTCAGGTAGTCGAAGAGACAGGCTGCGGCAAGGTCAATGTCATTGCTCATTCCAAGGGCGGACTTGATATCAAATACGCTATCGCCACGACGGATATCTCCAAGTACATTGCTTCCGTTACGACGATCAACACTCCTCACAGGGGTTGTGAATTCGCGGAGTATCTTTTGAACAAAGCTCCGGAGAAGAGTAAGATCGCTGTTGCTGCTGCCTATAATAAGTCGCTTAAGGCTCTCGGCGATAAATCTCCTGATTTCCTCGCTGCGACGGGCGATCTTACTGCTACCAAGTGTAAGGAAATCTCAGAGATAGCAGATAAGTTTGATTACAAGGCTCACGGTATCTATACGCAAAGTGTCGGTTCCAGGATGAGATATGCGATAAACGGCGCTTTCCCGCTTAACATGAGTTTCTATCTCGTTAAGTATTTTGACGGACCTAATGACGGTCTTGTTGGTGAGCCTTCATTTCACTGGGGTGAGGATTATACATTCCTTACATGCAAGGGAAGACGCGGTATCTCTCATGGTGACATGATCGATCTGAACCGTGAGGATATACCGGGATTTGACGTCAGAGAATTCTATGTGAAACTTGTTAGTAATCTTAAGGAAAGAGGCTTATAAAAATGTGGTTTGAATCAGCAGTCTTTTATCAGATATATCCGCTTGGGTTTTGCGGAGCACCGTTCGAGAATGACGGTATCCTGACTCACAGGATCTTAAAGGTCATAGACTGGATACCGCATCTTCAAAAACTGAATATCAACGCAGTTTATTTCTCTCCCGTATTCGAGTCCGATACTCACGGATATAATACGAGAGACTATGGACTTATTGACAAGAGACTCGGTACGAACGAAGATTTTAAGAAGGTAACGAAAGCACTTCATAAGGCAGGTATCAAGGTTGTCCTGGACGGTGTCTTCAATCATGTGGGAAGAGGTTTCTGGGCGTTTCAGGATGTTCTTCAGAAACGCTGGGATTCTCCGTACAAGGATTGGTTCCACATCTCTTTCGACGGTAATTCAAATTACAATGACGGACTTTGGTATGAAGGCTGGGAAGGTAACTATGACCTTGTTAAGCTGAACCTTCGTAATGAGGAAGTCATCTCACATATACTCGACAAAGTAAGATACTGGGTCGATGAATTTGATATCGACGGATTAAGGCTCGACGTTGCATACTGCCTTGACAGGGATTTCCTTAAAAGGCTCCGCTGGTTTACGGGTGAACTTAAGCCTGAATTCTTACTCCTGGGAGAACTCCTGCACGGAGATTATAAGCAGTGGGTAAACGGCGAGATGTGCCATTCCTGCACTAACTATGCGTGCTACAAAGGCCTTTTCAGTTCATTCAACTGCATGAATATGTTCGAGATCATAAATACCTTGATCCAGCAGTTCGGTCCTGAGAACTGGAGCTGGTTTAGGGGACTTCATCTGATGAGCTTTGTGGATAATCATGATGTGACGAGGATCGCTTCCAATCTTAATAATCCTTCTCATCTTCCGCTTATCTATACTCTCGCGTTTACGATGCCGGGATTCCCTTGCGTTTATTACGGATCTGAGTGGGGCGCTACGGCTCGCAAAGAGGAAGGTGACCCTGCACTTCGTGCGTGCTTTGATAAGCCTTTGTGGAACGATCTGACGGATCATATAAGTAAGCTTGCCAAGATCAAGAGGGAGCACAGCGCTCTCAGTTACGGTTCATTCCGTTCCGTCGTTCTTACAAATCATCAGTGTATTTTCGAGAGAAATGACGGAAATGAGAGGATACTTGTTGCCATAAATGCAGCTGATTATGAGTATACCGCGCATTTTGATGCGGGCTGCGGCATGGCAGATGAGCTTTTAAGCGGAACAAAACATGATTTCGGAGGCGGTTCAGTCCTTAAGCCGTATTCCTGCGAGATCTGGAAGATGGAGAACTGATATGTATAAGCTCGCCGTTTTCGATCTGGACGGAACGATCCTTTATACGATCGAACAGCTTGCCGTGTCATTAAATGAGGCTCTTTCAATGTCCGGACTTCAAAGGCTCGATACGGAGCTTGTTAGAAGCAGGGTAGGTAACGGAGCCCGTAAGCTCATCGAACGCTGCCTTCCCGATAGTGACGAGAAGACTCGTGAGCTGGTCCTTGATAACTACAGAAGATACTATAACGAGCATTGCATCGATAATACATATCCGTATGACGGGATCGTCGATCTTTTTAAGACTCTTAAAGAACACGGCGTAAAGATCGCCGTGGTAACGAATAAATCCGATCCGCCGTCAATAAAGCTCATCGACCATTTCTTCCCGGGCCTTGTCGATATCGTTCGCGGTCACAGGGAAGGGATACCTCATAAGCCTGATCCGGTTCTTGTTAACGAAGTAATGGAAGCTTTGAAGGCAGGACCTGAAGATACGGTCTGCATCGGCGATTCCGATGTGGATATATTGATGTCTGTCTATTCGAAAACATCGTTTGTCGGCGTAACATGGGGTTACAGGAGTAAAGACTTCCTGATCCGCAACGGTGCGACAAGACTTGCAGATAACTGCAATGAACTTAAGGATTATCTTTTAAACTGAAGATCATTCTTCGTTAAGAAGCTCAAACTCCATGTATATAGGATCGTGGTCAGAGCGCTGGAAGTCCCAGTTCAATGACTGATACTTAACGACCTTTACGTTGTCGGATACGATGAAACCGTCTGCAAGAACCGTAAATGTCGTGCCCGGGATCCAAGCGATGTCGGAGTTTCTGCATGTGTTGTGTTCTATATCAACGTCATCACATACATCAAATCCGAGATGTGTTCCTTCAGGAAGGATCTCCTTAGGGAATGGCTGAGCCCAATCAGGAACATCGCTGTCATTTCCGCCTCTTAAGTTGTGGTTAAAGTCGCCGCCGCAGATAACGTAGTTGCCGACTTCAACTTCCTTTTTGATATCTGATGTGAGCATCGAGAGCTGTCCTTCACGAACAGATGCGTCACTTCCGTAAGCTGACAGATGAACATCGAACACGCACAGTTCCTTGCCGTTTTCGACAGGGATCCTGGTGATGGAGTAGCAGCGGTCGAGGTCAACGATCTTCTTTACTGATGTTGATATCGGAAGACTTCTTCTGAGTGAAGAGGTGAATGACTGGGATGAGCCGGTCAGAAGTCCTGACTGATTCTTGCCGTGTGGCTGTGTAAGAGGATAGAACAGGAACGGTGAGTCGAAGTTCTGTGAGAAAACGTAGTTTCCGTATCCGAGATCCTTCTCAAGTGCTTCAACTTCGTTATAGTGATAAGTTCTTGTTCCGTTCAGATCGACTTCCTGCAAGATCACGATATCAGGTGATACTTTCTTTATATCTTCACCGATCCCCTTGATGTTGGACTTGAGTTCTTCTTCAGACTTTGCCCATGAATATTCGCCGCCGTCCATGAAGAAACTGTAGTCTGCCGTATATGCACCGAAGCCGATGTTGTATGACATTATGGAATAGGTGGTATCGGTCTCCATCTTCTCGATGACTTCACCGCGTTTATCTATCGTAAGGTCCTTATAATCCGGGATCCTGTGATAGGAAATGAATACGTAAGCAAGATAACCAACAACAATGACCACCATGATGATAAGTATCACGGCGAGAACCTTTAATACTTTTTTCAAAACTGACATAATATTACCCCCAATAACAGTATTGTACCCTAACATTTCCTAAAAAAATATCAACAGTGGTATAATTTTCCTATTAAAGCAGATCATGTGAGGGCAAATTATGAATGATCCGATGAGCGGCAGTGCCGTCAAGATCCTGTCATCAGGCAGGATCGGAGTTGCGGTCCAGAAAAACGGCGATTCATGGAAAGTCGTGTTAAGAGACAGAAATTTCCTTTTCCCTGACGTATTTGACTTGCCTGAGGATGATCTTAAGTTCCTTAAGGTAAAAGAGATCAGCGGAACGAAGGTCAAGTCCCTCATCAGCGGTCAGATCGATCTTCGTGCTCTGACTGAAGGTTCATGCATCCTTGGTGATATCTCACCAAAGAGCAGATATAAACTTAAGGCAAAGGACCTTCTGGGAGGCATAAAGAGCATCCTGGTAGCTCCGGATCTCGATGCCATTGCGTGTTACTATCACGGTCTTTGCAGTTTCTATTATGACATCATGGATTTTCCCGAGGAGAGCGATCATTTTGATGAGAACGACATATTGGAATATGTCTGTGAGTTTTCTTCGCATATCCTTTCCAATCTTCTTGAATCGCCTCATACGGTCGACCTTTCAAGTCTTATATCTCTTATAGAATACAATGAAACGGTGCTCGAGGATTTCCTTAATGAGGGGATCATAGCAGATGAAGTGTACGGTAAGCTCCTTGCCAAAACTGATGCTGATGAGATCTGCAAGGAAAGCGAAGCTTCCATGAAGAAATACAAGTTCGCCCTTGAACAGCTCTGTGCCAAGGATGATCCCGAGGCCATAAAGACAAGGGGTTATTGCTACTATTCGGGTAACAAGCTCTATCGTCAGGATTTTTACAAGGCGAGGGAAGCTTTCCATAAATACTATGCGATGACTGGTTCTGCACAAGCGGCCAATACTCTCGGATATATCTACTATTACGGACGTTGCAATAACGGTGTCCCGCAGTACGATGAGGCGTTCAAATACTTCAGTATCGGTTACGCGGGCGGATACTATGAAAGTACCTTCAAGCTCGGCGATATGTTCAACAGGGGCCTTTGTGTGGCCCAAAACGACAAGATCGCCAATGAACTGTACTGGCAGGTCTATAATCAGAATTTCGATCTTTTCAGATATGAGAAGTATGACAATAACTTCGCGGATGCAGCGCTTCGAATGGGTAACTGTTACCACTACGGCATCGGCTGTGAGGAAGATCTCGAGACCGCGTATGCATACTATCTTCAGGCTGAATATGCGATCTCCAAGAGGATAAAGGAGAATGCTCATTACGGTGACACGGTAGTCTACAGTTCCGTTCAAAAGGAAATGGAGAAGGTAAGGGACAGGTATAAGGTCCACGACAGTAAGGCTGAATTCGTAAGACCTTCGTGGGCATTATGGCTCGGTATCGGTCCGAGGAAGGCGATGATCAGGATCGCACCGTTCCCGGACGGTTCACTTCTTCTCGAGGCAACCCCTTTGAAGTGCTATAAGGACAAGGATGAGCCGCCGAAGATACTTGTGGTCATACCTCAGGCAGACTACTGTTCACTGAAGTCCAAGCTCATGGTCAGAACAGCGCCTCAAAGCTCCTATGAGATCTACGGACATTCCGAGAAGATCATATTTAACAATGTTACATATGACGTAGCCACAGGCGTTACGACGTTTTTGATGGATGACATGCCGATGGGCAGGATCAAGACCGATAAGTATACGGTAAGTGCTCCTACGCCCCCGGGAACCAAGGCAAAAAAAGGAAAGAAATACAGATTTGTAGCAGTCAAGTTTGAACACTCCAGAAGGACCTATGATTATCTTTGCGATGATAAGACGGTTCAGATTGGAGATTATGTTCTGGTGGACGGCTATCAGGGAGAAACGAGAGCACTGGTCGTGAACGTTTTCGAGAGGTATGAAAGTCAGTTATCATTGCCTCTGACAAAATACAAGAATGCCTACAAGGATAAAAGAGGAGACAACCTATGAAAAAACTCAAGTGGATAATCGTTCCGGTACTTACGCTTTCAATGCTCGCATCCTGCGCCGAGAAGACTTCGGAGACAACGGCGTCTGAGTCAGCTTCCGATACGACGACTGAAGCAACAGAGACCGCCGAGACTACGACAGAAGCTACGGAAGAGACAACGACCGAGACCACGGTCAAGGAGACAACGGCTCCTACCGAGAGTACGGCACCGACATATACGAATATCAAGGAGCCTTACGGGGAGGTACCTTCCGACGCGGTCATACCTGAAGGTTATCACTTCGTATGGTCCGATGAATTCGACGGGGAGGAATTAAGCAAGGATAACTGGCTTGTGGAGACTCACCCTAAGGGCTTTGTAAATAATGAGCTTCAGAAGTATGTAAATACTCCTGAGAACATATATCTCGAAAACGGTGACCTCGTTATCCAGCCTCTCAAGGAAGAAGACGACAAGGGGAAGGTCACCTATACGTCGGGAAGGATCAACTCTTATATGAAGGCAAGCTTCAAGTACGGATACTTCGAGGCCAGGATCAAGGTGCCTGAAGGACAGGGATTCCTGCCTGCTTTCTGGATGATGCCTTCTACGAATGCTTACGGCGGATGGCCTTTGTCAGGTGAGATAGATATCATGGAAGTTGTCGGAGGAATGGAAAATACCACTTTCGGAACGCTCCACTACGGACTTCCGCATGAGTATTCACAGGGCAGCTATACTTTGTCTTCCGGCAAGTTCTCGTCCGACTATCATATTTACGGCTGTGAATATCTTCCTGACAAGATCGCTTTCTATATAGACGGGGAGAAGTTCTACGAGACGAGCGACTGGTACTGTACCACGAAACTCGGCGTAGAAAAAGAATTCCCGGCCCCATTCGACAACGCTTTCTACTTCACTTTGAATGTAGCAGTCGGCGGCGATTGGCCGGGAGATCCTGATGATTCTACTGTTTTTGATGAACGTGCGCAGATGCGCGTTGATTACGTTCGTGTATATCAGCTCGACTCACTTGAATCTTATGAGTCGGCTGAAGGCGAGGATCAGTAAGGCTTGATCCTTGCTTCTACGCATCTGTCGACGAACTCTGAGCTTCTGGTGAATCCGTATACGACATCTTTTCTTGACTTGCCGGATCTGAGCTGATTCAGCCAGAAGTTCTTTCCGTCTGCATCGCTGTCACGATCCATGAATGTCTTATAAAGTCTTTCTACGAACTCGTCATCACTGAGGTTCAATCCTGCGAACTCAGGGCTTAAGAAGAATTCTACGCCTGCGCCTTCACCTGTGAGGTCGAAGTTTGCAAGTCTGCCTGCCCAGTAGTTACGTCCGTCAGCATCGAATGTTCTTCCGAGAGCTGTTGTATAGAGACGCTCAACAAATGAGTTAGTAGCTTCAGAAGGAGCGATGATGACGTTAGGTGTTGTAGTACCACCTGAGACGATACCGTATGTTGCACAGATATCAGCCCACTCCTGTGAATAGATGAATCCGTATGCAACGTTCATTCTGGATACGCCCTTGTTGAGCTGGGATACCCAGTAGTCCATACCGGAATAGTCAAATTCACGGTTGAAGAATGCTCTGTAAAGGATCTCGACGAACTTGGCATCGGATACGCTCTTGTTATTGAATTCCGTGGAGAAGATGAATTCGAATGCAACCTGGGCACCGCTTATCTCGAAGCGATAAAGCCTGTTTGTCCAGTAATTTGCACCGTCTTCTTCCGAATCTCTTCCGAGGACCTCGGTATAGAGTCTGTCAACGAATGCTCTGATATCATCCTTCGGATTTCCGGAACTTGTGTGGATGGTCGGAGGCGTATTGACGACCTTCATGCTTACATCATCGGCTATCGGGATGGAACTTACATTCTCGCCGTTACCTGCGATCTTCTTACAAAGAGCCGAATCAATGTCAATGACGAAGTATGTGTTTCCGCCGTAATTGAAGTAAGCTCCGCCTGCTTGCTTGATAAGTAATCCGTTCTGATAATCTGTCGAAGGCATAAGACGTCTCTGAAGATCGGTGATCGAAGTATAGTCACTGGAAAGCCTTGACATATTGGCGTATGTAACGTTATAGATGTCGTGACCCGCACGGCTGCCCCTGTCATCGTTTGTCAGATCAAGGCAATACCAGTAACCGTGGAGGTTTATTACGTTCCACATGTGGTTTTCCGATGCTACGCATACGGTATTGATATTGAAATAGTTCATGAGGAGTGCAAAAGTCCTCGAATAGCCGGCACAGACAGTCCTTCCGTTGAGCATTGCGCTTACAGGTGACTGGTCGAACTGTGCGTTAAGATCATAAACAGTCTTGGAGCACAGATAATCAGCAGCAGCCGTCTCTATGTCTACATCATATGCCGAAGCGGCTTTCTGTGCGATAGCACTCGTCCAGCTGTTGATCGTATTCTTAAGAGAATTCGTTGTTGAAGAACGGTAGGAGCCGTCTGCGAATTCGTCATACATGTAGTTGGTGATGGCAACCACTTTTCCGGTAAGCCTGTTCTTGTAATATGAAAAGCTTGGGATCATGAAATAGTACTGTGGATTATCCGACTCAAAAAATACCAATATGTCGGAGATCTCCCTAGCGCTTAAGTCAAGATTCGAAACATCGATCTTGAGATCAGGATCGGTCTCTGATCCGTTAAGGATGCTGTAGCACTTGTTGGAAAGTGAATTGTAAAGCGCCTGCTGATCGGCATTGAGCCTCTCATAGTAGTACCTGGTCGACAGGCTGTTCCAGAAATTAGCATCATCCGCTCTCGTATCCCTTGAAGGAACTACAGCCAAGAGGAAGACTACTGACAATAAAAGAGTTAAAAACTTGTTCCAGATCTTCATTTGTAAAAACCTCTGCATTCCATTTGATTTCTCATTTTAATAATAATACAGGGATATGATAACAGAATCGAAGGTTGCATTAAAGTGCAAAAATCGGCAGAAAATCTGCAGATTTTGCTGTCGGGCGGTATCAAAGAATCAAAAAAGAACCGTTCACCTTGAAGGAGATCCAAGGTGAACGGCTATGGTTATCTTAATGATCTGTCTTATCAGAGAATATCGATATATTCGCCGTTAAGTGCCTTGTTCATGCTTCTTACGGCACAGAACTTACCGCACATGGAACAAGTGTCATCATGCTCAGGAGCACGGTCGTCACGGATAGCCTTTGCTGTCTCAGGATCGATGGAGAGCTCCCACTGCTTATCCCAGTCGAATGTTCTTCTTGCTTCAGCCATCTGGTCATCGAGGTCTCTTGCGTGAGGGATCTTCTTCGCGATATCGGCTGCATGAGCTGCGATCCTTGAAGCGATGATACCCTGCTTAACATCGTCGACATTAGGAAGAGCCAGGTGCTCGGCAGGAGTAACGTAGCAAAGGAAAGCTGCACCTGAAGCTGCTGCTATGGCACCGCCGATAGCGGAAGTAATGTGGTCATAACCCGGAGCGATATCCGTTACGAGAGGTCCGAGAACATAGAAAGGTGCACCCATGCACATCTTCTGCTGGATCTTCATGTTTGCTTCGATCTCGTCCATAGCCATGTGTCCAGGACCTTCGATCATTACCTGAACGTCCTTTGCCCATGCACGCTTTGTAAGCTCTGCAAGTCTTACGAGCTCTTCGATCTGGCATACGTCAGTCGAGTCTGCGAGGCAGCCCGGACGGCAAGCGTCACCGAGGGAGATAGTTACGTCATATTCGCGGCAGATGTCCAGGATCTCATCGTAATACTCATAGAAAGGATTCTCTTCTCCTGTCATGCACATCCATGCGAAGATGAGGGAACCGCCACGGGAAACGATGTTCATCTTTCTCTTGTGCTTCTTGATCTGCTCTATGGTCTTTCTTGTGATACCGCAGTGAAGTGTAACGAAGTCTACACCATCCTGAGCGTGAAGTCTTACAACGTCGATAAGGTCTTTTGCCGTAAGTGTTGCAAGATCTCTTTGATAGTGGATGACGCTGTCATATACAGGAACCGTACCGATCATGGCAGGACACTCGGATGTGAGCTTTTGTCTGAACGGCTGAGTGTTTCCGTGGGATGAGAGGTCCATGATAGCTTCTGCACCCATCTCTACAGCTGCCATGACTTTCTTCATCTCGATGTCGTAGTCCTTACAGTCACGGGAAACACCGAGGTTAACGTTGATCTTTGTCTTTAACATGGAACCGACTCCGTTAGGGTCGATGCATGTGTGGAGCTTGTTGGCGCAGATAGCGACCTGACCTTTTGCTACGAGATCTCTGATCTCTTCCTCGGTCCTGTACTCCTTCTTTGCGACTGCCTTCATCTCAGGCGTGATGATACCGCGCTTAGCGGCGTCCATCTGTGTTGTGTATTCTCTCATGATACTTTACCTCCGTAATATAGATTCTTGTCAATATGACGCACGGGACCCGTATCATAAGAGGTTCCGGCGCCTTCGGGATATTTCCCGATCAATAATGCTTCCATAGTTTCCTCCGCATTATGTTTTCTTATGCGACACAAGGTGGTGCCCCCGGTGTGCCGCCGTATATCAAAAAGCCGAGAAGTAATCCCGAACGTTTTTGCATGTCATAGCGCTGCTCATTATGGCTGCGCCCTTTGCTCCCGATGCTATTACATCCTTATAGTTATCGGGCGTGATACCTCCTATCGCATAGACGGGTATCGATATGGCGTCCGACACGTTTCTAATGAACTCGAGGCCTCTTCCGGGAAGCCCCTTCTTACAATCCGTCTCGAAAACGTGTCCAGCGAGTACATAATCTGCTCCAAGCTCGTAAGCTTTCAAGGCGTCTTCCACTGAGTGGACGGACGTCCCGAACATCTTACCATTTTTTCGAGAAAAGATATTCAAAGGAAGATGGATATTTTCTCCGAAAGCATAGGTGTTCGATATGAAGGTAACGCCGTAGCCGTCGCAGATGCTCTTAACGTCAGAAGCAAGCTTCATGTATTCATCCTCCGGAAGATCCTTTTCGCGAAGGATGATGGCGCGGGGATCGCATTTGCAGATCTCCTCTATCCTTTGAAGGAAACTCCCTTCGACGAGCTTACGGTTTGTGACGCAGATGATATCAGACATAAAGGTAATCGTTCAAGACAGGCTGCAGGCCTTCGTCCGTTATATCGTTATACATAGACTTAAGGCTTCTCGAATCTTCGATCTCAAACTGCTCGTCGCCAACCTTGTCGGACTCCTTTCCTTCGTATTTGCTCTCATGGTCGCCGATGCCCGTAGAGACACCTGCGGATACCTTGGTAGCGGCGATCTTGACGATGCCGTTACGGAATTTGGCGCTTTCTCTGGATGAGACCGTTATTCCGACAAACGGAAGGAAGATCCTGTAGGCGCAAAGTACCTGGCAAAGCTGAGTCTCGTGAACGTCCAGTGGATCGATCTTGTCATTATTGATGATTGGTCTAAGTCTCGGGCATGAAAGCGACATCTCTGCATGAGGATATTTACGCTGCAGATAGTAAACGTGAAGGGCACTTGCGAGTGCATCCTTACGGAAGTCCGACAGGCCGAGAAGGGCAGAGAAAGCAACGCCTCTCATACCTCCCATGAGTGCTCTTTCCTGAGCGTCGAACCTGTATGGCCATACGCGCTTATGACCCATGAGATGGAGCTTTTCATACTTTTCTCTGTCGTAGGTCTCCTGGAAGACGGTGACATAGTCAGCACCGCATTCGTGAAGATACTTATATTCGTCAGTGTTTACCGGATATACTTCAAGACCTACGAGACGGAAGTATTTGCGGGCGAGCTTACATGCTTCTCCGATGTATTTGACATCGCTTTGAGCGCGGCTTTCACCCGTGAGGATCAAGATCTCCTCCATGCCGCTTTCGGCGATGACCTTCATCTCGTGCTCGATCTGCTCCATGTTGAGCTTCATGCGCCTTATGTGGTTATAGCAGTTGAAACCGCAGTAAACGCAGTAGTTCTCACAGTAGTTCGCTATATAGAGCGGCGTGAATATATAGACAGTATTTCCGAAGTGCTTCGATGTCTCAAGTCTTGCCTTTTCAGCCATCTTCTCTAGGAACGGCTCGGCAGCAGGTGAGAGGAGAGCCTTAAAGTCTTCTATGGTGCATGTCTCATGCTCGAGAGCTGCCATGACGTCTCTGCACGTATATTTGCTGTAGTCATATGAATCCATCTGGGAAATGACCTTGGAGCAGATGTCAGAATCGATCTTCTCCATTCCTTCCATATATTCCATATGGTTGGTCCTGGATGACGGATCGTTCTCGAGACGATGCTTGCGCTCGAGTGCTTCTTTGGATAAGAATTCAGAATCGATAAAATAGTTGTTTTCCATCTTGAACGCCTCTTAATTCCTGAGGAATCCCGTGAGCGGGTCAGAAGCGGAAGCGCCTCTTGTAAGTACTCTTCCAAGGCCTGCAAGATATGCCTTACGTCCTGCGTTGATCGCATCCTTAAATGCAGAAGCCATGAGTGTCAGATCTCCTGCAGTTGCAAGAGCCGTGTTTGCCATGATGGCAGCTGCACCCATCTCCATTGCCTCACATGCCTGTGAAGGCTTACCGATACCTGCATCTACGATGACAGGAAGATCGATCTCGTCGATGAGGATCTGGATGAATGTCTTTGTTGCAAGTCCGCAGTTGGAACCGATAGGAGCACCGAGCGGCATGATGGTTGCCGCACCTGCATCCTTAAGAGTCCTTGCAACATTAAGATCCGGATACATATAAGGCATTACGACAAAGCCTTCATTGGCAAGTATCTCAGTTGCCTTGATGGTCTCATAGTTATCAGGGAGGAGATATTTGGTATCCTTCATGATCTCGATCTTTACGAAGTTGCCGCATCCGAGCTCACGTGCAAGTCGTGCGATCCTTACGGCTTCTTCTGCCGATCTTGCACCGCTGGTGTTCGGGATCAGTGTAACATCCTTAGGGATGTAGTCTATGATGTTTTCTTTCTCTGTTGTGTTAGCGCGGCGAACGGCTACCGTTACCATCTGAGCACCTGCATCCTTAACTGCAGCTTCGATGAGCTTGATGGAATATTTACCCGAGCCGAGGATGAATCTTGATGTGAATTCCTTGCCGCCGATTATAAGTTTATCGTCATTCATGTGTTTCTCCTGTTAATATCCTTAATATTGTATGTGCCTCATGGGCTGCGCAGCCCATTACTCTCGCCGATACAAGTCCGATGCCGTCGTTGACGTCGCTTTTTCCGTCTCCGCACAGAAAGAACCTGTCGGTTATCTTACGTGTCTTTATCTCGTTCATGCTTCCGAACCCTGCCATTCCCGAAGCGGATACGATGTATTTATCCGGCATGTTCTCGAGAACATAATTAACGAGCATCGCTTTGTTTTCTGCCTTGTCGAATGCCTCACAGATCACATCGGCATCTTTGCAGATCTCGAAAATGTTATCTTCATTTACCTTAACGTCATAAGCGTCGATCTTAAGGTAAGGTGAGATCTCCAGAAGATTGGCTTTGATTGCTTCGGTCTTTTTGGTTCCGAGCTGACTTACCTTATATTGCTGTCTGTTAAGATTAGTCATATCCACGCTGTCAAAGTCTGCGATCACCAGATGTCCTACGCCTGCTCTTGCAAGGGCTATGCTGACATTCGAACCTAGTCCTCCGAGACCTAATATTGCGACAGTGGAAGATTCCAGTTTTGCCGTGATATCTTCTCCGACTCTGCAGGTCAGGGCAGCTCTCATTTCTTCTTTGGAAGGTATCATCAGCCTCCTCCTACGAAATTAACGATCTCGATCACGTCGTTATCAGCGATGATCCTGTCTTCAAGGGTCGCCTTCGGTGCGATCTCCTCGTTGATCTCGACTGCTACAAACTTAAGATCATAGCCGTTCTCTCTAAGATACTGAGCAACGCTCATTCCGGCTATCTCTTTGTTTTCTCCGTTTACTCTTACCATCAGGTCACCTCCGTTTCAAAAGCAAACAAAAAGGAAGTTTCCTGATTTGGAAACTTCCCGGTTAACCTTGATAATAAGTCGTCCCTACGTTGGCATTATCCAAATCAGGTGCGGTTCAAAGGTCATTACCTTTATCTCAGCCTGTAATTACAAGCACCCGTGTCTGAATGAATTATACGCTTCGACGCTCTTATGTCAATTGCTATTTTGACCGTAACGGACTTTCTCATATTCTCTTGTCAATTCGTTGATCTCTTCGTCACCCGAGTCAATGAGGACACCCTTTATCTCGTTCGGCGAAGATGCATTATCGATCGGAAGACCATGCTTGATCGCTTTGCTGACTTTGGAATAATACCTCTTACGGATCTTGTATTCGTATCCGCTTCCGAAGTCTAAATGTCTGTTTCCTTCTGCCTTTTTCTTCTGGACTTTCTCGATGATGTCAGTTACGATCCCGTCGCCGATGACCTTTTTCTCACTCTTTTCGAAGTTGGAGAAGGAATTCATCACAAGTCTTATGACATAGAGTAATCCGAGAAGTACGATGATGCCTATGACTACGAAGAACATGACGTTGAGATATTGAGGTAAGTCGCCTGCCTGTTCGCCCCAGTCCGGTTCTTCCTGTTTCTCGACCTTGTCAAGATCCGGAATCTCAGTTGACCTGAAAAATCTGTTCAAAAGGAAATGGAATATCTTACGGAAGAAGAGTATTACCATCGAAGCTACAGCCTCGAACGGGAAGACGACGAGACTTATAAGTGCGAGGATAAGGACAACAGAAAGGATAAGAACTGTCTTGGTGTTCTGTTTCTCGACTTCCGATGCTCTTTGTGATGAGGAAGCTGCAGTATGCGTGTACTTATCCTCGAAAACAGTAAGCTGTCTTGAGATGGTAAACATACTTATGCTTATAAGGATGCACCACAGCATCTGTGAGACCTTGACTTCTTGCTTAGCCATGTAAAGGAACAGCAACGCGATCCCCTGAACAGCTATGAGGATAAGAAATGTCTCTTTAAACCTCTTGGTCTTGTTCGCATCCTTAACGGATATCCTTTGTCTTATCGAAAAAACCATAAGTGCGACAGATGCAAAGACCGTGTAGATGATCAAAGGAGCAGAGTTAAGGCCCAGCGTGATCGATATGACCACGTAAGCTATCGTGACCAAAAGATGTGCACAGATCATCGGTATCTTTGAAAGGTTCATGTTCCTTACAAAGGTTAGTATCGCTACAAGTATGAGCGGGATGACAGTATAGAAAAAGTCAATATAGATGACCGGTATCTCACATGCGAGGAATGTATAGACCGCAACGATCGAGAAGAAAAGGATGACCGACTGCATGAAATCAGGGATTATGCGGTCGAGATTAAACATGTATGACTTTTCATCAGTCATGACCGAGCACCTCCCATCTCATGAACGAATCGGAAAGCTCCGGTTCGACAGGGTTAGTAAGAGACGTCTTATATGCAGGCATTACCCAAAGAAGGGAAGGTCTTTTTCTCTTAAGTTCGATGATGGTATTTTGAAGCGGAAGATCGTTCTTCGGTGAGATAACGACTACGTAATCTCCTGCTGAAGTATTATCGATGTTTTCTTCGATGAACTTGTCAAACGGCATAACTTCCTTGGTAAGGTCGATCCTTCCAAGGTCGACCACGATCTTGGAAATATCGGATGCTATTCCTATTGCGGAAGTGGTACTGTTATCGACCGCATCTTTTCCGTTAGTGAAGACAGACATCTGGATACCTGATTCAGCAAGCTCACAGATGTAAGAGTATGTAAGGCTTATGGATTTCTCCAGAAGGGAACCGGACTTTTTGGGGTTATAGTATTCAAGGTTAACGAATACCGAGACTTTCCTCGTGGATGTCGATGCCTGCTGGTTTACCATGAGTTCTCCCGCCTTGGCGGATGCCGTCCAGTTGATGGATCTCATCGGATCCCACGGCTGATATTCCCTGATGCCTGCAAAAGAGAACGGATCTGTAAGAAGGGTCCTTTTCTGCTGGATATCGCTGAGCGTTATGGAAAGAAGAGTATTGATGTCGTAAGAAGGTATCGGCTGCGGAAGGATAGTAAGATTTGCATTGTTGGGAAATTCTCTTCCGAGCTTTTCGATAAAAAGAAGATCTGTTGAAGAGATGGTTACTCTCGGGAAAGAATAATACCCTCTTTTAACGCAGCGCGCCTTGATCTTTCTCGTATGCTTTGATAGTGCCTTCATCGTGAGCATGTCTTCTCTGTAAAGAAGGTCTGAGACCGATGTATTGGTCATATCGAGAAACTCAACGGCTGTAGGAGATTCAAACTTGAGAAGAAGGAAGGGAAGAGGAAGTCTTTTGTTATTTTGCGCAACTTCAATGATCTCGATCACCTCGTTGTAGCTTGCCACTGATTTGGAAAAGCTGACGTCGAGATCGAGGTCGTCCATGGCATGCTCTCTGTAGTAGAGAAGCTCGATCGCCACAAATATGAGGATGACCGCAACAAAGACAATTATCTGCATTACTTATTAAAGTCCTCCGTCGGACATGGAACCGTATCAAGGATACGGTTGATGATGACAGCAGCAAGATCTCTCTTGCTCATATACTGACCGCTTGCATTGACAGATCCTGATGAGTGGATCGTGAGCCTGTGTGCAAGTACCGGAACTGCAAGTTCTTTAAAGTCATCAGGTACGCAGTTCTCACGGCCTCTTAAGAGAGCGAGAGCCTTGCAGGCTGAAACATATGCGAGAAGAGCACGAGGACTTGCTCCGATCCTTACGTCAGGATCGTTTCTTGTTGCTTCAACGATCTTGACCGCATAATCATAAAGTGAGTCTGATACATAAACATGCTTGGCCTTTTCCTGCATCTGCATAAGTTCATTAGGATCTGCTACCGACTGAAGATCTGTCAGAGGATCTGATGTTGCAAATCTCTTGAGGATATCGATGCTCTCTTCATGAGTAGGATAATCCATGGAGAGCATGAGAAGGAAACGGTCGAGCTGAGCCTCAGGAAGAGGAAATGTTCCCTGTGATTCGATAGGGTTCTGTGTAGCTATTACCATGAACGGAGGAGGGAGCTTGCGTGTCTGACCGTCAACGGTGACCTGCTTTTCCTCCATACACTCGAGAAGGCTTGACTGGGTCCTTGCCGTTGCTCTGTTGATCTCGTCTGCAAGAAGGATGTTCGTGAAGATTGGTCCTTCCCTGAATACGAACTTGTCCTGATTCCTGTCGAAATAGTTGATGCCCGTAAGATCAGAAGGGAGAAGGTCGATGGTGAACTGAACTCTCTTGAAGTCAAGGTTCAGTGACTGGGCAAGTGACCTTGCAGTCTTTGTCTTTCCCGTACCCGGTACATCTTCGAGGAGTACATGGCCTCCGACGACGAGTGCGACCAATAACTGCTCGATCTGCTTATCCTTTCCGACAATTACCTTATTGACGTTTTCCTTGATCTTCGAAGCAAGTTCCATAAATCCGCCTCCGTATTCTTATTAACTATATATGAGATTATATTTCAATTTTTTAATACTCTTCAACGGATAAACTATTACTAAAGTACTGAGGAAATCCATTTTGTTTTCGGGAGATAAAAAGACTGTCCTACCGTAAGATCGGTAAGACAGCCGGGTATTATAGGGAAGGTTATATTGTTTTTATTTACGGATCGTTCTGTTACTTGTTATCGGATAACTTAGAGATCTCGTGAACGATATCCGAGAACTCTTCTGATCTGGACATCATCAGTCCGTGAGTTCCGCCCTCCAAAGTGTAGAAGGCTTTCTTGGGAGCATTGACTTCCTTAAAATATTCATATGCCAGGTCATAGCTTGTCTGGTAATCCAGATCACCGTTTATGTTATAGAAAGGAACCTCATAGTCGGTCTTGTCGATAATGGACATGCGGTCGAGTTCGGTATTTAAGAACCTGTCATACTGTTCTTCGGTACCTTTCATATGTGCGTAATAACTAATGTAGTCCCTGAGAGAATATGACGGGTTAAAGATTACGGCGGTGAACGTATTATAGTCTGTCCCGTCTTTCATCACGCCATAGCCGTTGCTCTCCAAAAGGTCTGTCTTAGCCTCCATGTAATCATCCGTGATGAGATCATATGAGCTCTTTATGGTCTTAAGATCTTCAATGCATTTTGGATCTTCGTTATCAAAGGAAGATGCAGCCTTGGCAAATCGCTTCTCGTTTTCTTTGCGGTCTATAAGCTGTCCCGCACCGATGAAGGCATCGTAGTACTGAGGGTAGGTGAGAGCTAAGTTCGCACCGTATAAAGAACCCCATGAGTGACCGAGTAATGTGATCTTATCCTTGTCCAGATGATCCAGTAGGAATTCAGTCATTTCCTTACCGTCTTCCATCATGGTATCTGCAGTGATGATCTGGTCTTTTAAGTCCTTGTCATAACTCATGGCACAGTTTCTTTGGTCCCAGGTAACTACCGTATATACGTCGCTCCATTTACGGGTAAATGCATAATCCACAGGGCTGGTTGCAGAGCCCGGACCTCCGTGAAGGTAGAGGAGAACGGGGTTATCTATATCTTCTCCGTAGATACTGATCCACTGCTTGGTCCCGTTTATATCGACGTACATCGATTCGTTGATCCCGCCCTTAGGCGTTGTTGAATTAATGATGATCCCTGTCCATCTTATGACGAGAAATGATGCTGTAAGAGCAAGGAGAACTGCTCCTGCCTTTTTCATGATCTGTAAGGGCTTTTTCATTTTATAGTCTCCTATAATCTAAACCTTATTACATATCTTCCTTTATGAGATGATGCCGCCCCGCGAACGGGATCACAGGGCAGCACATCCTGAGTATGAAAAAGGAAGAAGAGGCCCGCTATAAGATCCCAGATGGGAAGTGACAGATCGGTTTTGAAGTATAAGATCCCTTACCCGTGAAACAGGTCTTAATGATCTTGTTTTGTTGTAAGGGATCTATAGCTTCAAAAATCCTTTTATGTATCCGTTATCCTTATCCGATCGTTGACTGTCAGTTGATGGTGATGTCACCGCTTGATGTAGTTACTTTAAGATAGACTCCGTCTCTGTCCTGATTGACGTCGACGTCACCTGATGATGTGTCGGAATCGACGAAGAATCCGACGGAACCTTTGCCGAATACATCTCCGCTGTTTGTGGAGATCTTGCTGTCAGAAGTCAATGAAAGCTCACTGAAATCGAAATCACCGCTTGTAGTCTTGGAATTAAGGCTGTCTGCGCTTACGCGGACAAGCGAGATGTCACCGCTTGATGCCTCGAGTGACAATATGTTTTCTATTGTTGTATCTGCAAGTGTGATATAACCTGAGCTTGTCGTGGCATTTACGCTGTTGAATTTGCAGTTCGTGATGTTTACATCTCCGCTGCTGCTGACGAGATCCATTGCGGCGTCATCAACGTCCTTGATAGCGATGTTTCCGCTTGATGTATTGACGGAGAGTGTCTTACTGTCACAATCCTTAAGTGAAATATCACCGCTTGATGCCTTGATCTTAAGGTCTGTGGAAACATTGGAAGAGAAGGCGATGTCTCCGCTTGATGTAATTACCTCGGCATTGTCGAATGAAATGCCTGAAGGGAGTAATACATCTGAACTGGATGCCTTGATGGTGAGCTTATCGTACTGCTCCTCAGGAAGATAGACCGTGGTCTTGATAGGTTTAGGCTGAATATTTATACCGATGTGGACCTCAACTTTGGAGTCGGCATCGATCTTAAGCGTATCGCCTTCTACCTTAACATCATGCTTATAGTGATCAGAATCATGGGCAGATACGTGTACCAGGTTGTCATCTGATCTTTTGAATTCGATATCATGTGAGGATTCGTTGATGACTATGTTATTTACATCATCCGAAAAGTCAAATTTGACTTCTTCGTACTTCTCCTGGTTTGTAAATACATTCGTGATGCCTCCGCCCATCGCAGCTGCAGCGCCGGTTGCGATAAGTCCGACTGCTACGAGTGAACCTGCCGTAATAAGTATTACCTTTGTAAATGTTTTCATGTTATGCTACCTCACTATCCTTTTTCTTACCGATTATCTTTTTCTTTACCCATTTGATGAACTTGAAGATGAGCTTCCAAAGTCCCATGATCGCTTCCTTGACCGGAATGATCATGAACATTCCCAATCCTGCAAGTACAGCGGAAACTCCGATCTCCGCGATGGCATTAACGCCATAGCCGCTGAACAGATGAACGATTCCTGCTCCGATGCCTGCAAGTCCTCCGATCAGGAAGCTTGCAAGTACGCTTCCGAGTGATACGATGAGTGCGAATATCACTATTATAACTACGAAGAAGAGGATCATCATTATAATCGCGAGCCAGATCCAGATAGGGGAGGAGATGATTATAAGTGCGATCTCCCATCCTTTGAGAGCCCTCTTCGGTTTTGCCTTAGCCGTGATCAGCTTTGGTATCGAGGATTCCATCAAGATCTTTTCTGCTATCTCCTCAGGAGTTCCCACTTCTTCGATCGCCTGCTCTTCGGTAAGTCCGTCTTCGATCCTGTCATCGATCGCCTCTTCATAATATTCGACGGCGCTTTGAATGTCTTTTTCCGGTAGGCCGTTGAGCTTGGCCTTGATACTTTCCAAATATTCACTCTTAGTCATTGTCGTTGCCCTCTCTTGTAACATACTCATAGATTCCCATGACCTCTTTCCATTCTTCCGCGAAATCCTCGAGTTTCTTTCTGCCTGCATCTGTCAAGTGGTAGTACTTGCGAAGTCTCCCGTTATGCTCCACAGACTGTACCGTGAGATGCCCAGCTTCCTCGAGCCTTCTGAGGATCGGGTAAAGAGTTGACTCCGAGATAGTCATGTACGGTTTGATATCTTTGATGATCTTGTAACCGTAGGAGTCTTCTGTTTTGATCGCTGCCAGTACACATATGTCCAGCAATCCACGTTTAAGTTGAGTATCCATCCGAATTACCTCCTTCTGCGATATACTATGCCACGCGAGGTATATCGTGTCAAGGGGTATTTGTCATATTTTTTCTCGAAAAAACCCCAATCTTGCACTCTTCGACTCGTTGCATAAGATGTATAATTTTTTCTATGAGAAAGCACATTAAAAATTTTTCCGTAAGATCAACGATAACAAGGCAGCTGACGGCAGTCGGATGTCTTTTGACGGCCGGAATGATCGCTTTTACGGGATGTGCAGATACCTCGAGATCCGAAGTGAAAAAGGAAAAGCGGGAGCGTGTCGTCGATGAAGAGAACCTTCATCCGAATTACATAAGACCCGAAGATCCGACGATAGAAGAACTTACATACACCTGGCGCTCCGATGACGGTGCTCATGACATGATCGTCATGCTGAACCTCGAAAAAGAGATGTACGATTACTACAGGTCCCTTGACAGGTTCCTGATCCCGTTTGACGGTCAGATGAGCATGTATGTCAATGATGAGAATAACCGCGAGCTTCTAAGGAACATCGCCGATCAGATAATCAGGCAGTGCGATGAGCATGGCTATGATAAGGAGCAGTATCTTCAGGAAGCCATTAACTTTGTTCAGCACATGCGTTATGAACTGGACAGCGATACAAGGGGAACGGAAGAGTACTATAAATACCCGATCGAGACGCTTTATGACGGTAACGGTGACTGTGAAGATACGAGTATCCTTCTTGCGGGACTTTTAAGGGAACTCGGGTATGACGTCATATACATCTGGTATCTTGACGGTCATATGGCTGTCGGTGTCAAGTGCGAAGGTTATGACGGCTTAAGTTTTGAATACGAAGGCGAAGATTATTACTATATCGAGACGACATCTTCCGGATGGAATATAGGCGAGGAGCCTGAGAGCGATACCAGGTCCTTGAAGTATGTTTTTCCTTTGACTGAGGAATGATAAAAATTCATATCACTTTTTCGATAAAATTTGCAAAAAGTCAAAATTGACTTATAATTTTATGGTGTGAAAAAGGAGGATGCCTTTATGGGTTTTCAAAATATGGATATAACGGCTGAAGAGATCGCAGATTCTTCAGTTGAACTGGGAGATATTACCCCGAGCGAAATAAGGGATTTTGATATCGTAGTCGTGGGTGCAGGTGCATCAGGTGTTCCGGCAGCGGGATTTGCAGCTGAATACGGAGCAAAGGTCGCTTTACTTCAGAAAGAATCGAATGTCGTATCGCAGGGTAACTGCGGATCTGCGATAATCAAGTCGCGTTCCACGGAAGGCGGTATCGCCAAGTGGATACATCATACCAACAGTCTTTGTGACTGGAGGGCAGACACAAAGCAGCTCCGTGCTTATGCGGAACACTCTGAGGAAGCCATGATGTGGCTTTATAACAGGGCAGGGATGACCAAGGAAACCGAGTACGGTGACGGAAGCAAGGTCGACAGCAATACGGATTGCGCGAAGCTTCTGAACGACGGTGACAAGCTCTGTGCCTTCAGGAGCACGAGCGGAGATTTTACGGGTGTCTGGAACGACCGCGGAAACACATATGACTACGGTGACGATCACTGCTATTTCTGGGCTCCGTGGATCGGTCCGAAGCCATTGAACGTCGGTTTTGCACTTCGTAAGATCCTTACGAATATCCAGGAAAAGCACAGTAATCTCGAGACATTTTTCTCGACTCCTGCAGTTAAGCTCATAAAGAACGGCAAGCGTGTTACGGGAGTCATCGGAAAAGGTCCTGACGGTAAGTATATTCAGTTCAATGCATCAACGGCAGTCATCCTTGCAACGGGCGATTATACCAACAATAAGTCAATGGTAAAACGCTGGTGTCCGGATATCGACGAGTTCGATAAGAAGCAGTCGAATAAGACCGGCGACGGTCACATCCTCGCTATATCCGCAGGCGGCAAGATGGAGCCTCAGGGTCACACGAAGATGATGCATGATTTCGATTCGGCACTGATGTTCGAGGAGCCGTTCCTGTACCTTAACATGAACGGCGAGCGTTTCACGAATGAATATACGGGATTCGTCTATATGGGAAATATCCTTAAGTATCAGCCTTCATACAAGGGAAGCATGCTCGACAAGGATCATGCCGAAGGTTCCAAAGGATGGTACGTGACGGTCTATGACAGCGATTATGTCAACTGGCCAAAGGATGAGTTCGTTGACGGAATGGTCCCGCCGCAGGTAATGATCAATTTCGTGCCGGGTGAGATAGAAAATCCTAAGGGCGTATTCAAGAACCTCATCGATCTTCATTGCTGCGATACCCTTGAGGAACTTGCCAAGGAACTCGATATCCCGTATGAGAACATGAAGGCTTCCATCGACAGATATAACGAACTTTGTGACAAGAAGTACGACAGTGATTACGGTAAGCCTTCCAAGTACATGCATAAGATCTGCAAGGCTCCTTTCTGGGGTGCAAGAAAGCACATCCGTGTATCAGCTGAAGTATCGGGCGTCATGACGAATGAGAATGCCCAGGCACTTCACGAGGACGGTACGCCTATCGAAGGTCTATACTGTGTAGGTAACCTCGGAGGACCTTTCTACGGCGGAAGTGATTACCCGTTCCACCAGACCGGTCTTTCACTCGGAAGATGCTACACGTTCGGTATGATCGCGGCTAAGCACGCGCTCGGTAAACTTTGATAATCTACATCACTATTCCCTTTATAATTGGGCAGGTCGTTTTTGCGGCCTGCCTTTTAAATGCCACGAAAATGACAGTTTTGCAAAAACGGTGGAATACATAAAAAATACTTTGTGTTAGACTTCCAAAAAAACATCGGAGGGCAAAAAGATGGTTGATGTAAAAGGTAAGTGGGCGCTCGTAACGGGCGCGAGCAGAGGCATAGGTAAGTTAAGCGCGGTATTCCTTGCAAAGCAGGGCTGTAATCTTATCCTTCATGCACGTAAGATCAGTAACCTTGATGAGGTCGCAGATGAAGCTTTGGCATTCGGCGTTGAGGTAAAGAAGGTTGAAGCGGAATTATCTGATCTCGATGCCGTTAAGACTATGCTCGATACGATCGATTCATTCGGTGTTACGGTAGATCTCGTTCTTAACAATGCGGGACTTCAGATCGCATACAGGACTGAGTATTTTGATACTCCGGTATCCGATTATGAGATCAGCTTCAAGATCAATACCATCGCACCTGCAATGATCTGTTATCACTTCCTTCCGAAGATGATAGAGAGGGGATTCGGAAGAGTCCTTAATACAACGAGCGGCATCAGGCTCGAGCCTGAGCAGGCAGGATATTCCGCGAGCAAAGCGGCTCTTGATAAGATCACGGTAGACATGGGTTCCAAGATCAACGGAAGTGATGTCATGATAAACCTCACGGATCCGGGCTGGTGCAGGACTGATCTCGGCGGACCTAACGCTCCTAATGCTCCTGAGAGCACGATCCCGGGTATCGTTGTCGGATTATTCGTTGATGACGGTAAGAGCGGAAGATGCTTTCCTGCACAGGACTTTAACGGCATGACATTGGAAGATGCCGTTAAGAAAGCGGAAACTGATTACAGTAATACGGTTTACTGATCGTTTTCCTTTCTGATGATGAAACATGAAAATTCCTGACGGTCTTTGGCGATCAGCACGACAGGTTCACCCGGCTTCGGGATGGCACCGAAGATGCTGACGTCCTTAAGACTGTTATTTCCTTGCTTGATGACCGCGAGCTCTGATACACCGGAGTCCGTGGTTATTTCTTTTATGTCCACGAGTTCCACATCCGAAGCTTCGTAGGCCTTGTGGGAGAATTCTCTCTTAAGGCAGATCACAGTAAAAAGGATAACGAGGGCAGCGATGAGGAAAGGCAGATAACGGAGAAATCCGTGACGTCTGCTGATACCCGAATAAAGTGCAAAAGATATGAATACGGCAAAAGCACTCACCAATATCAAGAGAAGTGAGTGGAGCTTCTTTCTCTTGTCGAACATCTTGATGACAAGGCGCTCGTCATGAGTAGGCTCTCTGAATTCAAACCCTGAGATCTTAGACATATCTATCCTCCTCTTACCGTTTGTATTATTGCATATTCTTCTCGAAAAAAGAAGTGACCGCGGTCTTGACACTTTTTCGAGAGGAGGGAAGGGGAATTTACAATATATTATCTTTTGTGGTCGTTATTTTGTTTTATAATGAAATAGTCAAATTCTTTTATGGAAAGCGGATCGACAGCGGAGGTTTTATGGACTCGTCACAGATAAGGAAGCTCACACTGGTAATAAACAGCGTGATCTTGCTCCTGGTCTTCGGACTTGCGGGTTTCTTCTTTATGTGCAAGGCGGATTTTCTTGTATGGTTCAGTATCCCCACCGCACTTGTCTATGTGCTGGGCTTTGTACTTATTGCCAATCAGCGATACAAGTTCTACGTAAGGCTTATCTATTCGTGGCTCACGTTCTATATGTCGGTTACCACGATATGCCTCGGTTATAAGTTCGGCTTCCATCTTTACTGCCTGTCGATGATCCCGATAAACTACTATACCGAGTATCTTGCTTTCAAGATGGACAGGAAGAATATCAATACCCATTTCATGACGGGACTTATCATCGTAGGTTATGTTGTATCCACGGTGTATTCTTCCGTCAGAGGACCGATCTATGAGACGGATAATCTGGTTGCGGGAGTGTTCTGGATATTCAATTCACTGGTCGTCATCATATTTATCGTTACTTACTCTTCGTTCCTGATAAGAGGCATCATAGATTCCGAGACCCAGCTTTTTGAAATAGCTCACAAAGACAGACTCACGGGACTTTACAACCGTCACTATATGATGGAAGTGTTGTCGGGCGCAGAAAGCGATGACAAGGAATACTGCATCGCGATGCTCGATATCGATAACTTTAAGAAGGTCAACGACGCTTATGGCCATAATGCAGGTGATGAAGTATTAACAAGGGTCGCAGACAGTATGCGTGAGATCTGCGGTGACTGTGTTATCTCACGATGGGGCGGTGAGGAGTTCCTTATCCTTGTTGAAGGAACTGTCGGCGGTAACGGACAGGAACTGCTTGAGAGACTTCGCGAGAAGGTTCAGAAGTCGAATATCGTTTTCGAGGAAAAAGAGATAAAGGTAACGCTTACGGCGGGGCTTTCCGATAAGGACAGGAACGTATCCCTTGATAAGTGGATCATGTCCGCGGATGAGAAACTCTATTCCGGTAAGCATTCAGGCAAGAATAAGGTAGTCGTCTGAAGTTCAATGCCCATTATAAAATAATATGCTATAATGCCTTTGGATTGGAGGAGGCTATATGCTCGTTGGTTTTATGATGATCGCTGCCGTTGCGCTGTTTGTCTATACGGCGAATCT
>CAMVBS010000002.1 GCA_947165785.1 uncultured Clostridia bacterium | reverse complement strand
GGAATCAGTCCTTATACTCAATTTAATCCTGTCCAACAAAGTGGGTTCACTTCATCGCCCGGGCCTTCTTTTGTTGTCTTCAGATCAGTATCAAAGCGATGATCCCGACTACCAGGAGTACCGCAACCGCACCGACGGCAAAACCGAATTTAAAGACGCCTTTGATGAATCTCCAAATGAATCTGAAAATACCTCTGAGCATGATCCCGACCTCCTTTTTTGTTTTTCTCTATTCTACCCCCGATCTTATTCTCGAAAACGTGCTTTCACGCCGCATTAACCGCGCATATTTCCGCTTAACCTTTGCTTAATCATTTCCGTAAAAGTCTTAAACTCTTTTTTGCGAAGGTTTAAACTTCGCCCTTTATAGTGTAGTCATAACAAACAAGACAACCCTTACTTCATTTCATATATTTCACTCGAAAACACTCCGCTTCGGCGGGGTGTTTTCATAATTGTTGGTGTTTTCGAGAGGATAGGGCGGTATAATATAGACGTACTGTCAATGCAAAGAGGGGTTATGCTATGCGTGTAAAAGCTTTGGCGGGAAGATTATGGAGTGTCCTTATATTAGGTCTTTTGGTGGTAGCCTTTGGGGCGCAGGATGTAAGCGCGGCGGTAGAGAGCTACACTTTCGAAGTTCGGTATTATCAGACTGATGCCAGGAGCATGCTGAGCGTCATCAACGATTGGCGCGCGACAAGTCCTTGGTATTACGCAGATGAGAGTCTTAAAAAGGCTTATGCGACTAACCTTAAGCCTCTGGCCTACGATCCGGAACTGGAGAAACTCGCGTACCAGAGAGCTGCGGAGTTATCCGTCAAATTCTCACACGACAAACCGGACGGAACGGGTGTCTATACCTGGCTTCGTAATTCGATCTCCAATGGCGAGAATATCTCCATGGGAACCGTCAGCGGAGATATGGGTTCGATGATGAATACTTTCGAAGGCTGGCTGGAAGAAGATGTTGAGACATACGAAGAGCAGGGCCACAGAAGGAACATGCTGGACAGCGGGTTCAAGGCGATCGGAATCGCTCACATAAGGGTCGGAGGCATTGACTGGTGGGTCCAGGAATTCAGTACCAAGGCACCTACTTCGAGCGTGCCTGCTGCCTATGACGGAATGAAAGATGTTACGATCAAGTGGGAGCCGAATCTTACTACCGGCATCGGCATCTACTATAACGGTGAGACATCGCTTTACTTTGATGATGCTCCTCTTGACCTGAAGGGTGATATCGACGTCTGTGCAAGACTCGACGGCTATAACAGTTCATACAATTCGAGTTTCTACTATTTTAATTTCGGTGGTGTAAAGCTCGCGCCTTCAAGATATACCATGACGTGGAGTTCTTCGGATACTTCGATCCTGACAGTGTCCAACGGAGTCATTACTCCTAAGAAAGCGGGATATGCAACGATCACGATGACGGCGAAGTTCGGAAGCATAACCGAGACCCGCGACATCAGATTTAATGTCAAGAAACGTGACATCAGTACCGGAACAGTTGCTTCGATCGCTTCACAGACATACACGGGCTCGGCAATAAGCCCTGCTGTCAGTGTTAAGTATAATGGTAAGACTTTGACGTCGGGAACTGATTACACTGTCTCATACGGCAGCAATACCAAAGCGGGAACTGCGAATGTTATCGTGTACGGTGCAGGTAATTATTCCGGATCTATTAAGACTACATTTACCATCGATCCCAAGGACATAAGTGATCTCACTTACGGCGATATCGCGGACAGGACCTACAACGGTTCTGAGCAAAAGCCGGGCGTAAGCGTTAAATGGGGCGACATTACTTTGTCGAGTTATAATGACTACTCGCTAACCTATTCGGATAACATCAACGCCGGAACAGCGACGGTGACCGTTACGGGTAAGGGAAACTACAGCGGCAGCAAGGATGTTGAATTTACCATTGTTCCTAAGTCGCTCACGACATCTATGTTATCTTATCTTTCCGGAACTTCTTATACAGGAAGCGCCCAGACTCCTGCAATTACCGTGAAGAACGGATCGACGGAACTTAAGTCGGGCACTGACTATACGGTGTCTTATTCTGATAATGTGAATGCGGGAACTGCGACAGTGACCGTTACGGGTAAGGGTAACTATACCGGATCTGCGAGCAGGACTTTCAATATCGCCAAGGTTTCTGCTTCAGGATTTACCATAGCTTCGATCGCTTCACAGACATACACTGGCTCGGCGATTACTCCTTCCGTGAATGTTACATGGAACGGAAAGACACTTACTTCGGGAACGGATTATTCTGTTTCATATTCTTACAACACTAGTGCCGGAACTGCTACTGCAACCATATCAGGTACGGGAAACTTCAATGGTTCCAAGTCCGTTAACTTCACTATCGCTCCAAAGGATATCTCCTCCGGAATGACCTTCAGCGGACTTACGGATCGAACATATTCAGGTTCATCGCAGACCCAGACAGTGAAGGTTACCTGGGGAACAAAGACGTTGAACTCAGGTACTGATTACTCCGTGTCATATTCTGACAATATCAACGCGGGAACTGCGAAAGTTACCGTAAAAGGCAGGGGTAACTACACGGGAAGCAAGGTCCTGGAATTCACGATCGGTAAGAAAGACATCTCAGGATTTACGATCTCGGGAGTCAGCAACAAGACTTATACGGGAAGTCCTGTCACTCAAAATCTCAGTGTTAAGAAGGATTCTTACACAACGTTGACTTCCGGAACGGACTATACCGTTTCCTATTCGGATAATGTGAATGCGGGAACTGCAACCGTTACTGTTACGGGTAAAGGCAACTATTCGGGAACACTCAGTAAGACATTTACGATCAGTTCCGTATATGCTTCGAACTTTACTTTGTCTTCCATTGCCGATCAGACTTACACGGGCTCGGCGATAACCCCTTCCGTGACTGTTACATGGAACGGAACGACACTTACTTCCGGAACTGATTATGATGTTTCATATTCCAACAATATCAATGCGGGAACAGCGACGGTTACCGTTAAAGGTAAAGGTAATTTCACGAGCAGTAAGAGTACGACATTCAAGATCGTTAAGAATACTACTCCGACCATAACGCCTGCTCCTACTGTTACTGTTGCGCCTACGGTGACACCTGTCGTTACTGTGACTCCAATCGTTACCCCTACCATTACACCGAAGCCTACGGTTCCTGTTACGGTAACTCCTAGGCCGACGGTCACAACGACTCCGACTGTAACTCCAAGTCCTGCTGTTACCGTGGCACCTGTAACCCCTAATCCGACGATCGTAAATCCTGTTCCTACACCTGCTCCTTATACGGGGAGTTCAAGACAGGATATAGATGCTTTTGTAGCAAGGCTTTATACATGTGTCCTCGGCCGTGAACCTGAGGCAGACGGTGCCAAGTGGTGGGCCGACCAGCTCTACGGATATGAACAGACAGGAGCACAGGCAGCGCTTAACTTTGTATTCAGTGAAGAGTTCATTGGACGTCAGACAACCGACAGGGAATTCGTCGACATACTGTATGCGACATTCTTCAGCCGTGACGCCGATGATGCGGGCAGGGATTACTGGCTCGGAAGACTTAACGGCGGCGCTTCGAGGATGGAAGTTGCGAACGGATTTATCTATTCACAGGAGTGGGCAGATACATGTGCAGAGTATGGTATCCGTTCGGGAGGATCGTTGAAGCCTCAGGTCGACATCGAACCGACTGAACTTACATATTCATTTGTTGAGCGTATGTACACGACGGCGTTCAAGCGTTCGTCCGACGTTGACGGCTGCAACTACTGGGCTGATAAGCTCGCGAACTACGAGATGACGGGTGAGAGCGTCGGAGCCTTCTTCTTCCTGAGTGACGAGATGGATTCCTACGGTCTGTCGGATGAGGAGTTCGTGACAAGACTTTACAAGACATTCATGAACCGTGATCCGGAGACTGAAGGTTATAACTACTGGGTCGGCGTTTTAAGAAGCGGTGCATCCAGATCTTCAGTAGTTTACGGATTCACGCGAAGTCAGGAGTTTGTCGACAAGTGCATCGAGGCAAGGATCGTGCCGTTCTGATGACGATTACTGCATTTTAACTTCAAAAACATTGAAAATGCCGTAAATTCCGAGTTGGATTACTGCATTTTTGCGTTTTTTAATTCAATTTGCAGTAATCACTGATCACGGCGCATCTCGTCGATCTTTTTGTTGGTGAGCCATGCGTCGTGGATGGCGCGGGCAATCTGGAAGGCGATGAACTCGCCGCGGTCGTAGATGTCCGGTGTCGCTTCGCAAAGGAGCATGCCGTGGATGTAGTGACCGTGGAAGATCGGGAAGACGACGAATCCCTTGCAGTCGGAGGAGAGCTCGTCTCGCTCGAACATGTTGGGCACAGGAGTGGCGCGGCGTTCCTTAGGAAGGACGTAAATGTCGCCGTTCTTGATGACGCAGCGAAGGTCGATCTCGCTCGGGAACAGCTCTGCGCGCGGGTTGTTGTAGTCGTAGATGACCGGCTCCCTGTACATGTAGAAAGCGGCGTTGTTGATGCCGAGCTTATTGAAGCTTCGGACGATACGATCTGTAGGGTTCTCGTTCTCGAGGCCTGACGGGTCGAAGTTGATGCCGCTTATCAGGAACTCGATCATGGTCTCGCGCGCGGCGTTGTGTGCGTCGAGCTCGTGCTTGTAGATCGTTGATATGTAGCGGATCGCCTTGTTCTTCATGTAGGAGAAGAGACGGTTGTTCATGATATTCGCGGAAGGCGATTTAACAAGGACGTTCATGCTCGCCTGGAAGCGGTCGATGCTGTTGACGAGCTTGGAGGTGTCGGTGTATTCCATGATGCCGTTCTCGAAGAAGACATCGATCATGCGGGAGACCTGCTGATAGTCATCGATGCTCATGTATTTGTTGCGCATGGCAAGGAGCATGCGGGATGCGATCTCAGTGAACAGGCGCTTCAGGTCGACGTTACGCTTGTCGACTTTCTCGTTGGCGTAGCGGTAGAAACAGTCGTTGAACATCTTGTCGATGAGCGACCTGTCGATCTGGTTGAGCTCGAGGGCTGAGTACTGGTAAGACTCATAGCCCAATGACTCACGTCCGTAGAGACGTGTAGGAAGAAGAACAGATGTGACTTCATTACCGTCCAGCATATCGATCAGGACCTCAACGGCTTTCTGACCGAGGATCTCGTTGGAAGCACCGATGGATGATAGTGACGGGATCATGTCGCCTGCCATGAGCGTGTTGTCAAAACCGAATACGTAGATGTCCTTGCCCGGGATAAGATTGCGCTTTTCCATTGCATCGTAAAGGCCTCGGGCAACGGCGTCGTTAACGCAGAAGATGGCGTCGCAGTTCGGGTTGCGCTCGAGAAGGGCATCAGCCTGAACTTCGCAGTTGATGTCCATGCCGGTAGGTTCGTACGTAGATTCATTGAATTCGATGTCGTGTTCCTTGAGACTATTAATGAAGATGTTCTTGCGCTTCATTGCATCGCCGTTGTCATCACGTCCGCCGAGCATGCAAAGATGAGAGCAGGACTTGGCATTGATAAGGAAATCGATCGCCTCGCGGACACCCATCTCATTGTCGTAATTGACTGTTACATAGCCATCCAGCTCAGCAGCTACGAGGACCTTTGGAATGCCTTCGTAGTTCGTCTGGTATTTTTTCATGAAAAGGTCCTTCTCGTGCGGATCGATACTTCCGAGTGAGATTATAAGACCGTCGATATTGCACAGCTCACCGAGCATACAGATCGAGTTGTAGATCTTCTTGTACGGATAGTCGAATGCATTCGGATCGCCCTCATAGATGTATTTGCCTGCGATGATAACGACCTTGACTTCCCTGTTTAGGGGAACAGCATTGATCGCGCTGTGGATTATGTCCTTGGCGAAATCCGAGAAGACGTCGTCAACCAATATTCCGATAGTCAATGGCTTGTTAGTTGTCATCCTTTTTATCCTCCATCATCTCAGGAGCAGGCTTTGAGAAAAGGTAGCCCTGAGAGTAATCGATAGCGTAATGCAGGAGCTTGTTCTGAATGTCCTCGTTCTCGACGAACTCCGCGATTATCTTGACGTTCCTGGAACTGATCTGCCTCCATGCCGCGATGAGAGCGATGAGGTTCTCTGCCTCCTGGTTGTTGCAGCAGTTCTTGACGATGGATCCGTCGATCTTCAGGAAGTCGGAGTGAATGCTCGCGACGTGCTGGAGATTGGAGTAGCCGCTGCCGAAGTCGTCGATGGAGATCTTGCCTCCCAGGTCATGGATGTTGTCGACAAACTTGATGAGAAGGTCGTAATCGTCCAGCTCCTCGTTCTCGAGGATCTCGAAGACGAAGTTCTCCGGGTGCTTTACTCTCCTTAAGAAGTCGTAGATATATTCGACCAGCTTCTTGTTCTTGATGTCTCTGAAGCTCAGGTTGATACTCACGCTCTTGTCTTCAATATCCTTAAACTTCTCGAAAACACTCTGTATCATGGTAAACGACAGTGAATCATAAAGAAGTCCGAACGTCCTTGCCACCTCGAGAAAACTTCCCGGGTAATAGATCTTGCCGTTCTCATCCTTAAGTCTCATGAGCGACTCATAGTGATGGATCGACTTCTCATTATTGTCGTAGATGCCCTGGAAGTACGGGATGACGCCGTTATGCGCGATCGCGTAGTTGATGACGTTGACCATGTGATAATGCTCCCTGATGCTCTCGTCATCAGGCTTGTCATCTTCCGTGTCCCTTACGTAGAACTGAACATTCTTCTGAGCCATCTCGATCTTCGCGAGGGTATAGACAGGACCTATGTTGTCGATATTACAGTCATCCAGGAGACAGAAAGCCGGAACTATCGCGATGGTCTCTTCCTTCGTCTCGAAAAGCTGATGCTGGAGCGTTTCCATGTCACTGACAAATGCCTTGAGCGAAGCCATGTGCGACTGGGCACCGATGGCGACCTGCCAGTTCTCGATGGAGTAAAAACGATAGTGTTTGCGATTTGCATAGGACATACACTTGTCGATAAAGGACTTGTATGTCAGCTGGATGCGCTTTTCAGGGAAAACGCTCTTCATACTCGACACGTTGGAGACGTCGATGAAGCAGATCCTGTTATAGCCGTTGATCTTGATATCCATCTTCATCGCAGCTTCGTTCGGGATGTCCTCGCTGTCCGAATACATGAGCTTGAACTCGCAGTCGCGGACGAAGTTGCTGACATTTCTTGCCTCTTCCATCAGGTTCATGGACTCGAGCTTGTTCTCGATATCCATAAGGAAGTTCAAAAGCTCCATATTATCTTCGGCCAGCGAATCCGCTCTCGAAAAAGCGAACGGATTGAACTCAGGCGTCGCCGGAGCCTCGCCCATTACGGAAACGACGAACGAACAGTTCGCGTAAACATTTCTGCCGTTGACAAATGCGATCTCGCCAAAGGTAACGCAGCCGCTTATGTTGGTGTTCTCATAAGCTGACAGCTCCCACTTCGCGCAGTTGTTGTATATCATCGACCTCAGGATACATGTGTAGCCGAAGATCGTCTCAGCCTTCTCGAAGCTCTCTACCCGCTGATAGAGTTCCCTGTTGTCGGATATGATCTTACGGTCGTATATGAAGGCACGCTTGGCGATCTTGCCGACCTTGATATTGTGGTTCGCACATATGTAGTCATGCTTCTCGCTCGTGTCGAGATCCGGATGCAGCTCGTAGGCTTTGGCGTAGGACGGATCGTCCTTCGGATAAAGTTCTTCGAGACTCTTATTCCTCTCGAGTGCGATGAAGACCGGTATCTCCGGATCGTCGGCATAAACGTAAGGGAAGAGATTCTTGAACTTGGAATTCTGATCGAGTTTGTTGTTCCAGCTGTTGCTGTATGAATTCATGGCATTCTTCGAATCGACCTCGAGCAGTGCAGGTCCGAAAGCGTCAGTTATCAGGACCTCGTTGCCGATCATCTCAACGCCGGTCGCAACCGATGTCATGCACTCGAACTCGTCGCCGCCGATCGACGCGATCATGAGCGAAGAAATCGAACTTCCCGTCTCGTCAAAAACAAAACCCTGATTGCTGTGAGGAAGGTTCGCAAGACCGCCCGCCATCTGTACTCCGGGGAAGTATGAATTACTCGTCTCGATGAGATCTGCCACGTTGCTGTACTTCTGTGTCAGGAATACCAGCGCGAACTTCGAATCCTCGCCGATAACCGACTTCATCTTCTCGCACACCTGATCTGAATCGCAGATCCTGCCGGTCTCCTCATCGAAGACAGGGATCATCGCAGATCTTATCGTTCCGGTCTGCATCTGTGTTATCGATATTACGCACTGATTCTGTGATAGGCGACCCTTCATGATGGTCGCAGAAGCACTGGTACCGAATATCCTCGCATTCGGTATGAGTTCCTTTATAAACCCTGCCAGTTCCACCGCTTCATTCTCTTTGTGGATGGATGTGTGGATCCTTACCAGTATATCTCCACGCTGCGTTCCCAGCATCAGCTGACTTATCGTCTCCGCGAGCCTCGCTCTTGATATATATTGCAAGTTCCAAGTGAACATACAGTTGCCCTCTTAAATGTTGAAAAAAGAGCCCTGTCGAGCTCTTTCACCCTACTTAACCCTAGATGTTCTCTTATACTCCGAATTATATCACAAAAAAACTTTATAAACGCCATTTATTATTTAATTCTTTGTGAACAAAAGCGCGTGCAGGCGCGTTTTCGAGGGGCATATCAGCGACCGCTCTTCTTGGTCCTCTTCTCCACATACATGATCTTGTCGGCCGCATTCATGGCCTCCATGAGCGTATCCCAATTCGCGACCTCGCAGGTTCCGATGCTCGCGCTCAGCTTATACGGCATGTCGACGCTCTTGTTGGCATCCTTGATCGAAGTCCTGAGGTTCCTTATGAACTGGCCGATCCTCGCAGGATCATCGAGTATCAGGACTGCAGTGAACTCGTCGCCGCCCATCCTTGCCACGAACTCGTCGCCGACCAGCGCGCTGCTTAAAGACTTGGCGATCTTCCTGATCGCGTCGTCGCCCGCGTTATGTCCGAAGTTATCATTTATGTACTTGAGGTCATCCATGTCGATACTTGCAATGGCGATCCTTCTCGGTGTGTCCTGATTGTCATTGAGCATCGCGGAGATCCTCTTTTCAAAGCCTCGCCTGTTGTAGATGCCCGTCAGCGCGTCCCTGACATAAAGATCCATGATGTCGCTGACCTCGAAATACTTGTGATAGAGCTGAATCCTGTTGACCGTCTGGCCCGTGAGCATCAGCATGAACTCCAGGCTCTCGTCGATGAACTCGTCGGTGTCGTTCCTGCGCACGAGGACCACATAGCCGTAGACCTCGTTCTTAAAGTAGATCGGCAGGAATATCCTGACCTCGGGATCATCAGTCTCGAACTGACTCGGCAGCAGATCTTCATTCGGGTACTCGATCCTCGATGTCTCGATCTTATCCCCCTCGAAAAAGCCGTCAACGAACTTGCTGTTCTCACCGTAATTACAGATGTAGCACCTGTCGAATATGTCAAACTTCTTCAGCGTCTTGAGCGTCAGCATCGAGCAGCTGTCGTAATTCATGACATCCATGTAATCCGTGCTCAAACGCCCGAACGTCAGCACCTGCCTATAGTAATTGTCATTGGACTTCGTAAGGCGGTTAAAGATCTCGTCGATATCCCTCTCCACCATGTTTCCCGTGCTCTCGCGCTTGATCACGCTGCCCGGGACTTTAACCGTCTTATCGGGATTTCTGCCTTCTGCAAGTTCCGTTAGCATATCCAGCGCCGCGTCGGCGAACGTCTCCGCTGAGATGTCAGCGGTCGTGATAGTCGGCATATGAGTCCTCGTCGCATCGAGATTATCGATACCCGTGATCATCGTGTCCTCCGGGATCTTAAAGCCGCGCGATATCAGCGCGTCGATAAGGCCGAGCGCCATGTAGTCATTCGAACAGATGATCGCCCTCGGAAGCGTGCCGTCTTTCCTCGTATAGAAATCCGCCATCTCGTTGCCCAGGTTGGTCCAGTAATTGCCGTGGAAGATGAGATCGTCGTTCACCTCATATCCCGCTTCGCTCATCGCGTCCCTGAAGCCATCCAGCCTCTCCGCCGCGTCGACCATGCCGTCCTTACCCGTGACAAAACCGATGTCGCCGCATTTTGCTGCGTCGATGACGTGTTTGGCCATGTCATACATGATCTTTCTGTTGTCCGGGATTATATTGTAAAAACCCTCTTCGGCGCACCTCACGCTCACGACAGGCGGGATCGCGGTTCCCGATCTCAGGTTCTCCAGCAGGTACTTGTCCAGTCCCGCATGATTCAGCGTATCCGAGCAAATGATTATGCCGTCGTATTTCCTGAGCGGCGGTATCCCGAGGATGTTCTTAAGTCCCTCGGCGTGCAGCGGATTCTCGCTCGGCACGGCGCAGTTGCCGAAGACATCTATCTTATGTCCGTCCTTCACGGCGCGGCTCTGCAGATGCTTGATGATCGTGGTCGAATAGTCGCGATACATATCTCCGATGAATGCGCAAATCCTCATATCCCTGCTACCTCTCTGTTCTTTTCATTATAAACCATGAGTTCTTGATAATGAACAATTAATCTTGAGCAGTTCCGCCGCGCTGCCTGCACTTTGATAGGAGGGCTGCAGACCTCTTTGTGATTTTTTGAAGTTTGGTCTGCAGATTTGCAGACCTTTTGGCAGTTTTTAAGGAGTCTGGTCTGCAAAACTTTATCCCGGTGAAGTGATCTTCTGTTTCAAAGTGCGGTTTTGAGTGGATTTGCGGCCCTAAGTGTATCTTTTATGACATTTGGTCTGCAGATTTGCAGACCATTTGGAAGTTTTGGAGGAGTTTGGTCTGCAGACAACCGGCCGGTTGGGCCCAAATCGTGATTTTTGGAGTTTAGGTCGAACTTTTTTGGGCCCGAATCGTAAATTTGGGGCATTTGGGCCCAAGTTTTGCAGACTTTTTTGCATTTCTGACGAGTTTGGTCTGCAGACACCCGGCGAAGTTCGGCCCAAATCGTGATTTTTTTAAGTTTGGGCCGAACATTGTTAGGCTGTTTTTGCTAAAATCGAAGGAAAGGGCCGAAGTGCGGAAGGCAGGCGGAGAGGATAGGATGGAAGATGTGAAAAAGTCAGGCGGGAGCATGAAGGCACTGGTTGCGGTGATCATTGTGCTGGTGGCGCTGCTCATCGGAGTCGTGGTGTGCGACAAGGTCTATCTGCCGCCGAAGTTTTACGGGGAGATGACGGAAGAGCTGAAGGACAGCGGGTTCTATCGGGATATTGCAGGCGGCGGGACGGTGTGTTTTGTCGGGGACAGCATCACGGTGGGAACTCAGACCAGGGATCTCGGGTGGTATGAGCCGCTCGTGCCTTACATAAAGGGCAAAGTGGTTAGGTTCGCGCACAGCGGCTGGACGACAACGGACCTGCTGGAGCACGAAGATGAGATCCCGGCGGCGGACATATATGTTGTCGCGATCGGGATAAACGACGTGACGAGGCCGCAGGACGGGGCCGCGACGGCGGAGGAGTATGTGGAGAACCTGAAGGCGCTGTCGGAAGGCCTTGACGGGAAGATATATTATGTGGCGCCGTGGATAGTCGTCGACGGCACTGAGAATGAAGTGAAAAGACGCGATGAGTATGCGGCCGGCCTGAGCAGCTGGGCGGGGGAGGCGGCGATCGACCCGTATCCTTCGATCAGCAGGGTGCTCGAGGAGGAGGGCGCACAGAAGTATATGCGTGACCGCCTGCACCCGAACCTGAGGAGAGGGCTGGGGCTTTATTGTTACGCTGTGCTGACTTTTTCGAGCGATAGAGATTGACGGAGGTGCGATATGAAATTTACTGACGGAGCCTGGCTTACACGCGAGGGCTACAGGATCAACGGCGCGCGGGAGGTGCGGTTCGAGGAGATCGGGCGGGAGAAGGTGACGCTCACGGTCCCGACGTTCCATGTTTATGGCCGCGGGTCGACTTTGGGGGGAGTTTTCGTAACAGTCGAGATCACATCTCCTCTCGAAAACGTTTTCAGGATAAGAACTTACCACCACAAGGGCGGGCCTGACATGGAGCAGTCCTATTTTGTGGTCGACAGGACATGCCGCGGGCTGGATGTGAGCACGGACGACGAGGCGATCGTTATCGGGTCGGGCGATTCGACGCTGACGGTCGACAGGACGGATTTCAGGATGACGCTTCGAAGGGGCGGAAAAAAGATCACTGCATCAACGGGGCTCGCGTATGTTGAGGGCCCGGGCAGAAACTATATGAGAGAGCAGCTCGATCTCGGCGTGGGCGAGCATGTCTATGGTCTTGGCGAGAGGTTCGGTGCGTTCGTGAAGAACGGCCAGACAGTCGATATCTGGAACAAGGACGGAGGAACGTTCAGCGAGCAGGCGTACAAGAACGTGCCGTTTTACATCACGGACAGGAACCTCGGAGTCTTTGTGGATCATTCGGAGAATGTGTCCTTCGAGGTCGGCAGCGAGAACGTGAGCAAGGTACAGTTCTCGGTGGAGGGCGAAGTGCTCGACTATTACATGTTCGCGGGCGAGTCGATGAAGGATGTGCTGAGACTTTATACGGATCTCACTGGCAAGGCGCCGGAGCTGCCGGAGTGGTCGTACGGGCTTTGGCTGTCGACTTCGTTCACGACGGATTATGATGAGGCAACGGTGCTGTCGTTCGTCGACGGGATGAAGGAGCGCGGGATCGATCTGAAGGTGTTCCATTTTGACTGCTTCTGGATGAAGGATTGTCACTGGTGCAATTTCCTGTGGGACGAGAGGATGTTCCCTGATCCGAAGGCGCTAATCGATAAGCTTCATGACAGAGGCCTTAAGGTGTGCGTGTGGATCAATCCGTATATTGCGCAGATGTCGGAACTCTTTGACGAGGGAGCCAAAAACGGCTATTTCCTGAAGCGTAAGGACGGCAGTGTCTGGCAGTGGGATCTGTGGCAGCAGGGAATGGCGATAGTGGATTTCACGAACCCTGAGGCAAGGCGCTGGTACCAGGATAAGCTCCGGGCTCTTCTTGATATGGGAGTCGACTGTTTTAAGACTGACTTCGGCGAGAGGATCCCGACTGAGGATGTCGTGTGGTACAGCGGACAGAACTGCAATAGGTTGCATAATTTTTATGCGTATATCTATAACGATGCGGTGTTCGAACTTCTGAAGGAAGTCAAGGGCGATGGCGAGGCGATATTATTCGCGCGATCCGCGACGGCGGGATGTCAGAAATTCCCGGTCCACTGGGGCGGTGACTGCAGGTCTGATTACGTGTCGATGGAGCAGACCATACGCGGCGGTCTGTCACTGATGCTGTCGGGATTCTCGTATTGGAGTCATGACATCGGCGGATTCGAGGATAAGTCGACGGCGGATGTCTATAAACGCTGGGCAGCGTTCGGACTCATGTCTTCACACAGCCGCCTGCATGGCAGTTCGTCTTATCGCGTGCCGTGGAATTATGATGACGAAGCATGTGAAGTCGTAAAGCATTATACTGATCTTAAGAAGTCGCTGGTGCCGTACCTGATGAAGACGGCGAAGGAGGGTCTGCCTGTCATGAGGCCGATGGTCCTGGAGTTCCAGGATGACCCTGTGTGCGCTACGCTGGACAGGCAGTATATGTTGGGAAGTGAGATCTTGGTGGCGCCCGTTTTCGATGAGGAGGGAGAGGTTACTTATTACCTTCCGAAGGGCAGATGGCAGAAGATCGACGGCGGTGAAGTGTTGGAGCTCGAGTACGGCAGGTTCTTCAAGGAAAAACGCGGTTATCTGGAGATGCCGATCTACAAGAAAGCATAAAGAAAGGGGTGCGCGTGCACCCCTTTGTGGGTATGATGTATGAAGTTCAGGTGTTTAAGCTGCGTATTCAGGGTGGAGGTTACATGAGAAGTCTTCCGTGCGGAATGCATAATCTCCGAATCTTCTCATTACATCCATGTCGGATATCTCATCGATGCTCTCAAAGAATTCCTCTGTGTCGTTAAACAGAAGGATGGTCTTAAGTTCATCTATCTCTTCTCTTGTAAGTTCTGCAAATGTTCTCGTGTTTCTCATCTTGTTTTCCTCCTGTTCATGATCACTGTTCTGCTTAATAGACGCTTAAGGGATCAGTTATGTTGCATCATGCTGCAAAATCAGGTTCTTCGATGTGGTTGCAGCTGAAATCCGATGCGCGGAACATCTTGTTTCCGAAGCGACGGAAGACATCCTGATCTGAGATCTCGTCGATGCTCTCGTAAAATTCGTTAACGTCATCGAACAGCAATGCGAACTTAAGCTCCTCGATCTCTTCTCTTGTTAATTCGTAAAATGTCTTCATGTTCGTGTCCTCCGTTTCCTTGATGATCCCATCATATTACGGCCGGGTCCCAAATACCACTTACACTCGATGTAAGGTTTCGCGGGAGGATAAGGCGTAATTTTGCCACAAAATTACTTTGACTGTCAAAGTATTGATGATAATATGTGACTAAAGGGAGATATTGGGATAAAATACGGTAGGGGTAAAAAATGGTAAGAACAGTATTAATGATGTATGTCACACTGGTACCTACGATCCTGGCCGGGATCTTCAATATGGTCTGGTGTAAACTTAAGGTCCTGAAGTTCGCTGCGCGTCCCATAGACGGAGGCAGGAACTTTGTCGACGGCCGAAGGATCTTCGGTGACAGCAAGTCGTGGAACGGTCTTATAGGTTATATCCTTTTCAACACGCTATTCATGGTCCTTTGGGGTATCGTCTGTGCGAAGGGCGGATTCGAGGATCTGGATTTCTTTTATATTTCCAATGCCAATACACTTAAGTTCAATCTCGTGGTCGGAGTACTTCTGGGACTCGGGTATGCTCTTTTTGAACTGCCGAACAGTTTCCTTAAAAGAAGGCTCAACATCGATCAGAGCAAGGGCATCTCGGGTGCTGCCAAGGTGTTCTTCATATTCCTGGATCAGGCTGATTCAGTCTTCGGCGTAGCACTTGTCGTATGGCTCTTCTACGAACTTGGGATAGGCCTTTATATATTGTATGTGCTTATCGGCGCAGTAACGCACATACTTCTCAACATGATGCTGTACTTCATGCATCTGCGCAAAAACATGTTCTAAGGGGTATCTTATGATAGTAAAGATAAGCGGAGATTCTTTCTCATCGAAAACGGGTAACAAAGGAAAGTTCCTTCAGGAAATGAACCGTAACGGATTCAACGTTCCGGACGGAATAATACTCGACAGTGACGAGTATGATCTGACCATCAAAGCCAGCGGTCTCGAAGACAAGATCGCCGAAAAGCTTCATGGTCTTAACAAGGATAATATCAAGCAGGTCTCTGAGGAGATAACGAAGATGTTCGATGGGGTAAGGACCTCGTCCGTTTTCGAGGATGAGCTTGATGATGATAAGCTCTATGCGGTACGAAGCAGCGGCACGAAGGAGGACCTGGAGAACTTCTCTTTTGCAGGTCAGTACGAGACCTTCCTGAACGTCAGCAAGAAGGATGTCTCGGAGGCAGTCATCAAGTGCTACAAGTCGATGTTCTCGGAGGTGATATTGAGCTATCTCGTGAATAGGGACTTGAAGGCTGATGACCTTAAGATGTCCGTCGTTATCCAGGAGATGGTGGATGCGCAATTAAGCGGTATCTGTTTTACACTGGATCCGGTAACGGGCGATGACAAGGTGATGCTCATAGAAGTTTCCGAGGGACTCGGCGAGAACATCGTAAGCGGTAAGACAAGACCTGAGGAATATTACTTCGACTGGTATGAGGGAAGAGAAGTAAAGAGGAACATGGACAACAAGTTCCTGGATGAGGAGCAGACAGCAAAGTACGCGAGTGTTTTCGCGAAGATAGGACAGCACTTCGGCTATCCGTGTGACATCGAATTCGCGATAAAAAACGGAGAGCTCTTCATACTTCAGTCAAGAAGGATCACGAAGATTAATTATTCGGGCATCAACGACATCTGGTCGACGGCAGACTTTAAGGACGGCGGTGTATCCGCGACTGTCTGTACGCCATACATGTGGAGCCTTTACGAATACATCTGGGAATATTCCCTTCGTAAGTTCATCGTTGACTCCAAGATCCTGAAGGACGAGGAACTCCCTTCAAAGCTTGGCGAGATGTATTACGGAAGACCATACTGGAACCTGTCCGCGGTCAAGAAGGCGATGGAACAGATCATCGGTTATAAGGAGCGCGAATTCGACAGCGAGTACGGTATCAGGGGTAACTACGAAGGCGACGGTCACGTCACGAAGGCTAACCCGAAGACCCTCGCGAAGATGGCCGTGATCGCAGTTAAGCAGATGGAGCTCCTCGACGACAGAAAGAAGAATTCAGAGCGTTACAAGAACGAACTTCTCGACCTGTATAACGGTTACCGTAAGCAGTATCAGGAAGGCATAAAGGATATCGCGACGGAGTTTAAGAAGATCACTCATGAGACATACTTAAGAAGTGAGACGACATACTTCTGGCAGATCTTCATTAACACGATCCATCAGTCCATGTACAAGGATAGTCTCCTCGAATACGTAAGCGAGAGCGAATACCTCTCTCTCCTCGGAAATATCGATAACATCTCGCACCTGCTGCCGTTCTACGACATGTGGGACATAACGAGAAAGATAAGAGCGGATGAAGAGGCGCTTAAGTTCTGGAAGAATAACGACGCCAAGGACATAAGCACACACTTAAACGAGAAGACTTATCAGATGCCTCTGGTAAGTAAGCTCATTGAAGATTACGGTTATCATTCCGATAAGGAACTCGACGTTACTTATCCGTGCTACTATGAGGAGCCGGAAGTAATGGTTGCCATGGTCAAGGACATGGTCGCACTGGATGATTCATTCTCGCCGATCGAAGATAAGGAAAGAGGCATGAAGATCCACAAGGAGATCCTCTCAAGGATCGAAGCGAAAGTCTCCGCGGCAAAGTTCAAGAAGATCTCCGAGAAGGTCACGAACATGAGGAGCATGCTGTGGTGGAGAGAAGAGTTCAGAGATGTCTCCACAAGGTTTTATTACATGATCCGTATCTATACCATCGAGTACGCCAAGAAGCTCGAAGCAGACAAGGTCCTCGACAAGTGGGAAGACGTCTGGTTCCTTAAGGTCGGAAACCTCTGGGATCACCTCGACGGCAGGCTCAGTGCAGATGATCTTCGTGAGATCATCAGGAAGAACAAGATCTACTACAACGCATACAGGAATTTCATCAGCGACAACGAGATCGGTCATAACTTCGTGACCATCAGTGACAGCAGCACCGACGAATCAGTCCTCAAGGGTCTTGGTGCAAATAACGGAACGGTCAAAGGTGTCGCGAGAGTCATCGAGGATTTCTCTCAGATCGACAGGCTCGAGGAAGGCGACATCCTGGTAACTAGATTTACCGATACGGGATGGACTTCCAAGTTCGCGATCCTCTCGGGTATCGTGACCGAGTACGGCGGAATATTGTGTCATGCTGCGATCGTGTCCCGTGAGTACGGTATCCCTGCCATCGTCTGCTGCAAGAATGCGATGGACAAGATCCGTGACGGCCAGACCATCGAGGTCAACGGCACGACGGGAGAAGTTAAGCTTTACTAAGGAGATCACTTAAATGATTGGCAAGTGGAATAAGTCGGTAATACTTACATACATAGGCCTGGCATTCGCGGTCGCAGGAATATTCCTGGCATCACGTGAAGGCTTCATCAACTACGCATGGTGCTGTCTCATGGCGGCAGGCGTGTGCGATCTTTTTGACGGTGCGGTAGCCCGTAAGGTCAAGAGGACTGACGAGGAGAAAAAGTTCGGCGTTGAACTTGATTCCCTCGTAGATGTTGTCAGCTTCATCGCACTTCCGATCGCTCTTTTCATGGCATCGGGAATGACGCACCTGTGGGACATCGCGATCTTCGCACTCTTTGCGATCTGCGGCGTTGCAAGACTTGCATATTTTAATACGGTAACGGCGGATGCGAACGGTCCCGTTAAGTTCTACACCGGACTTCCAGTAACTTTCTCGGCGCTCATATTTCCGCTCCTGAACCTGCTTAAATATCCGTTGGACAGAAAGTCATTCGTGATCGTTCTTCCGTGCTCGGTAGCAGTGATCTCGCTTTTTCAGATCCTTAGAATAAAGATCCCGAAGCCGAAGGGCATCATGTACATCGTCTTTGCGCTTCTGGCGATCATTATGCTCGTGGTATATCTGGTATTCCTATGAAGATCTACGATCGACATGAGAGGACCTATATCGAGGTCGAGCAGTATGGTGCGGGTAAGCTCCGGTTTCTCTACGGGAACGCCTTCGGACGGGTCCTTTTAAAGCTTGCTGTCTCGCCTTTGACTTCGCGCATCTACGGCAGGATCAAATCGACCCGCAGGTCTACTTCGAAGATCCCCGGGTTCGTAGAGGAATACGGCATCGACATGTCTGATTATGAGGATCGCGAGTACACTTCCTTTAATGATTTTTTCTCTCGAAAACTCAAGCCCGGGAAACGTCCTCTCGGCGAAGGTTTCATCTCACCTGCAGACTCCAAGCTGTTGGTCTACGACATAAAGGATGAACTTCTTATCAAAGGAAGGACTTACAAAGTAAGTGAACTCACGGGAAGGGAAGATGAAGACTTTGAAGGAGGCCATGCTCTGGTATTCCGCCTCTGCATGGATGACTGTCACAGATTCTGTTACCCCGCCAAGGGTAAGTGCTTATCACGAAACGTGATAAAGGGCAAGCTCCATACCGTAAGTCCGATCTCCAAGGACTACAAGATCTACAAGGAAAACACCAGGAACGTGAGCATCCTGGAAACTGAAGATTACGGCAAGATCGCGTTCATCGAAGTTGGTGCGATCTTAGTCGGCAGGATCGTTGATAACGGAGATGACTTTTTCGAGAAGGGGCAGGAGAAGGGTTACTTCGAGATCGGAGGATCGACGATAGTGGTGCTTACCGCGCCGAACATAAAGATAGACGAAGACATCCTCGAGCAGAGCCGTAAGGGGATAGAGACAATAGTAAGATACGGTGAAAGGATAGGAGAAAGATGTTAGGGAGACTTCATGTTTATTTCAAGGAAAGATACCCGATCATTCCGCGACTGATATTGGGTCTGATCGTTTTTCTGGAGATACATTTCATCATCCTTCTTAACGAGGGTGTGACCAAATTTCATATAGGCATTCAGGAAGGCGTCGGTGCTTTTACCGTGTTCGCATTTCTCCTGTGGCTGAGGATCGCCGATGACCTTAAGGACTTCGAGACGGACGGTGTGCTGTTTCCGGACAGACCGCTCCCGTCAGGCAGGGTCAAGAAGAAGGACGTAGTCATTATCTGCATAATCGTTCAGGCGATCGCTGTTGCACTTAATGTGATATTCATGAACAACATCATCTTTTTCGTGATACTTTATGTTTACGGATATCTCATGAGCAAGTGGTTCTTCCAGCGTGCGAAGATCCAGCCGAGCCTGCCGCTCGCGCTCGTGACGCATAATCCGGTACAGATGTTCATCAATCTCTATATCATCTCTTTCACTGTCATCAAGTACGACATTCCTGCGTTCTCGATCACTACTTTCATGACGCTGTGGACACTTTATTTCCCGGCTCTTATATGGGAGGTATCGCGTAAGATCAAGGCGCCTAAGGATGAGAATGATTACACGACTTATTCGAAGCTGTTCGGTTACAAGAAGGCGACGCGCTTCGTTCTCATATTGACCATTGTCGATATATTCACGAACTTCGTCCTGGTATTCAGGCTCAACAAGATCTCCGTCGGAGTTCTGGCTCTTCTGGTATCATGGATGACGTGGAAGTTCATTCAGTTCATGAAAGATCCGGAGAAGTTCACGCTCGTCAACAAGGTCGAGATCTATACTTATCTTCAGGAGTCGACGATGCTCCTTACGATCGTTGCATTCCTGATATTCGGCAAGGTGTAAGATGTACGGAAATAAAGCTGACAACCTGATAGTCTTAAGAGACAACGGCATAAACGTTCCGAAGTTTACCGTTGTTCCTTCCGATGCGCCGGACTCCTATGAACTGCCGTCAGGCAAGGGGCTTTATTCCGTGAGAAGTTCATGTAATCTCGAGGACTCGGAAGGCTTCAGTTTTGCAGGTCAGTTCGATACATTTCTCAATGTTCCTGCTGATGAGATCAAGGCAAAGATCGCATCATGCATGGAGTCGGTAAAAAGCGAGAACGTAATCTCATATGCGAAGACGAAGAACATCCCTTTAAGTGATATCAGGATGAACGTTGTGATCCAGGACATGGTCGATTCGGACCTGTCGGGAGTCATCTTCACGGCTAATCCCCAGGGAATACTTAACGAGTCTGTCATCGTCGTCGGAAGAGGTCTTGGCGAAGGCGTAGTATCGACTAAGACGGACACGACTTCCTACTACTATAACTGCACCGATAAGGTCTTCTACTACGAAGGCGAAGAAGATCTTCTCGATGCTTCAAAAGTCGAAGAACTGATCGCTATATCGGAGAAGATAAAGAGCCTGTTCGGCGAATATCTCGACATAGAATTCGCTATCGAAAAAGGTGAGATATTCATCCTTCAGACACGTGCGATAACGACGATAAAAGGCGACGATCCGCTCATCATGGATAACAGCAATATCGTTGAAAGTTATCCTAATCTTTCCCTTCCACTGACATGCTCTTTTGTCGACATGGTCTACGGCGGAGTCTTCAGAGGATTAAGCGCGCGAGTGCTTAAAAATGACAGGGAATTAATCAAGCACGAAGACGTCTTCATGAACATGACGGGACACGTTAACGGACGAGTCTATTACAAGATCAGTAACTGGTACACAGTCCTTAAATTCCTGCCGTTCAACAAGAAGATAATCCCTGTCTGGCAGGAGATGCTCGGCATCAAGAACAAGTCCTATGACAAGGATGACGTTAAGCTCAATTTCTTCGTTCGCATGATGACTTATTTCAACTCCGTTTACGAGCTTTTGAAAGTCCCTTCCAATATGCGAAAACTCAATGAGAAGTTCATAAAGATCAACGACGATTTCTACTCTCATTACAGTGAGTCGATGACACCTCAGCAGCTCATCGAATGTTATAACAACATCAAGGAAAAACTCTTCGCCTGCTGGGACGTTACGCTCCTTAACGACATGTACGCCTTTATCTTTACGGGCCTTCTTAAATCGCGCCTGAAGAAGAAGTACGGCTATACCGAAAAAGAGATCAACACATACATTAGCGGCATCTCCGATATCGAGAGCATGAAGCCCGTCATCGAGATAACAAAGCTCGCTCTCGAGGAAGATGACGAAGACAAGAAGAAAGAATACATTAGAAAGTTCGGTGACCGTAATCTCGAAGAACTTAAACTGGAGAGCAGGACATTCAGAAGTAATCCGGAGCTTCTTGACGAGAGACTTAAAAGTTACCGTGAAGATCCCGATAGACTTCGTAAGACTTATGAGAGTTTCACTGCTCCCAAAAAGCACGAGGAAAAGAAAGATCTTCTCACCGAGACATATATAAAGCGCTGTTCACTCGGCATCTATAACCGTGAGATCAGCAGGCTTAACAGAAGCCGTATCTACGGCATCGTAAGACTTATATTCGACAGCCTCGGCAAGCATTATACAAAGGACGGTTTCATCGCTGATCCGTTCGACATCTACTGGCTTACGGTAGATGAAGCACTGGGCCTTGCAACGGAAGGAAAGGACATGAAGGATATCATCGTCAAGCGCAAGGAAGAGTACGAACTTTATTCGAAGCTTCCTGCTTATTCGAGGATCATCTTCGAGAAGAAAGAATTCAACAAATCACATGCATCCGTGAACCTCTACAAAAGACAGAACAGGGATACGGAATTAAACGGCGTTCCGTGCTCCGGCGGAGTTGTCGAAGGTGAGGCTCTGGTCATAAGGGACATCAACGATACGTACGATGTCAAGGACAAGATCCTGATAACGAAGATGACGGATCCGGGGTGGGTATTCCTTCTTACTTCCGCCAAGGGTGTAATATCCGAGAAGGGGTCGCTCCTTTCTCATACGGCGATCATCTCGCGTGAGATCGGCATACCGTCAGTTGTCGGAGTAAAAGATCTCATGGAAACGATAAGGACCGGAGACAGGATAAGGATGAACGGTGACAACGGCAGGATAGAGATCCTGCAAAGGAGTTAATATGCAACTGGTTGCTTTTAATGATGAGGAGAAATACATAAGGGATTTTCTTAAGCTTCCCACGATTCTTTATTCATCGAAGGAGAACATGGAAGATCCCGATACGATGCGGAGCATCCTTAACGGCACCCATCCTCTGAGCAGTTACTTCAGCTTAACTAAATTCCTGGTCTATGACGGCGGCGAAGTGAAGGGCAGATTCTGTTTTACGAGATATGACGGTGACGATGTCGCGTACCTGGGGTTTTTCGAGTGCGTGAATGACGGCGAAGTTGCGAAGTTTCTATTCGAGAAGGCATATGAGAAGGCAAGGGAGACGGGTGCTCCGAAGATCGTGGGTCCCGTGGACGGATCTTTCTGGATAAAGTACCGCCTTAAGATAAACATGTTCGGGAGGCCTTACACCGGCGAGCCCTACAACAAGGACTATTACCTGAAGCTCTTCAAGGACAACGGCTACGAAGTCTGCGAGCATTATACGTCGAACATCAATCCCGCGATCGACGATTCGTATGTTAACGAGAAGTTCCAAAAGCACTACGATGATTTCATAAGCAAAGGCTACGAGATAAGGTCACCGAGGAAGGAAGAATTCGACGGGACAGTTGATATAATCTACGAACTCGTGACGAAGCTCTACAGGCAGATGCCGATCTTCAGGGACCTGTCGCTTCAGACTTTCCGCGAGGTCTTCGGAAGCTACAAAAAGATCATCGATCCGGGCATGACGAAGATCGCATATTACGAAGGAAAAGCGGTAGGTTTTTACGTGTCGATACCTGACTTTGGAAACAGCGTCTATCACCTTGGAAATCCGCTCAATATCATCAGGGTCCTCACGACAAAGAAGAACCCGAAGAAGTTCATCATGCTCTACATGGGAGTTCTTCCTGAGCACAGGGGTCTTGGTAAAGCGATATCTTATGCGATAATGAAAGAACTGAGACAAAACAGAAAGCCGAGCATCAGCGCGCTGATAAGGGACGGCAACATAAATCAGAAATACGTCGAGGAAGACATCAAAGGCTACTACGAATATGTTCTTCTCTCGCGAACGATAAGAGGGTAACTATGGCAGCAAACATCTTTCATGAGATCTTAAAGAAAGATTACGACAAATGGAAGGATCAGGAGCATTTTTTTGAGCTCGAAAACGGCTCGTATCGAGCCTTAACGTTGGGCGATTTCATAACCCGTGTAAACAGGTTATCGGCGTACCTCATCGACAACGGATTCAAGGGCAGGAACATCGGCGTATATTCACCGAATTCGATCGCCTGGATCACCATCGATACCGCGGTCATGACCTACGTCGGAATGACGGTCGGTATCTCCAAGGACTGGCAGAGTGATGACCTGTCTTATGCGATCGGAAAGTTCGATGTCGCATGCCTTTTCTACAGCAATGAACTGAAGGCCAATGTTGACATGATAAGAGCCGATCATCCGGGCGTCAGGTTCATCTCCATCGAGGATGAATTCGAAGAGATATTGTCATCTGTTGACGTGCCGCTTTTTACCATCGAGCCGAAGGATCCGGATGAGCCTGCCAAGATGGTATTTACCAGCGGAACGACATCATTTCCTAAGGGCTGCATGCTCTCGGTAAATAACATGTTCGCGAGCTACGAGGGACTTGGCAAACGCGTGCCGCTGACACCTGAAGATTCGTGTTATCTCTTCCTTCCGTTGAATCATACTTACGCGACCGTGTTCAATTATCTTTATTCCTTCGTGTTCGGTTACGGTGTCTATCTGTGCCACGACATAAGGAGCATGCCGCAGGAGATGGCTTTGTGTAAGCCGACGGCATTTTGCGGTGTGCCTATCATTTTCGAGAGGTTTAAAGATGCTGCGACTAAGATGAACGTGCCGATCAAGGCGCTTCTGGGCGGAAGGCTCAAGTATCTGTTCTCGGGCGGAGCAGCGATCACGCCTGAGCTTCGATATGCATTCACGAGTGAGGGCATATGCCTCATGAATTCCTACGGACTTTCCGAGACGGCGTCTGCGTTCGCGATCGATTATCCGGATAACGCCGATCTTAGAAGTTCTGGAACCATAATGGAGAACCTGGACGCGAAGGTAATGGATCCTGACGAGGACGGATTCGGCGAGCTCGCACTTAAAGGACCCAATGTCTTCAAGGGTTACTACGGTGATCCTGAGGCAACATCCAGAGCATTCTCGCCTGACGGTTATTATCTGACGGGCGACATAGGTACGATCCGCGACAACAAGGTCTACATCCGCGGCCGCAAGGACACGATGGTGACATTAAGTAACGGCGAGAATGTCGCATCCGAAAAGATCGCATCCAAGGTCCGCGAACTGTCGCCTTCGATTACTTCGGTCAAGGTATATGTCCGTGACGGAAGGCTCTGCTGTAATATCTTCGCCAATGAAAAGATCGACATCGATCCGCTCATCGCCGAACTTAACACCAGACTTCCGAAGTATGAGAAGATCTGTTCATATAAGCTCATCGACAGCAGGAAGCTCATGAAATGATACGACGTAAGATCGCACTTTTTCTGATACCGTTCTTTCTTCTCTGCGGCTGCTCGATAGGGAACGGCTCCGAGCCGTCAGAGACTCCTGTGTCTGAGATCACGACTTCAGCGGAAATGGCCGAAGAGACGGAAACGACCTTCGAGACTGAAGCGACAGAGGTTACGAATACGGTGACTGAAGTTTCAGTGTCCGAGACCGAGCCGTCGGAGACTGAAGAAATGTCACGAGCCGAGCTTATCCTTGAAGGAATGAGTACTGAAGAGAAGATCATGCAGCTTTTTGTAGTTACTCCTGAGCAGATAATGGGCTGCGAGAAGACCGAATATCTGACTGCTATAACGGATGAGTTCCGCGACAGGCTCTCGCAGTATCCTGTCGGAGGCGTGGCGATATTCGGAGGCAATATAGTAAGTCCCGAGCAGATCACGGAATTTAACGCCGAGTTCAGCTCACGCGGCATGTTCGTTGCCATCGATGAAGAAGGCGGCGATATCGTAAGGATCGCAGGTAACGAGAACTTCGACGTGCCCCGGTTCCTGCCCGCGAATGAGATCGAAGATCCTTATGATATGTACGCGCAGATCTCGGAATACCTCAGCGGATACGGGTTTAACACGGATTTCGCGCCGGTAACCGATATAGCATTTGATGACCAAAGTGTCATCGGAAACAGGGCTTTCGGAAGCGACCCCGAAGAAGTCGCAGACAAGGTAAGCCTGTCCGTTGACGCCTTTAACGATTCGGGGATTCTATGCTCCCTTAAACATTTCCCGGGCCACGGTGCGGCATCGGCCGACACTCATTACGGCTTTGCGGTGCTGGACAAGACTTCGCAGGAACTTCTCGAAGCTGAGCTTATCCCGTTCAAGGCCGGCATCGATCACAACGCTCCATTTGTCATGGTCGGTCACATAACTGTCCCTTCAGTAACAGGGGACCTTCCCGCAACTCTTTCTCCCGAGATGATGTCGATCCTTCGCGATGATCTGGGATTTGAGGGCCTCATCATAACCGATTCGTTCTGGATGGGCGCGATAACCGACAGCTACACATCAGACGAAGCGGCTGTCATGGCGCTTAAAGCAGGCGCGGACATGATCCTCATGCCTGATGACCTGGATCTTGCCCTGGAGGGAGTAAGGACTGCCGTTTCAGACGGCACCCTGACCATGGAAGAGCTCGATTCCAAGGTACTTAAGGTCCTTGAGACCAAGATCTCCTACGGCATCATCTGAAAACGTTACACCCACTGATATCACGGCATTTGTAACACTGTTAACCCGCCTTTTCCGCGCGCGTACATTTCTAATATATTCACAAATCCTTAAAAAGGCTTTATTTTTGTTGTATTATTATAAAACTATCACGGAAGGAAGCGAGGGCTGAAGGTTTGGCTTTAGACGCATTGTCTGTTTTTGTGGCATTTCTGCTGTTCGAGTCGTGTTTTTGTTTTACAGCGGCCCTGATCTCTGCGTCTAACATGAGCTTCAAGAAGATCGTCGTCCCGATGACCGCCCTCAATGCCCTGGCGGGTGTCATGCTCCTTTCGGAATTCCTCACTTATGTCTACGCCGGGCGAACGGAGCCCACATATGTCACGCTCGAGATAGTGACGCATTTTGCCGTATTCGCATGCCTGGATCTTTTGCTGTTCGCGTACGTCATCTATCTGGCGCTCGTCATCTTCGGCAGGATCGACCTTAAGCCCGACATGCCATGCAGGAAGAGGTTCATCATATCCCTGGGGATCGCTCTTTCGGGAGTTCTTCTTGTCATCGTCTCTCAGTTTACGGGCATGTATTACACCATCGACAACAGCGGCATCTACCACAGAGGCCCGCTTTTCTGGCTCTCTGCCGTGATCCCCGCTTCCGGTGCATTACTTGTTACAAGCATCCTTATTCCTTATCGAAAACAACTCGGCGCGCACAAGTTCGCCGTTTTCATCACATACCTCGTACTTCCGTGCCTGGGCTTTCTGGCCCACTTCATACACCCGGGATACTCCTTCCTGGAGATCAGCATCGGCTTTGCGATCCTTCTGATGTTCGCTGAAAGCGGTATCGACAGGAACAGGGAGATCGTCAGGGTAGGAATGACCGAGGTCCGTACGGGCCTTGCCAACGAGCACGGCTGTATCGAATGGTATAACACCAATCTCATCGGCAAGGACCGTCTTAAGTACGCTGTTGTCTTTTTCGATCTGAAGCAGTTCTCTGAGGTCAACAGGATCCACGGAATGGAGCTCGGTACGACGATCCTTCTGAATTATGCAAGAGATCTTCGTTCCATACTCGAAGACGACGAGATCCTCGGAAGGCAGTATGGAAATCAGTTCGTGGCGATCATAAAGAAAGAATCGCTTCACGGGTTCCTTAAGCAGATCGAGAAGCATAAGGTCACCTTCGAACAGGACGGCCAGAAGGGCACGGTCTCCATTGGCGCGAGAGCCGGCGTATATGAGATCTTAAGGGAAGACCTGGACGGTCAGGAAGTCATCGCATACGCAGGTACGGCACTTTCCATGGCCAAGACATCGAGCGCGCCTGACATCGTCATGATGACCCAGTCCCTCATGGACAGCCTCGAGAAGACCAAGCAGCAATATGATGCGATCCGCAAGGGCTTCAAGAACAACGAGTTCCTCGCATACTATCAGCCTAAGGTCAGGATCAGTGACAACAAGCTCTGCGGCGCGGAAGCTCTCGCACGCTGGGACCGTGACGGAAGCATCAGGCAGCCTTCGGAATTCCTTCCTACGATGGAGATCGACCACTCGGTATCCGAGCTCGACCTCATTATCCTCGAGCAGGTATGTCAGGACCTGAAGCGCTGGATCGATGCGGGGCTTGAGCCGCCTGTTATCTCCGTTAACTACTGCAGGATCCACTTATCGCCTATTATGGCCAGGATCATCAACGATATGGTAAACAAATACGACATCCCTCACGATCTCATCGAAGTTGAGATCACCGAGAGATCCGATAAGCCTAACCTTGAGACACTTAAAGAGTTCGTTGACCTTCTTCATTCCTACGGCTTCAGGGCTTCCATCGATGACTTCGGTGTGGAGAGCTCTTCTCTTACGCTCCTTCGTGAGATAAGCTTTGATACGCTCAAGATCGACAAGGGCTTCGTCGATAAAGAGGATGAGAGGGATCTCGCGATATTGGAGCATATAGTCAGGATGGCTCACTCCATCGATGTTGATATCGTCGCTGAGGGCGTTGAGCGCGATTCCCAGATCGAGACATTGAAGTCACTGGGAGTCGATGTTATCCAGGGATTCTATTTCTCGGGTCCTGTGTCATCAGACAAGATGACTGAGCTTGTTACGGAAGGACGCATAGAGCATGCCACGCAAGACGAGAACTAACGAACCTCCCAAAAGAAGCCTTCTCGAAGAGATAGGAAACGCGATAACACACGGCCTTGGCGCGGGACTGTCCATCGCGGGTTTTGTCATCCTTCTTGTTTATTCCGATACGGGTCTCAAGCTCATGGCATCGCTCTTTTACGGCATCTGCCTGATATTGCTGTTCCTCATGAGCTGCCTTTACCACTCATTCAAGACGGGCCTTGCGGTAAAAAGACTGTGGCGGCGTTTTGACTACTCGTCGATATATCTTTTGATCGGAGGATCTTTTGCTCCGTTCTGTCTGGTCTATTGGGGCGATGTGAAGGGCATCGTGATGTTTTCGATACAATGGGGACTTATAATACTCGGAATTACGCTCATAGGCGTATTCGGCCCCGGTCGCTTAAGGCCGATACATTTCACGCTGTACTTCCTGATCGGCTGGAGCGGAGTCCTGTTTATCCCGGGTATGGTCAAGGACAATATGCCTCTTTTCCTGATGACACTCGGAGGCGGTATTATCTACACGGTCGGAATGATCCCGTTTGCCAAGGACAAGAAAGGCGACCATTTCATCTGGCACCTGTTCGTTCTCGCGGGAGCTATAGTCCACTGGTTCGGCATCTTTCTCTTCATTTACTGATTTACGGTATTGTTAAATTGCCAAAACTCCGATTTATCATAAAGTTTTTATCTGATAGGATAGGTATATATCTTTTATTTGGAGGGCAAGTATGAAGATAGATCTCGAAAACACCCTGAAATACTGGGTCGACGACAGGCAGACAATCCCGTCTTCAGAGCGTCACGAATTCGTAAGTGAATACACCACCGAAACACTCGAGCAGGCCAAGAACATGGCCAGAGGTATCTTCAATAAAGAGGATGATGGCAGCGGCAGGACATCCATTGCCAAAAGTCCGTTTACCATAGTATTCCTGGCATGCTTTGTCCTTATCATCATCGGTATCTTCCTTCAGAAACTTCTCCTGATCGCGATCGGCTTCGGAGCGGTATTCTTTATCTTCGGAATACTTAGCCTCATGGGAAAGACCATCGGAAAGAGGCTTACGGCTGATACGCTGAGCACCAAGCTTTGGGGAATCTCCTTTATCCTTGCCGTCATCGTGCCTTTGATCGGCTTGTTTCTTATCGTAAAGGATGCTCCAATAGCCAACAAGATATGCTTTGCCTTTGGCGGTGTGTTCGCTTCACTTTCATTCGGCCTTATAACTACGACCATCGCGAGTCTTTCAGCCCGCAGCCGTTCATATAATGAACAGGTCAATGCAACCGTGATCGGCTATGCAAGGTATGTAGAAAAAAGCGGAAAACACGGCAGACATACGACGATCTTCACTTCACCGGTATTCGAATATAACTATCAGGGTGAGAAGTTCACGGGCGTTTATGATGAATTCAAGGCAGGAGCTGACAGCGATAAGCCTTTGGGCATCAACACCGTTATCGATATCTCGCCTAAATATCCGGAATGCATCTATAATCCGGCGGTAAAGGGCTTTCCTATCAAACTTGTGATGTCCATCATATTTATCGTGTTCTCGGCCGTCATGCTCTGGTTACCGTTCACATCATTTCTTGAAGGATCGACCGTTAACATCAACGGACAGAAGATCATCTCGACATCGGCTCCGGGAAGGACCATTATCGGAGATGAGAACATAACATATTCAGGTGATGACGAGTGGTACGTCAAGGAAGTCAGTATCAAGGAGATCCAGAAGGATGAATCCGGTGACATCTGTATATTTGATGATCCGACATTCATCAAGGTACGTACTGATGAAGGTCAATACGAAGCAGGTCACAGCTACTATGTTGTCTATACCATCGACAAGGAGCTTCTGACAGGCGATCAAAGCCAGGGATATAAGCATGTTCAGTTGCTGATAGATGCTGAGGAATACGAGTATCAGGGGTCGCACTTAGCAAAGTAACAGCCCCACTAATTATAGTCCCAATCACGATAAAAAGTGCACAAAATTGTTTGTGCACTTTTTATTAGCACTCTCACCTTGACAGTGCTAATTCCGGGTCTATAATAAAGCCATAACAAAGGAACGAAGATCAGATATAAGACCTCCGCCCCAATGCTAAATCAACTAGTGATTGGAGGAATGATTTATGTTGATGCCTAGCATTTTTGGAGAGAATTTATTTGATGATTGGATGTTCGGTTTCCCGACACACGAGTTCGATAATATCGACCGTAAGCTCTATGGCAAGAACGCCAAACACGTCATGCAGACCGATGTCCGCGAGAATGACGACAACTATGAGCTTGAGGTAGATCTTCCGGGATTTAAGAAAGATCAGATCGACTGTAAGCTCGAGAATGGTTACATGACCATAAGCGCAACCAAGGGCCACGATGAAGAGAAGACCAACAAGAAGGGCAAAGTGATCCGTCACGAGCGTTATTCCGGTTCAATGCAACGTAGTTTCTACGTAGGTGACCAGATCAAGACCGAGGATATCAAGGCCAAGTTCGAAGACGGTGTACTGAAGCTCACGATACCACGTCAGGTCCAGGCTCTGCCGGGATCGGGTCAGATCGCCATAGAAGGCTGATGCCATTTTAATACTCACTAACCACAAGGGAGTCGCCCATCGGGACGGCTCCTTTTTGTTAGGGAAAACACGAAGAATTGCCACTTTTTTGTAACCTGTGTCAAATTGAAAAATAACAATATAAAGATATAATGTACTCATGGGTTTTCTGCCCTGGATATTTATTGTTTGATCAGCGGAGTAGCAATGCAGAAAAGCGGCACAGTACGTTCTAAACATATAGATTTCATATTGCTGGATCTCATCAGCATAGAGCTTGCATTTGCTTCTGCTGTTGCTATCTGGTTCAACCGAGTTTCCGATAATCTGAGTTTTTACTGGAAGATCGACATCGCTATCGTTGCGATCTATGTGATCTTGATGCTCTTCGGAAGCTTTCACAGCAGCATCCTTAAGAGGGGATTTCTTAAGGAGATGTGGCAGACTTTGATAGTTAATTCTGAAGTCATCCTGGGAGTTATAGGTATCCTGTTCGTATTTAAGGAGAGTGCTACTTATTCACGAATGGTATTCGGAATGTTCTTCGTTCTGAGTAATGTCTATATGTACATCCTGAGGTGTCTTCGTAAGGTCTTTATCCAGAAGAATTTCAGGAACGGCAAGATCAATTCCAACGTTATTGTCGTCACTCACAAGGACACGGTAAATGACTTCCTTAATGCCCTTAAGATCGATAACAACGGACTTTTGACATTCGTAGGAATAATCCTTCTTGATGAGAACAGTGATACTGAGATCGACGGGATCCCTGTCATCAAGATGAATGACAGCTTTGACTTCATTAAGGAGAACGCCGTTAACGAGGTATATATCCTGGCTCACGGTGATGAGAACGGTCAGTTATCTGAGCAGTTCCTTAACATGGGAATTACCGTACACATCGGACTTAATATGGAGATGGCAAGTCTTCCGAATATCCAGATGGAGCAGAAGGGTCCTTATTCAGTCTTAACCGCTGCGATAAACAGAGGGACGTTCGGAGAACTCTTCATCAAGCGTGTTTTCGATATATTCATGTCCATATTCGGACTTATCTTTACAGGACTTCTCTTCCTGATCTTTGCTCCGATCATCAAGATCCAGTCTCCGGGACCTGTATTCTTCGCGCAGAAGCGTGTAGGTAAGAACGGTAAGATCTTTAAGATGTACAAGTTCCGTTCCATGTACATGGATGCCGAGGAGCGTAAGAAGGAGCTTATGGCCCAGAATCAGATGAAGGGTCTCATGTTTAAGATGGATAACGATCCACGTATCTTCCCGATCGGTAAGTTCATCCGTAAGACAAGTATCGATGAGTTCCCGCAGTTCTGGAATATCCTTAAGGGCGATATGTCCCTGGTAGGAACAAGACCTCCTACGCTCGATGAGTACGAGCAGTATGATCCGCATCACTTAAGCCGTCTTGCAATAAAGCCGGGTCTTACGGGTATGTGGCAGGTATCGGGAAGGTCGGAGATCACTGATTTTGAAGAGATAGTAAGGCTCGATAATGAGTATATTAGGAACTTTTCACTGGGTCTTGATATTAAGATCTTCTTCAAGACATTCCTTGCCGTTATCGCTCGCAAAGGCTCCAAGTAACAGTCCCAAAAACTCCGAGACTCTAGCATATTTCCTAACTTTGTGTATTATATTATAATTATTGGGACGATTATCTAATGTCAGGAGATTGAGGATCTATGTATCAGGCCAAGGGTCGTGACTGTTTTTTCTATATAGTCAGAAGATGGAAAAGTATTGTGGTAGTAGCCTTAACGGCTGCTATTTTGATGTGCGGATTAGATGTCTTTAAGACACTGAGAAGATGGGACAGAGATAAGAAACAATGCGAGATCGATGCTATCGATTATCAGGATGCATTGAAGAGAGCTGATGATGCAGCTACTGTGTTCGACAATCAGATCGAGGCTAATAACGAGGAGATCGAGAGACTTCAGGAAGATCCTATCCTCGAATTCGATATAGATAAGGTCGGAACTTCATCCGTATTCCTTCAGTTTGATGAGGTGGATAACGGAGAGGGAGGAACCAGACCTTTCCCTACGGGACTTATGACTCTTTATACCAATGCCCTTACAGATATCACGGATTGGGACAAGGTTGGCAAGAAGGGCGATATCAAGGGAAAATACGCAAGAGAGCTCTTTACATATACGGTTGATGCTACCGGCAGAACGATCTATCTGAAGATCCACGGTAAGACTGAAAAGCAGTCCAGTGCAATGCTCGAGTCCATTCTTGATCAGCTGGAAGCTTATACTCAGACACTGGAAGAAGATACAAGAGCTTGCTTTACTTATTCCGAAGTAAATAAATACACTAAGGTTGGTAAAGATGAGGGCTTTGAGAACATTCAGAATGGTATCAGGAACACCATTAGAGATCTCAATAACGATAATGTTAATCTTAACAACGTAAAAGCTGAGGTGGAGTACCCTGTCGAGCCTCCTACGATGCCTACAAAGTTGGATGTAGCAAAGAGCTTTATAAAGTATTTCGCCTTCGGCTGTGCTGTAGGCGGATGCGGCATGATCGCCCTTTACTATGTTCTTTTCTACTTGAACAACAGACTTCATTCTTCAGATGAATTGGAGTATTACACGGAAGCCAATACGATCGTTTATGATTCCGTAAAGAAGAGTAAGCTCGACAGGTTTATTGCTAACAAGGAGAACAGAGGACTTCTTTATTCTCAGGAAGAGGCAGTTATAAGAACAGTCAATAACATTAAGCTTGCTCATCCTGATGTTTCCAAGATCATGTTCACAGGTATCAGATCTGATGAGCAGATCAAGGCTATCAAGTCCAGTCTGGAGAAGACAAAGGATCTTGGACTTCAGTACGGCCTGGAAAAGAATGTTCTTACTGACAAAGAGGCATTCGATCACTTGAAATATTATGATGCAGTTGTTCTTGTTGAGAAGCTCGATAAGATCAGTGTCTCATTGATCAAGAAGGAGATCGAACAGATACAGATAGCAGGTAAGGAAGTTATCGGAAATCTGTTGATCAGGTGATCAGAGGAAGTTATAGAACATAATAAGACTACACAAATAACGGGAGCTGTCTGAAAGATTCAGGCAGCTCCGTTCTTTTGTTTATGAATTGTATTCTTTAATCTTCAGGATTATCTCTCAATCGAGTAGCTTGCGCAGATCTCAGTGAACTCAGGACATGTAGAGAAGAAGTTGAACATCTCATCTCTTGATCCGCCCTTGTTGAGATAATCGATCCAGTAAGCTTTACCTTCGCCCTCAGGTTCACGTCCCATGAATGTTTCATACATCCTTACGACGTATACCTCGTTACTGGTATTAAAGCCCTTGAATTCATCGCTGTAGAAGAATTCTCTTGCTGCCTGTGAACCTGTGATCTCAAGATTGGTAAGTGCCAAGCTCCAATATTTAAGTCCGCCTTCTTCAGCATCTCTTCCCAGACACTTGGTGTAGAGACGGGATGCAAAATCAGTTGCATTCTTGGAAGCTACGGATGCCTTTGCCCACTGGGCACCGGATCTGACTCCGTAAGATGCACATATATTGCACCACTCTTCGGAATTGATGAAGCCTTCAACAACAGCTTCCTTTGAAGATTCTTTGATCTTCTTTACCCAGAATGCTCTGCCTTCATCGTCTGCTTCTCTGCCAAAGAATGTTCTATAGAGTGTATCAACAAATTCTCCGTCAGACTTGTTCTTGCCCAAGAACTCCGGACTTGTAAGGAAGAATCTTGCACAGTAGGCACCGTCAAAGGTTCCATCCTTAACTTTTCCACACCAGTAAGCTTTACCATCCGGCTCGGAATCACGCTCGAGAGCTACTACGTAGAGACGCTCAACGAAGTCTTCAAATGTTGCTTCTTTTGCAGGAGCCTGTGTAGGTGCCGAGGTAGGATTAGCGGTTGGCTTTGCAGTAGGAGCTGTAGTCGGCTTTGTTGTCGGGTTAGTCGTTGGGTTAGTAGTAGGTTTTGTCGTCGGATTGTTAGTAGGCGTAGGTGTTACATAGTCTCTATCTGATTCCGGTGTAACAGTTATGTTAACGCAATTATCGAGAACTCTTACTTTATATTTGTAATTAGGAATATTGGTGAAGATGTTGTTCGAAACAGTTGCAGTATTAACATTATTGAGATATATTCCGTGTTCTGCTGTATCAGATATGCTGTTCTCACTGATCGTCAAGTTTTTGCAATCTATGCAGTGCATTCCTATTCCTGTAGTACCGGATATCTTGTTCTTGCTGATAGTCATGTTTGTGCAATTCCTGAACTGCACTCCTTGCACCCCTTGGGAGCCGGTATTTGCACTTCCGGAGACAGTATTATTCTCGAAAGATCCTGTTGAACCTTGTACATGTGCCGGGATTTCTGAAGAATCCTTGAAGGTATTATTCTTGATAGTAACATCAGAATTATCAGCCTGTATAGCATGTGTGCCGCCACTAGCCGTATTTCCACTTATAGTAGCTGTTGTATTCCTTCCGGTAGCAATACCTACATCGGTGAATCCGGAAATAGTGTTGTTCTTAATGTCTACAGTCGAGGAATATGCGTTGACTGCCCTATTGTAAGATGTTGTAGCCTTATTCATGATGTTGTCAGACACAGTGACTGTATCGCATGCTTCAATGAATACCATGTCTGACTGCATTTTGCTGAAAGTGTTCCTGGATACAGATATATCATGTCCTTTGTTACCTGATAAAAAGATGCAGTAGTTTCCTGCATTACTTAAGTTGTTTTCGGAGATCGTGATATCATCATCACAGCTTGTAGCGTAGATACATGCAAGAGTACTTGTATTCGTTGTGTTTATTGTGTTGTCCTTAATGGTTGCTTTATGAGCTTCTGAAAGAAGAATATAGCCTCCGTCAATTGAGCAGTTTGTAATAGTTGCATTTGAATGATCGATATAGATATTATTTCCAAATTTCTCATAACCGATCGTAATGGTGGAGTTATTTGCCAACACATCCTTTTCGCCATTTGTGCTGTATGAGTTTTGTTTTTCTTCGGATATGTTATTTATAACGATACCTTCGGAATCAGTAACATGTATACAAGCAGTACCGGCTCCGCTGAGATCATTGGAATTGATAGAAATGTCGGAACATGAATCAGATATCATGATGTTGGAGTGGATGGTCTCATCCGAAACAATCTTATTTCCTGAAATTGTAATGCCTGAAGATGATCTGATGTATAACGGAGGGAGAATGGATTTATATTCCGGATTTGAAGTCGGATTTAACATACCCGTTATAGTATTTCCAGACATAAGGGTGTCGTGTGTATCTATAAACTCACAGAAACTTCCTACATTATTGGCAATGTTGTTTTTGACGGCCATGTTCTTGAAACTGTAGCCGGAGATACATGTTGAACGAATGTTGCTGAAATTATTATTCTCAATATTGATCAAATTGTTGTGATCTGTTGCATAATCGTCGTCACCGGAAGTAGTGGATCTTGTATGATGAGTTCCGATGCCACGGAAGACATTATCGAAAGAACAATTCTTGATCGTAATGTTTTTACAAGGGGTTCCATCGAGCACACCGCTCTCACCGGCCTTGTTCATAAAATCAAGGTGGATTGCCTCTATAGGATTATGTCTGGCTATCTTAGCATCATCGTCAGTACCGGCGTTGAAAAAATCAGTGCTATCGCCGGTATAGATCTGAGAATCTGAGAAAGAACAGCCATCAACAAGAACCTTATTGGTTCCACTGATATTGAGCATATGATTTACAGAGTCTTTTATTGTGATATTTCTGAAGATCAGGTTCTCACCGTGAACAACTACGATCACATTGGAGAAATCACTTGCGGCGAGGTTCGCATTAGCATCCCATGTACCGCCTTCAATAAACACATTATGGACAGCATCATATCCGCCTAAGGCGGTTGTTGAATAATTTCCAGACGTGATCATTTCGCCGTAACCGTTATCTGATCTCTTTATAACTGTGCCATCTTCAAGTTTAAGACGTGTATTGGAATAGATGTAAAGAGTTCCTGTGATCACATATTCACCGGAAGACAATGTAATATCTGTGAGGACGCTGTCGTCCTTTCCCTGAGCTTGATCAAGTGCATCCTGGATAATAGTTGTATCATCTGCAGCTCCGGCTGATGGATCGACAGTAATACTGTTGATCGTCTCATATCCGATATCATCGCATTCTTGTGGAAGAGTCGCCGACTCTGGCTCAGCAGCATACGTTATCATCGTTGGAAACATATTGATAGTCAAGCTTAAAGATACTATGGTGAATAAGGCTTTCGTCGCTTTTTTCATATATAACACCTCACCTTCTAAAACTTCATTACAGTATTAGGCTATATGAATAGTGTTTTGTAGTGATTAGCATTTTGTAAATTTTTAATGATTTTTCGAGTACGACTTGGTTTTGACAGGCAATAGTCAGTCTCGAAAACATGCTCTGCTGTATTAGAATACTATGATATACTAAACAAGGAAGATTGATTGAATGTTCAGTATAAGTGAAGTAAAATATTAATCACCTTATTTATAGGAATCTTAGACGTTTCAAGGATTTAGATGGAAAACAGCATATTAAACAATAAGTGGCAAAGGCCGATTAATATCTTGTATTACGTCATCCTTTTTGGTGTGTTTAATTATCACTTCGTGACATCCACTATGTTATTTGGTGAATACTTCAGAGACTATTATCCACAGATGGTAACGTTCTATGATACGTCTTATAAGATCCTTCTCGCTTTATCTGTCTTCACTATCATCTTTTTGTTTAAAGGGGTCAAGTCGAAGCTTTTTCCAATAGCGATTCTTGTAACGGCTTTGCTGTACAATCATTTCCGAGATGCACAATCTATGCGTTCTTTCTCTACCTTTATGATGCTTGTCATCTGTTCCAAAGGGAAATCATACAAAGTGATGGGTGGAATATTTTTGATAAGTGGTTGGAGCTGGATGGTATCCAGTGCTATTGCTTGCAAGTTAGGAAAGGTTCCGGATGTTGTTTTCGGCAATCGTCATTCGTTAGGAAGTATCTATATGACTGACCTTGCCTGCCATTTCCTGACACTTACAATGGTTACTTGCATCATTCGTAAAGGTAAGCTCAAACTGTGGGAATATGGCATCGCTGTTATGCTACTGGCAGTTAACATATTGTTGATGAAGGCTAAGGTAGGATTCCTGTGTCAGTTTATCCTTGTTGCGGGAACGTTCTATTATCAATATCTTATTCCGAAGAGCCAGATTAGTTATGGAACCAAGAATATATACAAAAAGGTTTGTACATACTCCATTTTGATCCTAATGCCTCTTATGCTGATCCTTACTTACACATATTCTTCAGATCCTAATATCTTCTACAACAAGTATGGATTCTTGGATACCATCCGTTCCAGATTGATGCTTGGTAAGAGGGCATTTGATGAATTCCCGATCACAATGTGGGGAACGTATGTCCCTGAGAAGGGAAACGGAGGAAATACTACAGGAGTTGTTACTGATTATTTCTTCCTTGATGTCTCGTATATCAGATTGCTGTTTAAAGACGGAATCGTTATCCTGTCTCTTATGACAGTTATCTTCCTTAAGATTCAGAAGATTCTTTCCGAGCGTAAAGATTACTATCTGTTGTTTGTTGTCTTTGTGTTTATCATTGACTGCTCGATAGAACATCATATTATCGAGATGGGTTATGATGTATTGCTTTACCTTGCGTTCAGCGATCTGAGCAGCTGCGGCAAGGTTGTAGCTACCGCTAAAGACAGCGCGTGGAAAAAGTGGCTTAAATGGAGGCCTCGATTTGGTCAAGAACAGCTTTGAAGAACCCGCCTGATCTTGCCTTGTCGGCGATCACATCGAGATTCTTTGTGAACTCTTCATATTCGGCTTCGCTTACGCTGTTGATCTTCTCTCCCAATTCAGAAAGTGATGATACGGTAAGACCGATCTTATTCTCAGTAACAAATCTTGCGATCGCTGATTCTGACCAAACGATCAGCGGTAGTCTGGATGCTACATAAAGAGAAGCCTTGTGTGGATTATTTATCCTCATGTATTCACCTGTTACACCAATGCATGAATCGATCTCAGGACCATCCCAGACAAGACCATATTTGCCGCTTAATCTTGCCGGCAGTTCATCTGCATTGACTGAACCGTAATATGTGTAATTCTTCTGAGATTCGTCAGCTTCAAAATTAACGCCGTACAATTCGAAATGAACATCAGTACAAGCCTTGATCGCTTTGTAGATGTATCCGCTCTTAGCCGTGTTGAGGTTTCCTGCAACAGTAACACCTTCTTTGCAGAGACCATCGACCTTCGGAAGATCACACAGATAATCGAAAAGGTTAAGCAGATAGAGTTTCTTGCTGTCTACGTTGTATTTTTTTGAGAAGCACTCGGCCATGACAGCATTATGTACGATAAGTCCGTCGCAGATCTCAAGAACGATCTTCTCCACTTCGCGGACGTTAGTATCATTTGGGAACAGATTCCTCTCAGTCTCGAAATCATGGATTATGAAGAACAATCTGATGTTCTTTTTCGCCTTAATGTTCTTAAGCATATAGATGTATTTCGGATTGATATAAAGAGGATGCTCAACGATTACGATACTGTCAGCCTTGATCTTACTGAGATTCATAAGACTTGATCTGTTACGGATCTTTCTTAAGATAGGATTACCGGATCTTGCAGGATAGATATTGATCCTTTCATATCCGTTGTTTTCCATGATCGTATCAGTATCATTAACGGCTTTACTGCCGGCATGATTGAATTTTGTTGATTCTCTTGAAATGAAGTACTTGTTCATATTAGTTCAATCTCCGAATGAGTTTATTAGTCTTTGTCCGAAAGGAAGAAATTAAATACTTGTTTGGTTGTTTCGTTGACAGAATAGTGCTTGTCTTTGATCATATCCGGATAGTTCGTTCTGTCTGGAACTTTCTCGAATGATTCCAATTCTTTTTCCCATTCGACAGTACTGCTGATAGGCAAGTATCTTACGAGTCCGGTAAGATTAGTTGTTGTTGTAACACTGTCTGATACCAGACACTTTAATCCGTTTGTCTGAGCTTCTACTAAGACGATAGGGAAGCCCTCGTGAAATGAAGGAAGGAGAAAGCAATCCATGGCATTAAGATATCTTTCTACGTCGGTTCTTCTTCCCAGATAAAGATAACTGTCTTTAAGTCCGAGTTTTTCCACCTTGTCTTTGAACTGATCGAGCGCTCCTGAATAGCCGATATGGATAAACAGACTGTTCGGATTTTTCTTATGATACTTATCGAAAACGTCGATCAAAAAGTCGGGATTCTTCTCAGATGTTACCCTTCCGACAGTTCCGAGTATCATCGTGTCTTCCTCAGCACCGAATTCCTTGCGAAGCAGGGTTCTTTGCTCCTGATCAAAAGAATAAAGATCCGTATCTACTCCGTTGTTGATAATGGTGAAGGATGATTTGCCGAACATCCATTTTCCGGCATTCTCAGAACATGCCCAACGGTCTGTTACATAATTATTCAAGAACAAACCGGCAAACAGGCATCTGATCTTGGTAACTGTTCCTATATCCCTTTCTTCAGTTCCGTGTGCGTGAATGACTCTCTTAGGGATCTTGTATTTTTTCGCGAGCTTGAATAATTCAAGAGTACGTAGTTTCCTTGTGCATTGATAGTACATACCCTCGTATTCAGTATTACTAAGAAGGTCATTTAAGACTTTGTTGTGCTGAGCCAGATCCTCTTTTCTTCGAGGGACCACGATGACTCTTCCACCCAATTCTTTTATCTCATCCGCAAAAGCCATTTGACCATATTCCAGAGCGAGAAAATCGAACTGGAGTTTTGTTCTGTCTATCCTGCGGTATATGTTCATTACATATGATTCCATTCCCCCGATATTAGAAGTGAAACCACAAATAAGCACGCGTTTCATTATACTGACTCCTAATACTTTTATTTCTCGAAAGAGGATTTGTTAGGCAAGATCTGATCAAGAAGGGAATTTAGCTTCTGCTTGGAATCTTCCATATCCGTTACGTTACTGTCATCGTTGACACAGATAAGCTTGCAGGCTTTGTTATTGATAGCGGCCTTAACGGCATCAGGATTTGAAGCCGAGATATACTTTCCGTATTTATGTGTTCTCGGAATAAATTCGCCCTTTAATAGCTTCCACTGTCTTGTAAGCCAAAGACTGATCTCATTAGCATCTCTGAACTTGTTACGTGATGTCCTGTCAAAAGCTTCAAACTCTTTATCCCAGACTTCCTTAATGGTGTTCTTGTCATATACGAGAGGTACATGAGGTTCGAAGATTCCGATGATCGTAGAGAACTGTGTGAATAAGAATGTTCTTACGGCGAATTGTCCGTATTTTCCAAACTTAAGCCACTTGGATCTGTTCTTCTTGATATCGTTTACCGTGAAGTGCTCGTTTAATATCTGAAGGTTGTTCAACTCGATATGCGTAATAATGTCAGACTGTATCGGCTGAGGTGATACTGCAGCCAGATCACATGGAAGTCCGTCAATAACAAATTCGGAAATATCAGTCTTCTTAATGACAAACATATCGTCGTTAAAGTAGATAAACTTATCAGCAAGTCCCTTTATCCTGAAAAGATTCACATCGATTACATCCGAATTGAATGTAGGAAGATACTCTTCGGGAATAAAGTCTTTGTGGTTAACGATATTGAGTTTCTCGTTATCAGTATTAAGCCACTTTGGTAAGTGTCCCCATGTTACCAGATGAACTTTATTGACCCAAGGCATGAATTCCTCGATACCTCTGAAGATATACTGAAGATTATCCCAGTCTCTGTAGCGGACAGCCATATCCTTAGGTACAGGTTTACCTGTTATCTTGCTCTTCCACAGATCTCTTTCTGCGACCCAATCCGGATCGGATCCGTCAACCCATGTAATGACTACATCAATCTTCTCGTTCTCACTCATTTTCTGTTTTTCTCCGATATTAGATTACGCTTTCGTATATGCTGATAAGCTCTTTGTAATTCTCTTCAGGCATATATTTTGACTCATATTCTTTTCGAGCATTAATACCCATTTCCTTGCACTTATCAGGATCGTTCCATAAGGCTTTTACTTTATCTGTGAATTCCTCAACGCTTCCAAGCTTAAATTTGCTGCCGTTATATCCTTCTGTTACGGCTTCGACAGAGAAACCGAGATCGGTAGCTATAAGTGATTTGCTAAGAGACATGGTCTCGATCTCGACCATGGAGCAACCCTCATACCATATGGAAGGGAATACAACGAACTCGGCACCTTTAACAATGGTCAAACATTTATTGTGTTCCGTGTAGCCGAGATAGAAAACGTTGTCCTTTGTCTCAGCCCAAGTCTTGAAATCATTTTCGAGAGGACCACCGCCCATTACGACCAGAGGGATATCTGTTATCTGATCCCAGGCCTTCATAAGCATGCGAACGCCTTTTTCCTCGCCGATACGGCCATAGAAAACGACATAACGCTCAGGGAGTCCCTCGATCTTTTGCGGTTTGACATTTGCTTCCGCATCAGGTACGAAGTTATATTTCTTCGTGATCTTATTCTTATCGAATCCAATATTCGTGAGAAGACTTATCTGATTATCGTTAAGGCAGACATATCTGTCGATCTGATCATAGAATGTCCTTCTTTTTCTGTGATAAGAGAAAATATTGGCAACAATGAAACTCTGGGCTTTGGACCCCTTAAAGCATCCGTATTTGCACATACGCATGTATTTACCGTCGCCGCACTCGTTGCAAAGTTCCGTACCTCTGAGAGAAGTAGCACAAGGGCAGACAAATCTCGTGTCGTGAAGAGTCGCAACAACAGGAACATTCAATTCTTTTGCGGCATAAAGGATCGAAGGTGACAGGAGTGGAAAAAAAGTATGTACATGAACGACATCAGGATGTTCTTTATTGATCAGATCCTGAACCGCTTTATAGTTTTTCTTGGACCAGCGCATATCAAACATCGTCTTGATCTTACCCAATGCGCCTGCATTATCGAATTCGTCATTGCAGACGGTGTAGCGGATAACTTCGTTTCCGTGTGATTCGAGCATGGCTGTCTCAGATTTGAAGACCTGATCGTCACCTGAGGCGGATCCTTTTCTATGGAAATTATGGATTACTAATATCTTCATCTCGTCACCTTATTCTTTATCCCAGACCTTTGAATAAAGATCGGCTATATGCTGCCAGCTGTAATGATCCTTGATCCTTGCCTTTGCCTTCTGACCCATAGTCTCGATCTCATCAGCTGTCATAGTATCAGCTCTGTTGATGAGTGCTTCGAGATTACCGTCTTCCTTTGTCCAATATAAAGCGCCGTCTTCTGCTACTTCCTTATTGAAAGAAACGCCAAGAAGGAGATTAAGTTTTGTACTTCCCAAAGCCTCAAGAAGACTCGGGTTTGTTCCGCCGACTTCATGACCGTGGAAATATGCAAATGCATTCTCTCTGATCTTCTTAAGGAGTTCTTTGTTATAGACTGTTCCTACAAAACAGACGCGGGGATCATTTTTGTAGTGAAGTTTCTCCTCCAATGTATTGAGGAATCCGTCATTCACGTTGGAGATGATCGCAAACTTGTGAGAAGACTTACTCTTCATAAATTCGCGGATCATGGTCTCGTAGTTGTTCTCAGGAACGAATCTTCCTACTACGAGATAGTAGTCATTTGTCTTAAGACCCTTGCTCTCGAGCCACTCGGTAAATGCAGGGTCATTGTCAGCCATGGAAGATGGCTCAGTCTCGGAACCGTAAGCGATAAACGTGGTCTTCGGCTTATACTGATCGTATTCTTCCTTGATGTATTTCTCGATGTTGACGGAATCGCAGATGGCGAGATCGCAGTGCTTTATCATAAGTTTCTCGGATACCTTCCAGTATCTTCTTATCGGAGCACTCCACTTGGCTCTCATCCACTCGTGTCCGTCAGGGTTTACATAATATACACCGCCGAGTTTATGTATCTGACGTACGTAATGTCCCATGAACGGACCGATCCTGCATGCGAGGACATAGAATATCGGTTTCTCGATACTGTTCTTCTTGCAGTAATCGATAGAGTATCTTAATGCGGCGATGTCATAGTAGATGGCTACCGCAGGACCGATATTAGGCACCGGGAGCTTGAATACATGTGCATTATGGTATTCAAATTCCATAACATTTCCGTCTTCGTCTTTCTTGACGCAAGTTACACCTGAGAGCTTACTCTCATCCATGAAACCATCGCCGTTAGCCTTACATGCGATGTGATATTTGATCTCTGTGTTGTTACTGTGATATTCAGTCAGTTTATCGACAAATGTCTCATAACCACCGTACTGTCCGATGGACTTGCTACCTATAACAAAAATATGGCGTTGTTTATCTTTCAAAATAGTACTCCAAACCGTAATCGTAGAATCAATTGCTTATTATATATTAATATATAGGCGTTTTCAATTTGTAAAAGATGCTGATAATAGCCAATGAAGTGTTTGTTGTAATTATGTTTTCGGATAGTTCTAAAGATAGCGAAAATGTCAAAAGTAGAGTATCATTTAATTTGATCTAATCTATCCTTTAGGAGGCTTTATGAAAGGCATAATCCTTGCAGGCGGTGCAGGCACAAGGCTTTATCCGCTGACTATGGTAACAAGTAAGCAGTTACTTCCTGTTTATAACAAGCCGATGATCTATTATCCGCTTTCAACGCTGATGCTGGCGGGCATCAAGGATATATTGATAATCAGTACACCTGACGATACTCCGAGATTTGAAGATCTTCTTGGTAATGGTTCGCAGTTCGGGATCAATCTCTCATATAAGGTCCAGCCTTCTCCTGACGGACTTGCTCAGGCATTTATCCTCGGTGAGGAATTCATCGGAGATGACGCGTGTGCAATGGTCCTTGGAGATAACATCTTCTACGGAAGCGGTTTTAGGAAGCTTCTTTCAAGTGCAGTTGAAGATGCAGAACAGAATAACAGGGCAACCGTTTTCGGATATTATGTGCCAGATCCTGAGAGGTTCGGAGTAGTTGAATTTAATGCAGAAGGCAAGGTAATAAGCATCGAAGAAAAGCCTAAGGAGCCTAAGAGCAATTATGCTGTTACGGGTCTTTACTTCTATCCTAAGGGAGTAAGCGATAAGGCTAATCAGATCAAGCCTTCGGCAAGGGGCGAGCTCGAGATCACGACTCTTAACGAGATGTATCTCAAGGAAGGAAGGCTCGATGTTCAGCACTTGAGCAGAGGTTTTGCATGGCTTGATACGGGAACTATGGAAAGCCTTCTCGATGCGGCGGAATTCGTAAGGATGGTGGAGAGCAGACAGGGCATCACTATCTCTGCTCCTGAAGAGATCGCATATTATCAGAAGTGGATCACAAAGGAGAAACTTCTCGAATCAGCTGAGAAATACGGCAAGAGCCCGTACGGTTCTCATCTTAAATCAGTAGCACAAGGAAAGGTCAGATATTGATATGAACATTATCGTAACAGGCGGAGCAGGCTTTATCGGCTCCAACTTCGTATTCCACATGCTCAAGACTTATCCGGATTACAGGATCATCTGTTTGGATAAGCTTACTTATGCAGGTAATCTCTCGACACTTAAGTCAGTCATGGATAACCCGAACTTCAGATTCGTTAAGCTCGATATCTGCGACAGGGAAGGTGTGTACAAGCTTTTCGAGGAGGAAAAGCCGGATATCGTAGTTAATTTTGCGGCTGAGTCTCATGTAGACAGGTCGATCGAAAATCCGGGTGTATTCCTTGAGACAAACATCATGGGTACGGCTGTTCTTATGGATGCGTGCAGAAAGTACGGCATCCGGAGATACCACCAGGTAAGTACTGATGAAGTCTACGGAGATCTTCCGTTAGATCGGCCTGATCTGTTCTTTACAGAAGAGACACCTATCCATACATCATCCCCATACAGCAGTAGTAAGGCTTCTGCTGATCTTCTGGTACTCGCATATCACAGGACGTTCGGTCTTCCTGTTACGATCTCCAGATGTTCCAATAACTACGGACCTTATCACTTCCCGGAGAAGCTGATCCCTCTCATGATCGCCAATGCTCTTAACGACAAGCCGCTCCCTGTTTATGGTGAGGGACTTAACGTTCGTGACTGGCTCTATGTAGAAGATCACTGCAGAGCGATAGATCTTATCATCCACAAGGGCAGGGTCGGTGAGGTCTATAACGTAGGCGGACATAACGAGATGAAAAATATAGATATTGTTAAGCTCATCTGCAAGGAGCTTGGTAAGCCTGAAAGCCTTATTACTCATGTTGCTGATCGAAAAGGTCATGACATGCGTTATGCCATCGATCCTACAAAGATCCATAACGAACTCGGATGGCTTCCTGAGACTAAGTTCGCTGACGGTATCAAGAAGACGATACAGTGGTATCTCGACAACCGTGAGTGGTGGGAAGAGATCATCTCCGGTGAGTATCAGAATTACTATGACAAGATGTACTCTGACAGAGAGCACCTGGGAGAGATCAAATGAGAGTATTCGTAACAGGTGTTAACGGACAGCTCGGTCATGACGTAATGGCTGAACTTAAGAAGAGGAACCATGAAGGAATAGGCTCGGATATCGCGGAAACATATGCAGGAACCGATGAGATCTCCACCATGTTTTATGTGAAGCTCGATATCACAGATAAAGAAGCAGTCCTTCAGACAATAAAGACTTTTAACCCTGACGTTATCGTTCATTGTGCAGCATGGACTGCGGTCGATCTTGCTGAGGACGATGACAAGAAGGAGATCGTTCATAAGGTAAATGCCGAGGGAACAAAGAATATCGCTGAAGCCGCTAAGGCCGTTGATGCGAAGATGGTATATATCTCCACGGACTATGTTTTCGACGGGCAGGGAGAAAGACCGTGGGAGCCTGATGACAAGAATTATGCTCCGCTCAATGTCTATGGTCGAAGTAAGCTCGACGGAGAACTTGCCGTATCAGGTACTTTGGAAAAGTACTTCATCGTCAGGATCGCATGGGTATTCGGTCTTAACGGAAAGAATTTCATAAAGACAATGATCAACGTCGGTAAGACACATGATAAGGTTCGCGTAGTATGCGATCAGATCGGTACGCCGACATATACGATCGACCTTGCAAGGCTTCTTGTCGATATGATCGAGACGGATAAATACGGTTATTATCATGCTACAAATGAAGGTGGCTATATCTCCTGGTATGATTTCTGTGTTGAGTTTTATAAACAGTATGGACTTACTACCAAGGTCGAGCCTGTAACTACTGAGGAATACGGTCTTTCAAAGGCTGCAAGACCTTTCAATTCAAGGCTTGATAAAAGTAAGCTTGTTGAAGCTGGATTTACTCCGCTTCCTACATGGCAGGATGCCGTATCAAGATACTTAAAGGAGGCACAGTTATAATGGGCCAGATAACAGTTGAGAAAAACGTAGGCGGGATCGAAGGACTATGCGTAATTACGCCTGCAGTTCACGGTGACAGTCGCGGATATTTCATGGAGACCTACAGTCAAAGAGACATGGAAGAAGCAGGTCTTAACTATACTTTCGTACAGGACAACCAGTCCTCATCTTCAAAGGGTGTACTAAGAGGACTTCATTTCCAGATCAACTTCCCTCAGACCAAACTCGTTCGTGCAATAAAGGGTGAGGTATTTGACGTTGCCGTTGATCTTCGTACGGGCTCTCCGACGTATGGTAAACACTATGGCGTTATCCTTTCAGAAGAGAACAAGAAGCAGTTCCTCGTTCCGCAGGGATTCGCACACGGATTCCTCGTGCTTTCCGATATGGCAGAGTTCTGCTACAAGGTCGATGACTTTTATCATCCGAACGATGAGGGCGGACTTGCCTGGAATGATCCTGACATCGGTATCAAGTGGCCGGATGTCATTGGTGAATACAGCGGAAGCGCTTCGCCGGAGGGCTATACGATGAGTGACGGAACGCCACTCAAGTTCTCTGATAAGGATAAGATCCAGCCGAGTTTCAAAAGTCTCTCGGTATAATATAGTTCGATTTTGAAAGGTGTTGAAGAAAATGCAGACTCCGGTTTTGTATATTGTTATCCCATGTTATAACGAGGAGGCGGTACTTCCTATAACGGCTCCTTTGTTTCTTGAAGAGTTGACCCTTCTTAAGACTGAGAAACTGATCTCCGATGACAGCAGGATCATGTTTGTAAATGATGGCAGCAAGGATAAGACATGGGAGATCATTACGGATCTTTCCAAGCAGGATAAATCATACGTAGGAGTTTGCTTAAGCAGGAACCGCGGACATCAAAATGCCCTTTTGTGCGGACTTATGGAAGCTAAGGATCTGGCAGATATAACGATCTCTATCGATTGTGACGGTCAGGATGATATAAAAGCCATGACTGAGATGGTCAAAGAATATCACACCGGTTGCGAAGTTGTCTATGGCGTCAGGAGCAAAAGAGATACGGATACATTCTTTAAACGATTCACTGCAGAATCCTTTTACAGACTTCTTAATTCCATGGGAGCAGAAGTAGTGTTTAATCATGCTGACTATAGACTGGTATCATCCAGGGTGTTGAAGGAATTCAGCAATTTCAAAGAGGTAAATATATTCCTCAGAGGAATGATACCTATGGTCGGTTTTAAGAGCACATCCGTTTATTATGAACGTCATGAAAGGATTGCAGGTGAGAGCCACTATCCGCTCAGAAAGATGCTTGCTCTGGCTTTTGATGGAATCACAAGTCTTTCCATTAAACCTATAAGGATCATAACAGGCATTGGTATCTTTGTATCTTTGTTGAGTTTTATATTTATCATATATACCCTGATTAGATACTTTACCGGTAATACGGTTGAAGGCTGGGCAAGCACCAGTTCGATAATCTGTTTCCTTTGCGGAGTTCAGATCTTAAGTCTTGGAATAATAGGTGAATATATAGGAAAGATCTACCTTGAGACGAAGGGTCGTCCTAGATTTATCGTAAGCGAAAGAACATATGATGAGGACAGTGACTGCTGATCATGTCATATGATCACTTATGATGATACAGATGATATCTTTCGTTCTCGTAAGTGAACTCGTATTCGGTTTCCAGTTTTTCCTGAATGAAATCAGGAATATAACCATGATCACTAGGCAGTACTAACCATGTAGGCGGAGTTTCGTTAAAAATCTCTTCAAGATCATTACTTATCTCAGGGATAAGCTGAATATAGTGTTCATGCCAGCCACAGTACTTTACGCAAGGGAAAATATCGGCATATGTATACCACCACGGATCGATATTATACGCATATACAGAATCTTTGTCTTCTTCAGGGATCTTGTCAGAAATGTCGCGTACGAACTCCATTGTATTACTGTTGCTTTTTTCAACGATAAACAGTTTACTGATACCCATATATTTTTTGACAAGTGCATACTGAGACGCAAACATTAATGAGACAAGAACAACGGCTGCAACAGTTCTCCTGCTGACAGTTTTCTTCTTCAGTTCAAGAGCTACAGGAATCTCACACATTACGATCAAAGGTATGGTTAGGTTGTAATAATGTACATAATTATTTCCGGAAGCGATGGCGAATAATACCAGAGCAGCACCTATAGCAGCCAGGCTTCGTTCTTTCCAACTTTTCCATCTCATGATGATCGGAACGATTCCCGGAACAGCCAGTAAGAAGAGCAGGCTCCTGTTCTGGCCCTTTATTATATCGATCAAGTGCTGAACTAATGTCTTTTCGCCCGAATATTTTATTCCGAGTACGAAGACTGACTCAAGCATCTCCTTAAGTAATCCTTTCGAGTAGAAAAAAAGGAAAGCGGGAATGAGTGAAATGATAAGGCCTGCGATGAATGATCCCGCGCATATAGCAAGTTTGATGAATTTCTTCTTTGTGATCAGATAAATGATAGTAACGAGGACTATTGCGCAGATAAAAGCTGCGTTGGTTATACGGATCATAATAAGGAATCCGAAGCAGAAGCCAAAGGTTAAACCTGCTATCAAGTATATCTTTTTCTGCCAGAAATCTGTCTCGGTCTCACACTTGTCAAAGAATACCAAGCCGATATATAAGCAGATCAATACAGGGACGAGAGAGAATTCTTCGGTAAGATTTCCTCCTTCAAGAGTGAATTCGCAAATAAACAGGATAGGCAGTAAAAGCATGAATTGAGCAAGCTTATTGAATTTAAAATACTCGAAAATCTTGCTTATTATATATAACGCTAAAGAAAGATTAAGACACTGGATCGCAAATATACCTTTACGACCATAAGATATCAATTGACCAACATATTGGATCAGGAAGAGATAAGGCCCTTTCATATCATAAAAATCACGATAAGGAAGATAACCTTTTGTCATTCCCATTCCCACGAGACGGAAAAAGGCAGCATCATAACCATTGCCAACGTGATTGAGAGGCGAAGTGCAATAGGAGAAAAATGCCATAAAAACAGTCGTTGTGCCAAGTAGTGCCAGAAAAAAGATTATAGATGAGATTATCTTGTTTTCCTTTTTTAAATCTGTCATAAACACTCTCCTTGTTTGTTGATCATGCTCTGATAAAAACATCAGTAATTCTATTATATAGTCAGATATTTATCAAGAAATGCGGGGATTCCGCCTGAATGATGGAATAAATAGTGAAATAGGAGTATCATCTACATATTTGTATTGTAAAACTGTTAATAGCAGGAGAGGATACTTTACATGGGGACACCCTCAATAAAGAAGAATTTTATTCTTAATGCCATACTTACGATATCGAGTATAATCTTTCCGATTATCTCGTATCCGTATGCTGCCCGTATATTGGGCCCTGATGGAACCGGTCGAGTAGATTTTGCTGTATCTGTAGTCGGTTATTTTGCATTGTTTTCGCAACTTGGTATTCCAAGCTATGGTATTCGAGCTTGTGCAAAGATCCGTGACAATAAAAGAGAACTCAGTAAGACAGTATGGGAATTAATGACGATTAATTTAATAATGACTGTCATTGCCTATATAGTTTTTGTCCCGGTCTTGTTTTTGGTTCCGAGGATCAGTTCGGAAAAGACATTGTTCGTTATAGTCAGTTCGACTCTCCTCCTCAATGCTATCGGTATTGATTATCTGTATAGAGGACTTGAACAATATACTTATATAACGATAAGATCCATTATCTTCAAGATCATATCCTTTGCGAGTATCTTCGTTCTTATAAAAAGTGATTCTGATTACGCTATCTATGGTGGAATAACCATTTTTGCGGCTTCGGCATCAAACATTATGAACTTTATCCATGCCAGAAAACTTATTATGTTCAAGGGAGTGGGAAAACTCGATCTCAAAAGACATCTGAAACCGGTCATGATGTTTTTTGCAATGAGTTGTGCTACGACCATATATCTGAATCTGGATACGTCAATGCTTGGATTTATGACTACTGAAACGGATGTTGGTTACTACGGTGCGGCAGTAAAGATCAAAAAGATCATGGTAAGTCTGGTAACTTCTCTCGGAGCTGTTCTTCTTCCAAGGGCATCTTATTATGTCGAACAGGGAAAGATGAATGAATTCAGGAGAATAACGGAGAAAGCATTGAAATTCGTGTTTGTTATTTCGGCTCCTCTCATGGTCTTTTTTATGATTTATTCAACTGAAGGAATATTGTTCTTATCAGGACAAGAGTACATGCCGGCGATTCCGGCCATGATAGTCATAATGCCGACTTTGCTTTTAATTGGCGTAACAAATATTCTTGGAATTCAGGTTCTTGTTCCTCTCGGCAAAGAAAAATATGTCCTTTATTCTGAAATAGCAGGCGCAGTTGTTGACATTGTCTTGAATGCACTTTTTATTCCTTCACTCAAGGCCACAGGAACCGCGCTTGGAACTCTCGTTGCGGAATTCGCGGTCCTTGTGGTTCAATGCTATTTGCTCCGTCGAATTAAATCTGACAATCCTATCGTTGATTCATTTAAACACATAAAGTATTGGAAGATCATTATAGGTATAGTTGTAGCTGTCCCTTTTTCGATCTGGGTCAAACTTCTCCATATTGATCTCGGAATAGGTTCAAAGCCATCCACTGTCATCATGATAAATAATTTTGTCATGATCGCTATTGAAGGAGTTTGCTTCTTTGCCGTTTACGGAGTAATGATGCTTCTCATGAAAGATGAAATGATGATCGAGATCGTAAATACATTCATATCAAAACTACGAAGGAAAAAGATCTGATCGATCATCACGTATTATTACTGTCGGTTCTTTGAGCGATCTGTTTAAGACATTTTGAAGCAGATTTTTATGTGTGATAATATAAACCTTAATACTTAAGTCTTGTTTTATTCATGGGAGTATATAAATGGCCTTATTTTCTGTGATCATTCCGATCTATAATGTTGAGAAATATCTGAAACAGTGTGTTGATAGCGTAATATCACAAACTTTCAGCGATCTTGAGATAATCTTGGTCGATGACGGTTCTACAGACAATTGTCCGGCGATCTGTGACTCTTATGCTTCAGATCCTCGAGTTAAGATCATTCATAAGACAAACGGCGGAGTGGTAAGTGCCCGTAAGGCCGGTGCAAAAGCAGCTACGGCCGAATATATTGCTTGTATTGATGGCGATGATTGGATAGAGTCTGATTACTTTGAAAAGTTCGCAAAAGCGATAGAAGAACACCCGTCAGATGTCATTTGCTGCGGTTTTATCGTTCAATCGAAAGATGGAACTATGAATCCTGAGAAAATGAAGGAGAGACCTGGATACTATAAAAAGGAAGATATCGAGAAAGTCATATTCCCATATCTGTTAGACTTCAATCCTACGGTTTGCGGAAAGATCTTCAAAAGGGATGTCTTTACTGAAGTCCAGATGAGTGTAGACGATGTTCTTAAGATGGCAGAAGATGCATGCGTAGTCGTAATCTGTGTCTATCTGGCCAATGACATGTATGTTATTGATGATTGTCTCTACGATTACAGATTCAACCCGTCTTCAATAACAAAAGGAAAGTCGGTATACAATTTAGAAGAGCCAAAGCTGATCGCTACTCACTTTATGAAATATATAGTTACAGATCAGATCTGGTTCAAACAGCAGATATACAATACAACGGTAAACAGATTGTATAACAGATGCGTATCACGATTTAATCAGGAAAAGCCTTACAGGGAGATCAGTGCTGAATTGGATCATTGCCTTGATGATCCGTTCTATCAGGAATGCATCAAGAAAAGCAACTATTCCTTAAATAATCTCCCTAAGAGATGGGTCAAAAAGCAGATACTGAAGCTGAGAGCATATAGATTAATGAAGGTGTTGAGCTGAGCCGGATGAGGCAGAGGATCTTTTGTGTCTGATAAGTTCGAGACAGCAAAGTATTGCAATAAGGGACAATGATCCGCAAAGACCAACAGTAAGATATGGAGTACGATATTTCAGTGTAATTTCGTGCTGCCCCTTGGAAAGTTTGAATGCCATGAATGCCCTGTCGGCTCTGATTATCTCGGCATCCTGACCATCAACAGTTGCGGTCCATCCGTCTGAGTAAGGAACCATGATGAGTGTATATCCGTCTTCTTCCATATTTACTGATGTCCTAAGCGTATTGCCGTCCTGATAAAGTACGGCATCAGGATGTTTAAGCCCAAGAACATTGGATTCTATCTTTTCTTTATCCTCGAAAAAGACGGAGATATCTTCTACTGTATAATGGCCTGCATTATGAAACATAAGCTTTATCCTGTCGACAGCCTCGTACTCATATTTGCTCTTTAAAAGCCATGAATCCTTACCGCCGTACATATGATGTCTGTCAGTAGACGGATTTACGGTTCCCCAGGCGTAGGAATATGCATTTCCCGGATCCTTGTGGAAGAATTTGCAAAGGATATTATGTACAGCCAATGTTGTGTCATTATTTGAGATCGCATAAGCTGAAACCGTAAAGGTTCTGGTGTCTTCATCGTTATTCTTAATGTTCTTTATAGAAAGATACCATTCACCGACGCCGTCGTACTGCTTATCAAGGATCAGCTCGATATAGCAGTTATCGGATGTTGTTGTTATCTGATCTCCGTTTATGGTTACGTTCTCGCCTGCGCTTATGGTATATGGGATGGAGGTCTCTTTGGTGTAGTCGAATGTAGTAGCTTCGTCAGGGAGGACTATTGCATTCATGAGAACCTGCTGCTTGTCGTAGCAGGAAAGAGCGTCGTAATCGGATTCGTTCATAACATCTTTTCGATAAAGGACAAGACTTGTATCGTACGGAGTCGTGTAAAGATCATAGATGTATCCGGAAGTTGAAGCATAGTCTGTTGTGTGAACGGAATATCCGTATGGTAAAGGTCTTGTCTCAGTCTCGTTGTTGTTGCGGATGATAAATCTTGTTCCGAACAATGCCTCGAGATCACTTCTTGTATCGACTCCGTTGATAATCGAGGAACTTACGGAAGAAGTAATCCCGAGATCAGCCATGAGATGGTCGATATCATTGTTGTATATGCTGTTATATTCGTCATAGCCCGATCTTTGAGTGAGCATGGAGGAGTTCTTGAGTCTGGATGACAGTGTGTCATATCTGTATACATCCTCCTGAGGAACGAGTTCAAGGACTTCCTTTCCTCCGCTTTGAATGAGCCAGTAAAAGGATTCATCTTTATTTACAAGGGATGTGATACAGTTGGTTCCTTGCGAGGTCCAATAGTAGAATGGTGCAAGGGACAAGGTAAGTACCATTGTTATGGCGCAGCCGCGTAAAAAGTCTTCTCTTGAACATCTTGGGAGGATCAGCAGAATGACAAGAATGATGATGCCGAAGTAGAGCGCGTAATCGCATTTAGGTGCTTCGTAGGTAAATACGAATTTGAGAACACATTTGTATGCGATAAGAAGACCAATGAGTATAAGCAGTTTCCATTTTGCTGCCTCATGGAATCTGTCGATCGTCATCGTTACTATAAATGCGATGAGAAGCGTATATGCCCATGCCCATCTGTTGGTTGCATAAGAAAAACCGTTAAGTACGTGACCTGCAAACGGAAGGATCACTGCCAAAGTCGTAATGACAAACAGGAGCTTCTCCTTGAGCATTTCCTTAAGGCCCGTAAGGACAAAAAGACCGAATACGCATATGATAGCGAGAATAGGAAATCCCAAGATATCATCTGTCCAGCCGTCAAAAGAGGATACCATTCCATAAAAGAACCGGCAGTAATAATATCTGTCTCTGAAAAGCGGGATGTAGTAGTTGATATCGAGACGGTTGATCTTGGAGATCGCTATTATACTCGGCAGGATCATAAAGAACCCGATCATTGCGCCGATCACGGCAGCTCCGGCTACCTTAAGGAATGTAAAAAGTTCCGCTTTGAGATTCTTTCCCTTCCGGGAAATGATGCTGAAAACCGCTTCGATCACATAGTAGACTACGAGCATGACAGCAGCCATATATGCGAAGTAGTAGGAATACGCGATGACTGATGCTATCGAGAAGATCAGAAGATAAGGTTTTCGGCCTTCTCTTAAGAGCCAAAGTCCCAGGATGATGAGCGGGAAGATAACGAATATGTATCCGAATGACGATTGCTTGAATACGATAAACGTGTTTGAACTGAACACATAGCAGATGGCACCGATCAGAACAGCAGTGAAGTCCTTTTTCTTGTGATATGCCATCGCCGAGAAAGATAATCCGGAGAAGAACATCTGAAGTGTCAGAACGAGCTTAAAGGCCGTCTCGGATCTGTCTGCCGGGAAAAAGGCGGAGATGATGTAGAACGGGTTGTAGAAGTTATTAAAGCCGTTTCCGAGGGAAGTTATAATGTCGGCGCCGAATCCGATGGACATATCCCACATGGGGATCTCAAAGGTGTGGCGAACGGTGAAGTTTTTAAATAACTCCCTCCACCATCTGCCGACATATATAAACATAGGGAAATTGTTGTCGATCCCGTCGTAATTCCAAATCGGTGCTTTATTATAAAGGGTCAGATAGACCTGATAACAGAGGACGTAGCAGACAAAGAAAACAATTCCGTATGTCAGCAGATATTTGACCCACTTGTTCTTATATATCGAATCCAGCTTGCTCACAGTTTATATTCCTTAATAATATGCCTTTAAAAAGACAAGAATAACTGAATTATACTACTATAGAGGAACCGCATAAACAAGAGAAGCGGTCGGCATGAACCTTCACTGCCTTCTTTTATCTGTTTTTCTGCCTTAGGAGTATCGTCCTGATAACTCTTTCCGAGATATAGGATCTGTCCCTGTCAGGATAGTATGAAAGCAGCTCCTTCAGGATCTCAGAAAGCTCATCCTCTTTGATCTTTGGCATCTCGAAAAAGTTTCCATACAGATCTCTGACGGTGGAGACCTGTCTGTTGAACGTAGTCATGAACGGACGTGCTTTGGCCTCTTTTATGAATGCATCCGGGAGGATGTCCATAGGATGATCCATGACATTGGAAAGAAGTCCTGCTCCATTATCAAAGATGGGGCAGTACTTGTATCCGTTCGGGGTCAGGATGACCGCGATGTTATTAAGATGACGGTCATCATTCAGGAACAATGCGTCTATCTCGAAGAGCAAAGACAGGTACTTCGGGAAATCTTCCAACCCGGTCAGTTCGGCTGTTTTCTCGGCAAGATATATCATACGCTTTTTGTTGCTCTTCAGATCCTGGAGCGTCTTGTTAAGAGATATTCCTTCACTTTTAAACAGGTGAGACAGGGTTACTATGGATTCGCCCTCATTAAGGAAGTTGCTGCTTGAACAGCCGCATCTTTCTACGCCGTGAGCATCGATCTTCTCTAAGCGGTATCTTACGAATGTAAAAGGTGTTTCGGTCTCGATATTACTCTTTTCCAGAAGCATAGAGATGACAACTTCCGACAGTCCCTCGTAGCCGAATTGGTCGAGTTTGTACCATCGGCCGTCATCCAGCCACTTTTCCTGGTTGCCCTTTGATGATGTAAGGGCTATCTTTTCATCTGTTAAGAATATAATAGTCATCTGAGTTCTTCGATCTCCAGCCATTGGTCGTCTTCTGCCATTCGGCCTTGTGTTTTCCTGACGATATCCCATGGGTCGTATTCAACTAACCCTATTGCATTGAGATAGTGCTTAAGTCCTGCCCGTGTTCGCGGGATACAGCGCTCTTCAAGAAATTCTTCCAGATCATCCCACGAAGGAGAATCATTCTTACCCAGAGCCGTATTTATCCAGGAATCCGTGTAGTTCTCAACGATGATCTCGTGAGTCGTGTTGTCGGCATATATCAGTGAACAGAGTTGATCGAAGTTGTAGTAGCGGATGACGGTGATCTTATGTCCTTCACTAAGGTGAGAAGAGAGGAATCCCTCCATTGTCTGTCTGGGGGTAATCGTGATCCTGTTGCCGTCGAATGAGAGAGTTACTTCATTATTGTCTAACTGTTTTACCCATGAAGAAGGAAGCGAGATCTTGTAAGTAGCAGATCCGCTTGAGGCAGTGCCTCCGGCCTTACCGGATATGATCTTTGCTCTGCGTGTTTCCATGTTGTCACCTCTAATGATATTTTACTCTATTCGTTACGAATAAGCAAAGAAAGTAGCAGAATCGAGAGTGGCATCGGGAATTATCAATCCTTGAGGTAAGTTGAGAAGAACGGCCTGTCAAAGTCGAGCTCTGAGAACATAAGATATGCGAAAACGCAGTATGCAGGCTCTATCATGCTGTGTTCGATGGCGCAGACTACGGAGAAAACCGTGATGATGAACATCGCATAGTACTGGCGATGACGGAAGAGGCGGATCTGCAGGGCCGTAAAGAGCGTGATGACGGCGGCGAGCATGATGTAGCCGTTATGGAAGAGAATCCTTATGTAGGAAATGTCGAGTACGAAGTATTCGTTGGAAGTCAGGGCCTTGCGAAGGTCGGTGATCTCGCCGAACTCGTGTATCTTCTGACCGAGAGGAAGGAGAGGGAAGTTCGCGAAGGCGGTCTTGCCGCACTTGAGGCGGAGAGCTATAAGTCGAAGCGTATCGACTGAGTTAAGAAGGCTGTCCGGGTCATACTTGTAGAAGTAAGTCGTAACGATCGTGAGCGTGCCCATGATGATGAATGAGATGATCATGAGAAAACTTATCGGAGTAACGACGAGCTTATGCTCGGAAGGCGTGAACTTATGAGCCGTGAACTTGTAGATGACGGTGACCATGAAAAGCGCCGCATAGCAAAAAAAGCCGATGTCAGCCTGGATCCAGAGGGCGTCGATGGTAAGAAAGACCGCTGACATGATGATGCCGGGGATACCCGGGCGTCCCTTACGGATGATGAAAAGGAGCATCGTAAGAGTAAAGAGGTGACACATAAGGTCGGTCGAGCAAAGCACGCCGAAGCCGTGACCGCCGTTGAAGTTTATCACGTCTGCGATAAGTCCGAGCCTGGAGGCGATGAGGGCTGCAAGAAGCCAGGAAAAGCCGCAGAACAGGGACATGTAGGCGATGAGCTTGAAGGACTTCTTCTTCGAACAGATGGTAAGGAGAAAGAAGACCAGGATGTCGTTATTGTAGGTGCCTCCGCGTTTTATCGAGTAGGCGATGGCAGCGCCCAGAAGGAGCGTCGGAAGGATCCTTTCCTTGAGCGAGTCGAAAAGAAGTATGATCGTGACGACCGCAAGACCGATCAGGAAGAACGTGACGATGTTCATGGCACGCTCCAAAGTAGCGTGATAAGCCCAGAGTGTCTGGCGGTGGAACATTGTCGTCGTAAGGAAAAGATAATTGAAAGCAATGAAATAGAGGGCATAGAACATGCCGTCCAAGAAGTTCATGCACTGAACGTTGCATTTGATGGATCGTATTTTCTCGCTCATTCTTAGATTTTACCCTAAGAAGGATAATATGCAACAATATGAGCGCGTGCGTAACCGTAACGTAATGGTATAATGGGCTTTAAGGTGTTTAATTGTGGCAAAACGGATGAAATCAGCGCTTTGGAGGCCGTGCTGATTGATATCATGGTGTTTTTGTATTAATATCACTTGGCTATTATTTGATTATATTAAATGGGAGAACCTTGTTGATGGAGCGTACGAGAGACAATCAAAAGAAGCTTTTGATCTTCTTCGGACTGTTCATATTCTTTTATGCCGCTTTCATGATCTTCTCCGCCGTCATGGCTTCGAAGGGTTATGAATACCCGACAGGCGACTTCAGGTTCTTCAGGCATGACATCTTCAAGGACTTCGCGACCATCAATAACGCGGTCTGCGACAGGAATCCTTATCTATCCGAACTCAGTAACTATCCGCCTATAATCCTCGCGTTCGCGTACATCTTCTCCAAGATGGCCGACTACTCGGGCTATGACATGTTCACGCTGCGCTTTGCATGCGAAGATCCGGCTGTCCGGAAGTCGATCGTCCTTTTCTTCGGCCTTTGCATCGTGGCTTTCCTTTGCGTCATCATGTACCATGCTTACCTTCAGAACAAAGGGCAGAGTACCAAGACTTTTAAGGAGAGAGCCGTAAGGTTCCTGACTGCGGGCGCCATAGGTGCTGCGCTTTTGCTGTCGGCTCCGTCGGTGTTCCTTTTCGACCGCGGAAATTATCTGGCTCTTACTATCGTTTTCTTCATGCTCTGGGCTGTCTTCGAGGAGGAGAAGCCTGACAGCGTGCTAGGTGCGGTCTTCGCGGCTCTTTGCGCTGCTACGAAGGTCTATCCGCTCTATATCCTGTTGATATACGTTTTCGAGAAGAAATATAAGAAGTTCTTCTGGGCCATGGTCACAGGCGCAGTAGTAACGATCGTGCCGATATTCTTCTTCAAGGGCGGCTATATCGCCAACGTGATCGCATTCATCAAAGGCGTACTCGGCTTCGGCGGCGGCGCGGGAATGTATGCGGTCTACTTCAACGTCGGTGTGACGGGACTTGTAGGTTTTATCGGCAGGATCTTCGGATTTACTCCGAACGTAAGGCTTATAAAGATCGTGTGGTTCTTCGGAGGAGTTCTTTTTACCCTCATCGGACTTCCGTTCCTCAAGGATGAGAAGATCCGCTGGAAAAAGCTCCTGGTCCTTACCGCGATCATGGTATTCCTCACACCGAACTCCTACCTTTACAACACGGCTTATATGTTCGCGCCGATCTATGTCATGCTCATGAACCGCGACAAGATGGCAAAGCGCGACTACGTTTATGTAGTGATCGCGGCGCTGATGCTGGTACCGAAGGCGTACTTCTACCTTCCGGACATCCCGGGCGTCATTCCGCTCGAATATAACACTGTTAATATTGCCGTACTGATCGATGCTCTGCTGTATTTGGGACTCATCACGTTCTACTTCGGCGAGAAGATCTACGAGCTGGCCAAAGAGGACCGCAGGATCCTTGCTGACCGCCCGATCTCGACCTTCCGCTTCAGCCGCAGACAGTCGACTATCGTATACGGTGTTGCGGCACTCGGCTGTATAGCAGCTCTTGCTACCATCATCTGGATCGTTCACGATACCGTCCTTGCATGCCACGATTCCTTCTATGATTTCGTCGAGGCAAGGATCCTCGGTGCGTCCATCGGATTTAAGAGAGCGTTCGAGTTCGGCCTTGCAAGAGGACGTGTGGGCGTGATCTTCCCGTGCGTCGTCTACATAAGATATCTCATCAACGCCAAGGGCAATTTCCTCGCGATCTGGCTCATGCAGTATCTGCCGTTCTTTGCCAACATTGCCCTCATAAGCTATATCCTCGGCAAGAAGTTCTCGCGCCGCTACGGTGTTGCCTTCGCGCTGATCTTCATGGGCTTCCTTCAGATAGACATCTGGCATAACGTCATAACAAGCTACCCGCTGGATTTCATGTACGGCCTTTTCATCATGGTCCTCGGCCTTTACATGTACTCTGAATACCTCTCGAAAAAGGGTTCTTCCAAGCTCAACGTTATCCGCCTGATCTTAAGCGTGATACTTTACTACGAGTCGATGCAGGTATACGAGTCCTTTATCGTTTCCTCACTCATCTATGCGATCATCACGGTCGCTTACATAAAGCGCGACAAGATGAAGCTCTTCTCCGCCAAGGGCATAAAGAGATTCTTCCTGTCGCTATTGCCGCACATCATCACGGCTCTGATCTACCTCGGCATCATGGTATATCTTCGTAAGAATCCTGTTGTCGAGCGTCCTGTCATCGAGATCGCGAGAACTCCGTTCAGCGACTTCGTTCTGCCTTATATCGTTTTCTCGATCGGAATGTTCCCTATGTCCGGCATCAGGGTCATCGCTTCCATCAAGGAGACGTTCCTGCATCCGAGCCTTATCGGCCTTGCATTCTCGTTCTTCACGGCACTCGGACTTACTGCCATGGCGCTGGAGTTCCTGGTCTACTACAGGACTTTGAAGACTCTCGAGCGTAAGAAGGAGTTAAGCAAGCTCATCGTCATGTTCTGCATGGGTGTTGCTCTCGCGATGACGTTCGCCATCCCTCACTCCATGATCCCGAGTTACCAGGAGTGGGTAAATGTAGGTCATGTCGGAGGCTATGTTCCGACGACCATCTGCTACTTCGGATGGATCGTTGCTCTCGTTGCGCTCTTTGCAGGCATTATCTACTATGCTTCCTACAGATCACGTAAGTTCCACATGTTCTTCCTTGGCGCTGTCATGGTCATCGTGTTCCTCATGTGCTACCTTACCTTTGCGATCAATGTGGCTTACCGCCTTACCAATCATGTTACGGGTCGTGAGATATCTCTTCGTGCACAGAACTTTTTCGCGCTGATAAATGATGACTGGTTCAAGGAACGCGAGCCTCAGTACATCTACTCACCTGACATGATGGGCGTCCACTACAAGCTCGACACCGATGAGGCTCTGGCTGAGCACATCATGGGCTACAACATGGAGATCATCAATGACGGGCAGGAGGCTGACTATATCGCGAGAACTGTTACTCAGGATATCGCATACTACCGTTACGATCTCGACGCTGAGGTAGGCTACGTTACTCATGTACCTGATTACGATGCGTCCGAGTTCCTCATGAATACGCATGACGACATCTATTTCTTTACTACTTATCCCGGAACCTTCGAGATCTCCTACGAGTGCTTTGACGGCACGCGTAAGTCTGAGACTGTCGAGCTCGGCAAGGGTGCAGGTTACATGATGGATATTCAGGATCAGATACTGGTCAATTCCGTTGATGTTGCAAGGGTCGGCTGATCCGCTTTTTTACATGCGTGAAGTTTTGGTCTGCAGACCTATCTTAGTGAATCTTCTCATAATAGTTGAAGGCGACGTCTTCGTAGAAGATCTGATCTTTTACTTCATAGCCTTCGAAGGAATCGTTTCCGTCACAGAATTTGATAAAGTGTTCAGGCTCGCCGAGCTCTTCCATGCGGAAGTGGAAGTCGCGGCCGACACGGTCACGTCCGAGTTCCATGAAGACCTGGGTGGTGCCAAAGCCCCCGCCGACGGTGTCAGGAGCGATGCGGGAGTCGAGGTCCTTACAGAAGCTTCGGAACTTGGAATAGTCGTAGGCGTAGGCACTCTTGTGGGAGCCGACCTGCGGGATAAGCTCGCGGCCGTTGATCCCGCCGCAGAAGAGAGCCATGGCAGCGTATATCGCGAGACACGTTTTCGCGAGGTTATAAGGGTCGCGGGAGATCTTCGCGCAGGACAGGACGATGACGGATGCGAGCATGAAGTACATGCTAAGGATACCTTCGCCGCCTGACGGATTGTTGATGTAGTATGTTCCGATGCCAAGGCCGATTGCAGCAACTGCGATCGCGAATGTTGCCTTGACGGAGGTGTTCTTATGGATGTAGAGCTCGCGGATGCCGTAGACTGCGCAGATGAAGAGCATCGCGAAGATGTGGACGTGGAGGGCGTTGCCGGAATCAAGGCCTTTGGAGATGTGGCCGACGAAGCCCGTTGCCTGGAAACCGATGAGTTCCTTTGGTCCGATCCATGCGCCGCCGCAGATCCTGTTATAGATGTTGACGACGATGAGGGCGCCCGTTACGGAAGCAGCAACGCTTATGAGAAGCGAGATAAAAAAGCGTGCGAGTTTGGGAAGCTTCGGGAAGATCGACTCGGCGCCGCAGAGGGCCCAGGCGACCATGACGACTGCACCGCTCTCCGTATTCCAGATGAGGGCGAGAGTCGGGATCAGAAGTCCGATGTAAAAGAGCTTGGGACCGAACTTTTTCCTGAAAGCCGCGAAGGTCAGGACGAAGATCACGAGAGAAGGGAAGATCATCCTGTGCGGGAAGGATTGCCAGTAGATGCTGTAAGCCGTGACGCCGTAGATGCCGAGGCCGCCGATGCCGAAGACCTTAAGGATGAAGGAGTCTGTGGACATCATGATGCAGGCGCAAAGAAGGATGAAGCATGCTGCGGTAAGAAGGCCGAGCATGATGCCGATGGTGTTGGTGTTCATGCCGAACAGTTTCATGAACGGCAGCATTATTATCGAGTAGTGGCCGTAAAGCTCTGACTCAAGGCCCGTGAAAGGCACTCCGTAGTAGGTGTTGAGAATGGAGTCGAGGTAGGCGGCGGAGTGGTAGATATTGTAGGATCTGCCGAAGGAATAGTGCTCGAAGGTGTTGACCGTGGCACTGGTCAGATACCAGATCACGGCAAGGGCGCCTGTCTCGAGCCAGAGGAAAAGGCTCTTGGAACGGCGGAAGAACTTGCTGATGAACCTTCCTTTGCCGAACGATGCGCAGAAGACGATGCCCAGGATGAAGACCGCCCCGAGCACGACATATTTGGGATTCCTGCCGCGGCCGAGGATGTTATAGAGGCGGATGCTTATATATGCGCAGGCCGATCCTTCGATGAAGGTTATCACGTAGGCGAGAAGCTTCGGAATGTCACGCTTAAGGATCTTCTCGAGAAGGATATCGAGGCCGAAGAATATGCCGAGCCACAGTACCGCGAGGATCAGGTAAGCTTTGATGTTGCCTAAGGTCTCGATTCCGACGGGACTTGTCGGGTACTTGAAGGTAATGTATCTGAAGGCAGCGGCTGCAAGTGTGCCGGTCATTGCAGATATCAGGAAATTGCAGTTTTTCTCACGCATATAAGTACCCCGTTTCAGTCATTCACGTGAGATTATAATACACATGCAACACAAATTCACTCTCGATCGTGTATAATATATAGGAATAAGGGAGGAGGACACGATTATGAAGATCGATCCAAAACATGATTACAGAAAGCCAATCTACGCTATAAGCATGGCTGCACTGATGGCTACCGGCATTATGACCGGATGCGTTCACGACAAGGAAGGTTCAGGCAAGATCGAAGTCCGTAAGGGACATGCGAAGGAGACAGAACCGGAACTCATGGGTGAAGCTGAGACCGTTCCTGAGATTGCAGGTGATGAAATTGTTATCACCGAGGAGACGTATGTCGAGATCGATGGCGGTGCAGTCGTTGAGACTGAAGAATCCTTTGAGCTTGCAGGTGATGTTGAGGTTATTGAGACGGAGACGGAATCCGAGGGTTGATGGAGGTTTCTGAAGAGTATTACATAAATGACGGTAAGAAGCTCGCCTACGTAAGGTATGGCGGGTGGTCCGATACCGTCATTTTGTTCTTCCACGGTTTCTGGGGCGCGGCAAGATACCTTCCCGAAGATGCGGGCAGGGAGTGCTGCGTCATATCCTTTGACAGGCCCGGTATCGGAAGGTCTGACCTCATTGGCAAGTACAGGATGGAAGAGCTCTTCGACATCATAACGGCCTGCCTTAAAAGTCACGGGGTAAGAAGCGTCCGCGTGTTCGGTCACAGCGCGGGAGGATACTATGCGCAAAGCTTTGCGGGATATTCCGATCCGTCGTTTGTCAGATCTCTTACTCTTTTAAGCAGCCTTCCGCCGATGAACTCCGGACCGTTCGATCATCTTCTAAGCAAGAGCATGAAGAACAGGCGTTTTCTGACACTTTATATGAAGAACCCGACTTTGGTATATTTTCTCCTGACCGCAAGGGCGCTCTCACGTTCTTCAAAGGAGATCGCCCGCCGCTATATCGAGGGCATGTCGGATAAGGAGAAAGCCTTCTTCAGCGATCCGAATAATCTTAAGATGTATGAGAATGTCATAAGGGCTTCCGCAGGCCACAAGGGTCTCGGAGCATTCTACGACGCGATCTCCATGTATCGCCGCCGTGATGTGACCTTGCCTTCAGATCTTCCCGTGTATGTGTGGAACGGTTCGGAAGATCCCGTAACTACGCCTGAGATGGGTAAGTTCCTGTCTTCATATTATTCTGCACGCGAATTCCATCTTATCCCGAAGGGTACGCACCACATGTATCTGGTGCACTGGCATGAGGCCGTGAATGAGGCTCTCGAAGGAGACGGGTCTTTTAGATCAGGTCGAGCTTTTTAAGTGCTTTGGCAATTCCGTCGTTCTCGGGAGTATCAGTGACCAGGCTGCAGCATTCCTTGACCGAGTCAGGCGCCTGCCCCATTGCGATGCTGTTCGGCACGTGCCTTAGCATCGACAGATCATTATTGCTGTCTCCGAAAACATAACAATCCTTAAGATCCGTTCCGTAATATCCGCGAACCACATCTATGCCGTCAGCTTTGGAACAGCCCTCAGGCACGATCTCGAATCCTCCGCGGCCGCGGTCGATCGCGTAGTAGGGAAATCCACCCTCTTTAAGGTTACGAAGAAGAAGCTCTTTCTCGTCAGGTTTAAGCTTACAGAACATCTTTACGGCACGGAATTCCCGGTCATCCGCGCTCGTGAATCTCGTAAGCCCCCTGGCGTCCGAGAATCCCCTGAATGCAGGTATCATATCGTCATCCGTAAGGATCTCGTCATAATAAAGCCCCGTATCACACTCGAAAACGGTAGGCACGGGAGACTTCCTGAATATCTTAAGGATCTTCATCGTAGTCTCGTGATCATATTCAAGTTCGCGGAGTGTCTTTCCGGAGGCGATTATCCTGGTGCCGCATCCGAAAACATAGCCGTCTATCGGGATATCTTTAAGAGCCGGGTCGACATTACAAAGAGTCCTTCCCGTGTTTATGAAGATCAGGCAGTCATTCTCGCGAGCCTTCATAAGTGCGGGCTTAACCGAATCGGGGATCTTAAAGTCATCCGTTATTAGTGTACCGTCGATATCAAAGAATAATAATCTTGGCATCTGTGCCTCCGCGTTTTTAATAGCAACAAAAGTAGCATATCGTTAATTTGAAATCAAGTTTTGCTATAGAAATGTCTGTAAATTTTGATACAATTCAAAATATAATAATCATTCTAGTTTTGGGGGTACGGAATGAGCGGGAAAAGAGGACGTATCAGTAAGAATGCGAAGGCCTTTATCATTAGGTTTCTGATACTGTGCGCGTCCGGTATCGCGATCAACATGATCCCGTCGCTCATCTGTACGAAGCTCGACTTTCCTTTGTACCTTGATTCCATAGGAACGGTCATCGTCTCTTTTGTCGGAGGCGTGCTCCCCGGTATCGTCGTAGGACTTATCACCAATTTACTTAAGAGCATTCAAGATTATTCGTCCATCTTCTACGGTACGCTCAACGTCATGATCGCACTTTGTGCCGCATCTCTTACGCGATACGGTCTTAAGAAGCGCAACATGCTCCTTCTTATCCCGATCCTGACGTTCATCGGCGGCGTTCTCGGATCGATCCTTACATGGTTCCTCTACGGATTTGCCAATGAAGGCATCACATCCGGACTGGCGCTCAAGATCTACAACATGGGTGTAGACAGCAGGTTTATGGCTCAGCTTTTTGCTGATGTGATAATAGACTTCGCAGATAAGGTAGTCACGGTCGTCGTTGCATTCCTTGCGGTCGTATTCATTCCGAAGAAGAAGATCGAATCCATGAGGACGTTCGGCTGGCAGCAAAGACCTTTAACGCCTGAAGAACAGAAGACCATCAACAAGACTCACGTAAGACAGATCTCGCTTCGCGGCAAGATCCTGATCCTCTTATCGCTCTCGATCACCATAATCGCCATCGCAGCAGTTACCATCGGTTACATCATCTTCCAAAACAGCACGGTAGATGACTACTCCGGGTTTGCACAGGGTATCGCCAATAACTTAAGCTACTATATCGACGCCGATAAAGTGGATGCTTACGTAGCTAACGGTGAAGCAGAGCCCGGGTACCTCGAGACCAAAGAACAGCTTCAAAGGATGAAGGATTCATCGTCCGATATCGAGTTCATATATGTATATAAGATTATGGATGACGGCTGTCACGTTGTTTTCGATCTGGATTCGGGAGATGTAAAGGCTTCAAAGCCCGGAGACATCATCCCGTTTGACGAGTCCTTTATGGAGAAAAAAGATGATCTTCTCGCAGGAAAAGAGATAGAGCCGAAGAAGACGAATGATACATTCGGGTGGCTTCTTACAGCCTATAAACCTGTCTATGACAGTAACGGTAACTGTGCATGCTACATAGGTGTGGATATTTCAATGAGCCGGCTCGAGGGCGGAGTATATAAGTATCTTGCTCAGCAGATCTCACTGTTCCTGGGATTTTTCATCCTGGTACTTGCATTCGGCCTTTGGCTTGCAGATTACAACATCATCTATCCTCTTAATGCGATGGCTCATGCGGCAAGTTCGTTCGCATATAATTCCACGGCTGAACGTAATGCCAGCATCGACAGGATCAGGGCACTTGATATCCACACCGGTGACGAGATAGAGAACCTTTATGAGGCTTATTCATTTACTACGGCAGAGAGTATGCATTACCTGACGGAGAGCCGTCACAGAGGTAAGCTCATCGATAAGCTCCAGACGGGTCTTATCATAGTCCTCGCGGACATGGTCGAGAGCCGTGACAAATGCACGGGAGACCACATCAAGAAGACCGCTGCATATACGAGTATCATCCTTCGTAAGCTCCAGGAAAAGGGACTTTTCAAGGATATCATTTCCGACCGTTATATCGATGACGTTGTTAAGTCGGCGCCGCTTCATGATATCGGTAAGATCAAGGTCCCGGATGCCATCTTAAATAAACCGGGAAGACTTGAGCCGTCCGAGTACGAGATCATGAAGAACCATACCGTCGCAGGTAACGAGATCATAAGGAAAGCGATCGCCAATGTTTCCGAATCAGGTTACCTCGAAGAAGCAAAGAACCTCGCGAACTACCATCATGAGAAGTGGGACGGAACGGGTTATCCGACAGGCCTTAAAGGCGAGGAGATCCCTTTGTCGGCACGAGTCATGGCGGTGGCTGATGTTTTCGATGCGCTTGTATCTAGAAGGAGCTACAAGGACCCTATGACATTCGAGCAGGCGATGCAGTATATCAAGGACGGATCGGGCAAGAGTTTTGACCCGAGAGTCGTCGATGCGTTTGTCGATTCCGAGAAGGAAGTCAAGGTCGTCGCGGAATCTTTTAAGGATTTTTGAGAAAGAGCTTTACAAGTACGAATTGTCCGCTTCTTCGGGGGATTTTTCGTCAATTTTGCCATAAGATTTATGCCTTCTGCCGTGATATAATCAAATCATCGAAGAATCCTTATAAACATCAGGTTTTTCACTTTCCAAGGTAAGTTCACGGAAGAGGTCACTATGAAATTCAACATTGGCGATAACGTTGTCTATGGAGGCAACGGTGTGTGTAGTATCACTGAAATCAAGGACATGAGCTTTTTTAACGAGCCGGCTAAGTCGTACTATGTCCTTAAGCCGATCTTTGCAAAACAGGCTTCCGTCATGTATGTTCCGCTCGACAGCGAAGTGATGGTCGCTAAGCTCATTCCGGTCATCGGCAAGGAGGAGGCGATGTCTCTCATTGAGAGCCTGCCTACAAACAACATCGAATGGATCGATGACAAGAACCTTCGTAAGGATACCTATAATTCCATTGTGAACAAGGGTACGCGCATGGAGATCATGGGCGTCATCAAGGCAGTGCTCACGCGTCAGGCTGAACTCGTTAACGAGGGCAAGCGTCTTAACATGCAGGACGAGAAGACCCTTACCGATGCTGAGAACCGCATGAACGCAGAGCTCGCACTCGCGCTTGATATGGACCCTGAAGAGGTTCCGGGTTTCATCCGCGACAAGATCGCGTAAGACAAAGGCTGATCATTGCCCCTCTTCGTGAGGGGCATTTTTATGGTCTCTTAACAGGCAGAGTGTGAAAATCATATTTTTGATTTTTATCGAAAAAGCGGGATTTTGGATACAAATCTTCAATTTTACTCAAATTGATTGCTGATTTTTCTTTGGAAATTATATATACTTTATTGGTGGAAAATTGGTTTTCCACACAATAATAAGCAGATGGTATGGTTTTATACCCTGAAAAATACTATAGAAAAGAGAGAAAGATTATGGCAAAAGTTGATTTGACTAAGTACGGTATCACCGGTACAACAGAGATCGTCTACAATCCTTCTTACGAGCTTCTCTTCGAGGAAGAGACAAAAGCAGGTCTTGAGGGATACGAAGTAGGTAAGGTAACAGAACTTGATACAGTTAACGTTATGACTGGTATCTACACAGGCCGTTCCCCTAAAGATAAGTACATCGTTATGGATGAGAACTCCAAGAACACAGTTTGGTGGACATCCGATGAGTATAAGAACGACAACCACCCAATGACAGAAGATACATGGGCAGTTGTTAAGGACATCGCTAAGAAAGAGCTCTGCAACAAGAGACTTTTCGTAGTTGATGCTTTCTGCGGTGCTAACGCTGACACAAGAATGGCAGTTCGTTTCATCGTTGAGGTTGCTTGGCAGGCTCACTTCGTTAAGAACATGTTCATCCAGCCAACAGCAGAAGAGCTCGAGAACTTCGAGCCTAACTTCGTTGTTTACAACGCTTCCAAGGCTAAGGTTGAGAACTACAAGGAACTCGGCCTCAATTCCGAGACATGCGTAGCATTCAACATCACATCCCGTGAGCAGGTTATCATCAACACATGGTACGGCGGAGAGATGAAGAAGGGTATGTTCTCCATGATGAACTACTACCTCCCACTTCAGGGTATCGCTTCCATGCACTGTTCTGCTAACTGCGATATGGACGGTAAGCACACAGCAATCTTCTTCGGTCTTTCCGGTACAGGTAAGACAACACTTTCCACAGATCCTAAGCGTCGTCTCATCGGTGATGACGAGCACGGCTGGGATGACAACGGCGTATTCAACTTCGAGGGCGGCTGCTATGCTAAGGTTATCGGCCTTTCCAAGGAGAACGAGCCTGACATCTACAACGCTATCAAGAGAGATGCTCTCCTCGAGAACGTTACAGTTGCTGATGACGGTAAGATCGACTTCGCTGATAAGTCCGTAACAGAGAACACACGTGTTTCTTATCCTATCAACCACATCAATAACATCGCTGCAGAAGTTAACAAGGTTTCTTCCGGCCCTGCTGCTGACAACGTAATCTTCCTTTCTGCTGATGCTTTCGGAGTACTCCCTCCTGTATCCATCCTCACACCTGAGCAGACAAAGTACTACTTCCTCTCAGGCTTCACAGCTAAGCTTGCTGGTACAGAGCGTGGAATCACAGAGCCTACACCTACATTCTCTGCTTGCTTCGGTCAGGCATTCCTCGAGCTGCATCCTACAAAGTATGCTGAGGAGCTCGTTAAGAAGATGGAGAAGTCCGGCGCTAAGGCTTACCTCGTTAACACAGGTTGGAACGGCACAGGTAAGAGAATCTCTATCCCTGATACACGTGGAATCATCGATGCTATCCTCAATGGTGACATCAGAAAGGCTCCAACAAAGAAGATCCCTTACTTTGATTTCGAAGTACCTACAGAGCTCCCTGGCGTAAGCACAGAGATCCTCGACCCAAGAGATACATATGCTGATGCTTCCGAGTGGGAGACAAAGGCTAAGGATCTCGCAGGCAGATTCATCAAGAACTTCGCTAAGTACGAGGGTAATGATGCAGGTAAGGCACTCGTTGAGGCTGGCCCAAAGCTTTGATCCTAACTTAAGTAAGTTGATTCACGGCGGTCGCGTAAGCGGCCGTCTTTTTTTGCTCGAAAAAGTGGGAAAACAGATAATAACAGATCAACCTCTGATGAGAATGATCAGTTGGCAATTGCCGCCAAAATAAGGATTGCCATAGCGGGCAGGGAAAAGATGACACCCACTATCATTGGTGAGACTAATCCCTCGAGAATGTGATTGATATAGAGATCGTCAGCTCTTTGTACATCTGCGTGCAGGATATCCACGGTACCGATTTTAGGAAGCTCACTGACATAAGATGCACTTTGGATACGGATGATCGTGCCCTCGTATTCGATCTCATAGACTGGTGCATATGTATAATAACCATTCCAGCTGCCTTTCCCGGGATGGTATTTTTTGATCGCTCCGACACAGACTCCTTCCGTAACGTATCTACAATGTATTGCGCGGTATACGATACCGCTTAACGAATGTTCAAGGTTGATAAGTCCGATGAGCGCAAATATGCCAAAGAAGTATAGCGGCACACCATTAATGAGCTTGTCACCTATCGTCGGCCGGTCCTGCCTGAGGACCCCGATGATACAAAGCTCGATGACCAGTATAGCTGTCACTATATAAAGTATCTTCCTGGTGTTTTTTATTCCCATATCTATCCCTCATTTCTGATTTTTTGATTCTAACAACTGATAAACATAGTGTCAATTTCCCACCCCTCTCGCCGAAGTCAACAAAGGAAGACCGCCAAGCCAAAAGCTTAAGCGGTCCTCTTTAAATGAAAAACAAAAAGTTTAAGTTTTGATATTATTTCTCACCGAACTTGCGCTCTCTTACAATAAAGATTATTCCCGAAGCGACAAGTGCAGCCAAGGCACATATATACAAGACATAAGATGTTGTCTCACCCGTCTTTACGACGCTTGTTGTAGTGCTCTTATCAGTAGCTGTGTTAGTTGTCGTCTTTGAAGCAGCAGATGTCGGAGTTGGAGTGGCTGAAGGAGCATTAGTCTCTGTGGAAGAAACCTTGGTATCTTCAGCGGTCGTCTTTGCAGAATCAGCCTTGGTGCTGCTCTCATTACCGTTTCCTTCTGTTGTCTTTGTTGAAGGAACAGTCGGATCTTCTGTTATGGAATCCGTCGTAAGACCCTTATCATCAGTAGTATTTGTTGTAGTTCCGCCTGATGTGGAAGGTGTTGTTGTTTCGTCAGTTGTCGTATTTGCTGCAGGTGCAGGTGTCGGAGTCGCTATGGAAGAAGCTGTTTCCTTCTTTTCATAAGAGTCCTTAAACGCAACAGTCGTAACAGCGCCGCCTGTAACGGCAACATCCTTTACGGAGTTTCCCGTACCTGATGTGTTATCGATCTCATATGTAACAGTTACTGTCGTTCCGTCGATCTCATAACTTGTCTCTTCAACATTATATGTGAGGGAAGTATCAAGATCCGTGATGTCCTTATAGTAGGTATCATTAGCAGAGTCATATGTGAAATCCTTGCCGAGAACGTAAGGACCATATGACTTGCCGTTGCTGTCTGTAACGTTGAATGTAAGACTGTCAAGATCGCTTGCAGTTACCGGACCTTCGATGGTCTTTGTGATGCGGATGGAACCTGTAGCAGGAGCCTTGTTTACGAATCCTCTTCCGAGGAGGAGCTGAACTACGCTCGTATCAGGAGTATAGAACGAAGCATCGTACTGGCCTGCTGCCTGTCCTACCGGATAATCAGCCTTCTTGGAATCGATGTAATCGAGAAGAGGAACAAATACCTTATTCCACAAAGAATCTGCATCAGTATATGCATGATCCGTTCCGGTTACATAGAAATCGATCATATGATAGCCGTAGCTGTCGGTTCTCTGATTAATGAAATAATCTTCTGAGAGAATGATCCAGACAAGGTGCTGAGCAACATAATTCTTGTCGCCATAGTAGCTCCAGTAAGTGGAAGCCTCAGGTACCGTTGCGCTCAGCTCATCAAGCTTATTATGTATCCCGTTCATATCCATAAGGACGACCATGAGCTTACTCTTAACATCAGAGGAGTAGCTTGTATCCGACAGGCGTGAGCGCTTGTATGTTGCGCTCTCGTTCGGACCTGCTTTGTCGATCTCCATGCAGTAGACCAGCTCATCATAAGCTTCCAAACTGCCTGAATCCGTCCTTACGAAGGAATCTGTTGATGCAGCGTTCTTGAAAACATATTCTTTGTCGTCATCTGCTGCAAGTACGGTCTTCCCATTTCCAAAAGTGCAAAAAGTGATGATCGCAACCAAAACGGCCGCGACAACAGAAAGAAATACTTTTCTCTTGTTCATAGCGGGGGTGAACCTCGATTAAATTATTCAAACTCAATAATTCTCAGCAAAACTCATTCATATACAAACTCAATTGTTTGTATGATAAAAAGTATTGATATCAAAGTCAATCAAAATCCTTAAACTTTTTGTACAAAATATTTGCATCTCTTTTGTGCTTTGTTTTATAACATGCAAATTCCCAATTTAAATATCTTGCTGTTTCCCATGGAAACAAAGAACCGCGGAACGTGCCGCGGCCCTTTGAGAAAGGAGATAAAACTAATATGAATAACACTTACAACTTTGACTAGAAAAAATGAAAACTAAGGAGGTTTCAGTTGTTTGTGCTTATCTCTATGATTCGATCTTAGCACCCGGGTATGACCATTAATGATATAACAAGTTAAGAATCCGTAAAATTCCGCGTGTTGACTTCGCTCCCTGAAGGGGTGTATCATCCTCTTGTTCATTTTTTTAATCAAAAACGTGATTTTTGAACAAGAATAAGGAGAAAATCCATGAGTATTACTCGAAAACAGTTCGATATCTTGACCATAATGGCCGAAGATAAAACAAAAGCAAAGACCCAAAGAGAGCTCGAGAGCATCTCCGGTCATTCACTCGGAACAGTAAACAAAGTCGTCAACGAGCTTAACGAAGCTGGCCTTATAAAAGACGGCCTCATCACGGAAAAGGGCATCGACGCACTTGAGCCTTACAGAGCAAAGCGAGCTGTTTTCATCGCAGCAGGCTTTGGTTCCCGAATGGTACCTATCACTCTCAACACTCCTAAGCCGCTCGTCAGAGTCCACGGCAAGAGGATCATCGATACGCTCCTTGACGCAGTCATCGCTGCAGGCATCGAGGAGATCTATATCGCGAGAGGATATCTTGCAGAGCAGTTCGATCAGCTCCTTTACAAATACCCGAACATCAAGTTTTTAGAGAACCCCATGTACAATGAAGCGAACAACATCTCCAGTGCGCTTCTTGCAAGTCACATGCTCTCGAATGCATACGTCTTTGAGGCAGATTTGCTTCTTTCTAATCCGAACATCATCAAGAAATATCACTATACCTCAGACTTCCTCGCGATCAAGAAAGACCGCACTGATGACTGGTGCTTCATCGTAAAGGACGGCGTCATCAAGGAAGAGAAGGTCGGAGGCGAGGACTGCTGGCAGATGGTCGGCATCTCCTACTGGAACGAAGAAGACGGCAAGAAGCTCGCGACCGACATCGCAGAAGTCTATGAAGGCCCGGGCGGCAAGGAAAGGTACTGGGAACAGGTACCGCTCGTTTACAAAAAAGAGAACTATGCAGTCGAAGTAGCAGAGTGCAAGGAAGACGATATCGTAGAGATCGATACCTTCAGAGAGCTCAAGCAGATCGACAAGTCATACGATGTTTAAGGGAGGAAATAACAAATGGAACCGGTAAAGAGAAACATCTTACTTAACCCGGGCCCGTCAACAACAACGGACACGGTAAAATACGCTCAGGTAGTACCTGACATCTGCCCTAGGGAAAAGGAATTCGCAGGCCTCATGAAGGGACTTCGCGAAGACCTCGTCAAGATCGTTCACGGAGATCTCCAGAAGTACACCTCAGTACTTTTCTGCGGCTCAGGAACTATCAACATCGATGTATGCGTCAACTCACTTCTTCCTGAGGGCAAGAAGGTCCTCGTTATAAATAACGGCGCATACTCCACGAGAGCCGTTGAGATCTGTGAGTATTACGGACTTCCGCACATCGATCTTAAGTTCCCTGTTGATGAGCTTCCTGACCTTAACAAGATCGAGGAGACATTCAAGGCTAACCCTGATATCGGACTTGTTCACACGACTCACCAGGAGACGGGAACAGGTATCCTTAATCCTATCCGCGAGATCGGTGCCATCTGCCACAAGTACGGTGCTATCTTTACGGTAGATACAACGAGTACATATGCAATGCGTCCTATCGACATCGAGAAGGACAACGTTGACTTCTGCATGGCATCAGCTCAGAAGGGCCTCATGTCATTTACGGGTCTTTCATTTGTCGTAGGTAACAGAGAGATCATCGAGAAGTCTTCTGGCTTTCCGAAGAGAAGTTACTACTGTAACCTTTTCCTTCAGTACGATTGCTTCGAGAAGACTGGCGAGATGCACTTTACTCCTCCGGTACAGACCATCTACGCAACACTTCAGGCTTTGAAGGAATACTGGAAGGAAGGCGAAGAAGGCAAGTGGGCAAGACACACGAGAGTATTTAATGCCATCTGCGAAGGCCTTGATAAGCTCGGCTTTAAGCAGGTCATCAAAGAAGAGAACAGAGCAGGTCTCGTTGCTTCCGCCATCTATCCTGACGATCCTAACTGGAGCTTTGAGAAGGTTCACGATTATTGTTACGAGAGGGGCTTTACCATCTATCCGGGCAAGATCTCCACGACCAACACATTCAGGCTCTGCGCTCTTGGTGCCATCGACAAGGCTGACATCGAGGATTTCTTCGTAACATTTGAGCAGGCACTTAAGGAGACAGGTGTTCAGGTCCCTGTGATCTACAAGGACTGAGAAGGGAGATACCATGAAGACAGCATATACATGTTTTTGTACGGACGTGATCCATGAAGGTCACTTGAACATAATCGAGAATGCCAGAAAGTACGGAAGGGTCATCGTCGGTTGCCTTTCGGACAAGGCACTCATCAGATATAACAGATTCCCGACCGTATCCCAGGAAGAGAGAGTAAGGCTCTACAGATCCCTCGAGGGCGTTGAGGAAGTAGTCATCCAGGACGACATGCTCTATGATGACGTGATCACTCTCATCAAGCCTGATTTTATAATCCACGGTGATAACTGGAAGGATGGTCCGGAAAACGCCATAAGAAGACACGTCGAGGGACTCCTTAAGACATACGGCGGTGAGATCATCGATGTTCCTTACACATATAACGAGAAGGTAAAGAAGATAGACCTTCAGCTTCGTGAGAAGCTTGCCATGCCTGAGTACAGACGTAAGAGACTCAGGGACCTTATCAAGATGACTCCTATCGTCAAGGCAATGGAAGCTCACTCAGGCCTTACGGGTCTCATCGTCGAGAAGACTGTCGTAGAGCACGAAGGTAAGCTCGACCAGTTCGATGCGATGTGGATCAGTTCCCTTTGCGATTCCACGGCCAAGGGTAAGCCTGATATTGAGCTCGTAGACATGACAAGCCGCTTCAGGACGATCGACGACATAACAGAAGTTACCACAAAGCCTATCATCTTCGACGGTGATACAGGCGGACTTACGGAGCACTTCGTATATACGGTAAGAAGCCTTGAGAAGATGGGAGTTTCCGCTGTCATCATCGAGGACAAGAAGGGCCTTAAGAAGAACTCTCTCTTCGGAACGGAAGTTAAACAGACACAGGCAACCATCGAAGAGATGAGCGCCAAGATCGCTGCAGGCAAGAAGGCTCAGCTTACCGATGACTTCATGATCATCGCACGTATCGAGAGCCTGATCCTTGAGAAGGGCATGGAAGACGCACTTGAGAGAGCATTCGCTTTCGTTAAGGCAGGCGCCGACGGTATCATGATCCACAGCCGTAAGAAGGACCCTGCTGAGATCTGCGAATTCTGCGACAAGTTCCGTACCGAGGACAAGAAGACTCCTATCGTAGTCGTTCCTTCGAGCTTTAATACGATAACCGAGGAAGAACTTGCTTCCTACGGTGTCAACATCGTCATCTACGCGAACCAGCTCACGAGATCCGCATTCCCTGCAATGCAGAAGACCGCTGAGGATATCCTTAAGTATCACAGAGCCAAGGAAGTAGACGACAGGCTCATGTCCATCAAGGACATCATCACATTGATCGACGAGATCTGATAAGGAGAACATAATGGACGTAAAGACTTTTACCAACATACTCGGTGCAGACTTCTACACAGGTGTCCCTGACTCACAGCTCAAGGCTCTGTGTAACTATCTCATGAACACATACGGCATCGATCCCAAGCATCACGTCATCGCTGCCAACGAAGGCAACTGTACCGCACTTGCTGCAGGTTACCACCTCGCTACAGGCAAGGTCCCTGTAGTCTACATGCAAAACAGCGGTGAAGGTAACATCATAAACCCTGTTGCAAGCCTTCTTAACGATAAGGTCTACAAGATCCCGGTGATCTTCGTAGTAGGCTGGAGAGGCGAGCCTGGCACCAAAGACGAACCTCAGCACATCTACCAGGGCGAAGTAACCGTCAAGCTTCTCGAGGATATGGGCATCAAGTCCTTCGTCATCCGTAAGGAGACCACCGAAGAGGAAGTAAAGGAAGCTATGTCTTCTTTCTCGGCAACGTTATCTGACGGCTTCGATGTCGCATTTGTCATATCCAAGGGTGCTCTTTCCTACGATGAGAAAGTCGTCTACAAAAACGACAATCAGATGATCCGTGAAGAGATCATCAAGCACATCGTAAAGGCATCAGGTGAAGATCCGATCGTATCCACAACAGGTAAGGCATCCCGTGAGCTCTTCGAGACACGTGTCGCCAACGGCCAGTCCCACAAGTACGATTTCCTTACGGTAGGTTCCATGGGTCACTCTTCATCCATCGCACTCGGCGTTGCCATCAATAAGCCTGATCAGAAGATCTGGTGCGTGGACGGTGACGGAGCAGTTCTCATGCACATGGGTTCCATGGCAGTCTTAGGTTCCCAGAAGCCTAAGAACATGGTCCATGTAGTCATCAACAACTGTGCTCACGAGACAGTCGGAGGCATGCCGACAGTCATGGGCGACGTTGACCTCGTTGCCGTAGCAAAGGCATGCGGCTATCCGAAGGCCGTTAAGGTTAGCACATATGACGAGCTCGATGCTGAGCTTCAGAAGGCCAAGAACAGCAATGAACTCTGCCTTATCGAAGCAATGTGCTCAATCGGTGCCAGAGATGATCTCGGCCGCCCGACCACGACCGCTCTTGAGAACAAAGAGAATTTCATGGAGTACCTGAAGACTCTTTGATGAACAGCTTTTAAGTAAACTACTCGCCATCCTTCGGGATGGCGTTTTTGTAGAATGCAAATTTACCGTTATAGATCGCTTCTGTAGTGAGAAAAATGTCTGCACCCTTTCTTGTGATGTGAATGTATTGCGGATGTATTGTATATCGCATCACATTCGTGTAGAATATGGAAAAAGGAGTGATCATATGGCAACCAAAACAGCTACTGTAAACCTTAGGATAGAATATGAAGTAAAGAGACAGGCTGAAGATATATTGGATAGACTTGGAATACCAAGAGCAGTTGCTATTGATATGTTTTATAGACAGATAATAGCCCATAATGGAATTCCTTTTTCCTTGACGTTACCTAATAAGATTCCTTCTCGTGAGGAACTTACCAAACACGAGTTTGATTATATGATTTCTAACGGGCTTGAACAGGCGAAGACAGATCGATCTTTTGATGTTGAAGAAGTCTTCTCTGAATTGGAGAATAAGTAATGGGTTCTTACATTGTAAGAATTACCGAGCAGGCACGTGATCATCTGAGAAGTATACATAATTACATTGCAGATGACTTGTGTGCGCCATAAGCTGCTCATAATACTATTGTTTCGATCAGAAAGTCTATAGAAAGTTTAAGTTGGATGCCTGATAGATACAGACTTGTAGATGAGAAACCTTGGGATAAACTGGGTATTCATAAGTTGATAGTAAAAAACTACATCGTCTATTATTGGATCGATGAAACTGAAATGAAGGTTCAAATAATCGCTGTAATATATGCTTCAAGAGATCAAGAAACTCAGTTGAATAAACTGGATACAAATGATTAATCTTTTTGAGTTATAACTTGGCAGTCATCACGTTTCGAGATAAAGCCTGATGGCGCCCTTCTGATTAGATAATTGATTTTCCCGGTTGTAGATAGCATAATCAAATTGGGGAGTGACATACCGCAGTGGTAGTCTCATACAGGGTTTTATAGTCAGGAGAATACAATGAAAAGATATAAGATCACGGCTCTTATGTTGAGTCTTGCGTTTGTATTTGCCTCATTAACGGCATGCAGTTCAGCTAAGGGTGAGGAAGTAAAGGTCAGACCTCAAAACGAAGATGATGAGGTCATTGAGATCTCTGTAGATGAGAGTTCCGATCAATCCGAAGAAACCAAAGAAACGCCAAAAGAGACTATTTCCGAAGATACCGAGATCGTCACTGAAGCTACAGTAGTCAAGGAAGACTTCGGTACCGCAAGATATAACAGTTACATGGAATACTGCGGTGAGCTTCATGAAGGAAACGAGAATCTTGTCTTTGCATTCAGCCTGGACTTCTCATTCTCTCCTTATCAATATGATCTAGTTGCCTATGATCCGACCAGTGAAGAATACGTAAAGTATTACTGCAACAACGAAGGAGTCATGAGTCCCGTCGGTAAAGGTACCGCAGGAGGTGACCTTGATTCATATGCGATATATGGAGCCCTTCCGTATGAAGAGTTCATTAAGCTTCCGTACATGATGGAAACAGACAGCGAGAAACTTCCGGAGAGGGTAGACAGCCTTCCTGATGGTTTGTATTTCGGTTCCGTAATGGCCATTTCCGATGATGCCACTAAGCTTTATCTTTGTGTAGGTGAGGGTGTGATCTTTACTAAAGAAGAATACCTGGCTCTTAAGGAAGGCGATAAGATCAGGGTGGATTTCTACGGTACGGAGTTTGTTACCGTAGAGTCAGTCGATGAATCCGTAACTGACATTACCCGTGTCAAGTTAGACAGCGAGAATATCTGGTTTGTATGCGGTGAGGGAACAACTTCTCCTACGGACTATATCCTTTATACCGACAGCGATAATCCTATATACATAAACGAGAAGATAGTCTGTGTTCCGGTATCCGAGGAATGCCAGATCGTCGACTATTTCGGTTGGCTCCTGAATGAAGGCTACGAGAGTGATATGAAGGATTTTCAGGAGGCCCAGGGACTTGATACGCTTCTTTCCAAGACGGAATTCTGGTACTATCACCTGACAAGTCAGTTCAGCTACGAGAGTTCCTGCGGATTTATCCCTGTATGGGGCTTTGTATATCCTGTTTACATAATGGACGGACAGGTTGTGTATCTGGACCTTGAATGGCGCTGATCAATCTCTTATATTAAGAATTCTTTACAAAATGCCGACAATTCGTATTAGTATCCTTTTTGTTGTGTTATAGTAAATTCGTTCTACTATGAAGTATTGGAGAAGGACATAAATGGCATCGGCAAAATTCAACAACATGGAGGAGATAGATCTTTTCAAGCTTCTCAAGGCACTGTGGCGCAAGGCCTGGGTGATCGTTCTTTGTGCGATCCTCGGAGGCGGTCTTGCATTCGGTTTTGCATATAAAACGCTTGAGACGACCTATGAATCTTCCGCACTTTTATACGTTAACAGCAACTCTTTGTCACTTGGAAGCGCCAAGCTTTCCATAAGCAGCGGTGATATCCGTACGACAAACAGTTTGATGGAGACATATTCGATCATCCTTACAAGCCGTAATACACTCGAAGAGATCATTGCCGAGACAGGTCTCCCATACACATATGAACAGTTATCCAAGATGATCACATCTGAACCTGTAGGCGAGACGGCTATCTTTAAGATCACCGTAACTGCAGATGACCCTGCACTTTCGGCTCATATCGCCAATTCAATCCTCGCAGTACTTCCTAACAAGATCTCCACGGTAGTAGAGGGAAGTTCGGTTCAGATCGTTGAATACGCAGTAGCAGGAACTCCTAAGGTAAACCGCAGCATGATGAAGACTTCCGTTCTGGGAGTATTGGTCGGAGCTGTCCTTTCAGGTTCCGTTGTTGTCCTCATGTATCTTCTCGATACGAAGGTCAGAAGTGAGGACTTCCTCCTTGAGACATATAAAGACATCCCGATCCTTGCAACGGTTCCTGACCTTACTCAGAGCAGCAAGGGCGGATACTACGGTTATAAGAAGGCTTATGCGAAGAGCAAGAGCAGCAAGAAGTCCTATGCTTCTTCTGCAGCTGCTGCAAGATCAAGGGCAGCAGCCGAATCTTCCCGCCAGAAGGCAACAAAGGGTGATAACTCATCCGCGGGAGATCTTCTTGAGAGTGATTTCTTCTTGAGAAATGAGAATACTTCCGGAAGACCGGGGAATAAGGAGGTTTGATCATGGGCAGTAAAGAAGCAAAGCAGCAGTTTGATACCGATGCGATGAGCTTTGTAGGCGAGAAGCTCGGATTCGAGGGTAAAGAAGCCTATAACCTCCTTCGTACGAATATCCTTTACTCAGTAAGACGTAAGGAAAGACAAGCAAGAGTCCTTGGTGTTACGAGTTCTCTTCATGGTGAAGGCAAGAGCTTAACGGCACTTAACCTTGCATATTCTCTTGCAGAGAGCGGCCGTAAGGTCCTTCTTATCGAGTGTGACATGCGTCTTCCAACCCTTAGGCGTAAGCTTAACCAGCCTAAGTCTGCTGGACTTTCAAATCTTCTTGCAGGCATGAACGAGGATGGAACCGTTCTACACCAGAATGTTATCATCACCGGACTTAATATCGTATTTGCGGGAGATGTTCCGCCAAATCCTTCAGAGCTTTTGGCTTCGAAGAATTTTGCAAGGCTCATCGAGAGCATTGAGAACTACTATAACTTCATAATCCTTGATCTTCCGCCTGTAGGTGAGGTATCCGATGCACTTATCGCATCAAAGCTTACTGACGGCATGATCGTCGTAGTCCGTCAGGATTACACCAGAAGCTCCGATCTTTCTTACACGATGCGTCAGCTCGAGTACGTGGATGCTAAGATCATCGGCTTCGTATATAACGATGCTTCTCATAAGACTCATCGTTATAAGTACAAATACGGCAAGGGTTACGGCAAATGATCGATATCCATTCACATATCCTGCCTGGTATAGACGATGGCAGCAAGAATGTGGAGATGTCGCTTGAGATGCTCTCTCGCATAAGCGAACAGGATATCGATACGGTGTTTCTTACACCGCACTTTTATGCCGATATGAATGATCCTGAAAGTTTCCTTCAAAAAAGAAGAGAAGCCTTCGGAACACTTGTAAAAGGCATAACAGATTCGGGCATTTCCTGCCCGAGGCTCCTTGCAGGAGCTGAGCTTCACTACTACCGCGGAATCGGAAGAAGTGAACACATAACCAAGTTTTGCATGGGCAACAGCAGGTTCGTCCTTATAGAACCGATGTTCCGTGAATGGAATCCTGCTTTTGTCGATGAGATAAAAGAGATCGGATATAACGATGACTTGAAGGTCATAATAGCGCATATCGAGCGCTATCTTGATCAGGATAAGGCCCTTTTAAGGGAACTTATAAATGAACCGGGCATCTATATCCAGTCAAATGCCGAGTTCTTCATTGATCGTAAGACGAGGAGAAAGGCACTTAAGATGTTTGAAGAAGGCATAATAGACTTTCTTGGGTCTGACTGCCACAACATGACTTCCAGGGCACCCAACCTGGAAGAGGCCGTTAACATAATAACGGACAAGTTCGGAGCATCCTGTTTACGAAGGATCGAAGAGAACAACGCACTGCTTCTTGAAGAAGCAATGCAGGGAATAAAATAAAGGAGGTCAAAAGCTGTCCTATGCATAAGAGATTCGTCTGGATCGCTCTAGCTGCCCTGCTCTTTCTCGGAAGTGCGGCGTTGATCTTCTATTATTTCTGGGGAAACGGCTACCTTAAGCCTACCAAGAAGGCCGCTCCGGCTCCTACTTATTCTGAGTTTACCTATCCTTCCATTGATGAATCTGCAGTTCAGACCATGATCGTCACGGATCCGTCTGCAGAGCCGTCAGCAGCTGAGACAGAGGAACAGTATCAGTGTCCTGTAAATTTTGAAGAACTTCAGGCAGTTAACCCTGATATCATCGGCTGGATCTATATGAGCAGCCCTGAGATCAGCTATCCTATCCTTAGAAGTCCTACGGATGATACGCAGTATCTCTATCACGATGCAGTAGGTGAATACCAAAAAGAAGGATCGTTATTTGTCGAGCACACTTATAACAGCGATGATTTTTCAGATCTTTGCACCGTTATATATGGTCACAGGATGAGCGATGGATCCATGTTCGGAACAATGCAGGCAACTGTTTCAGAGGAAGGATATTTCGATGAGGACCGCTTCGTTGTGATATTTACTCCAAATGAAACTAAAATTTATCAAATTTTTGCAACAATTCCTAGTGACAATAAACATATTCTCTATTATAATGATTTCAATAATGCGGACGTTTACGCTCAATTTGTCGACTCCGTTTATTCTCGAACAGGTCTGGATGTCAGATTAGTCGAGAAAGCCAAGCCAACATACGGCGACCGCATATTGATATTGTCTTCCTGCTTATGGGGAGATAGAACTAGCCGTTTCTTGGTCTTGGCCAAGGAAATATAGAATTAGGTATTATTATTTGAGGGGGTACCACATTATGAAACTTTTCAGAACTGTGCTCGCTACCATTATTACAGCAACAATGCTCTTTGCACCTGTACTTGCTGCTGATGGAGATTCCAACAGCCCTACACAGGGTGACGGACCTAAGGTAATCGCTGCTACAGATGCAAATGGTAATGACATCAAGGGCGAGATTGTTACAACACGTATGGGAACAACTTCTACTAATCCGAAGATCAACGAGTATCTTGCAAATGCTAAGAAGGATCTTGATGCAGCAGCTAATGATCCAACGGCTCTTAAGAAGGCAGGCGGTGGAACGATCGAGGCTGATCTCCAGAAAGCTCTCGACGATCAGAAGGCTAACGCAAGTGCCAAGGATCTTAAGATCCAGGAAGTATTCGATGCTTCTTATGTAGAGGGCGATAATGTTAAGCCTATCAATGGTCCTGTAACCATCACATTTGAGACAACAGTTCCTGCAGACAATGCAGTAGTCGTTATCCATAATGAAGAAACAGGTGTTTGGGAAGTTATCGATGCTTCTAAAGTTAAGGTAGAAAACGGTAAGGTTACTGTTACACTTGACAGCCTTAGCCCTGTCGCATTCCTTACAACTCCTAAGAAGACACTCGATGCAACAGCTACACCTACAGCTAAGGCTGACACGACAGTTAAGTCTGCTCAGACAGGTGAGCACGTAGCTATTTATGTTATTATCGCAGCAGCAGCACTTGCAGTTGCTGGCGGTGTGTGTGTAAAGCGTGCAAAAGGTTCGACTAAGTAAGAAAACAATATTACGCATAATGGGGGTAGCAGCAGTTTTGCTGCTATTCTTTTCTGTGCTGTTTTTTTTGTCACGTAAGAAAGAAGAGGAGATCGGTGTTGCTCCGACAAAGGCGACAGGTGAAAATGGTCAGAATATTCCACTCGAATCATTTGATCCTTATGCAGATGAAGAGATCGATCCGGTTCTTTATTACGGAGGTAAAGGATATAAGCTTAAGAAGAATGCTGAGAGCTTTCTATTTATAGGCATCGACTCGTTTGGTGAGCCTACTAAATCGGAAAGTTACATAAATAATGATCAGGCAGATGTCCTGATGCTTGTTGTAGTTGATCATGATCTTAAACAATACGGTATAGTTCAGATCAACAGAGATACAATGGCAGAACTTACCTTGATAGGTGCTACGGGTGATAACCTTGGTACCGGTGTAGCTCAGATCGCATTCTCTCATACTTATGGAACAGGTCTGAATGACAGCTGCGAATACACTGTTCAGGCAGTTTCTAAACTCCTTTTGGATTCGACCATTGACCACTATGTATCGTTACCGATGGATTCCATTGCAATTATCAACAGAAGTGTTGGAGGCGTAACGGTCACTATTCCTTACGATATGACCTCTAAGGATCCTGCTTTTGTTGAAGGTGCAGAGGTTACCCTTGATGATGCTCAGGCTGAATTGTTCGTCAGGAGCAGGAAAGGGCTTGATGAACCAACAAATATAAGCCGTATGGATCGCCAGCTCACATATCTTAGTGCGTGGAAGGTCCTCGCAACACAGCGGATGAATGCTGATGCGGGATATGCCATAAACCTTATAGGTGATTTGTCAAATTATATGGTTACTGACATGGATCTCGGTAAGCTCTCGGATCTTGCTTCATATCTTTCTGAGTATGAGAGTCTCGGGATAATCAAACTTGACGGTGACAGCCGTAAAGGTGATGAATATATGGAGTTTTACGTATACGATACTTCCATCAAAGAAGCTGTCTTAAGCCTTTACTATAACGAGGAGTAATTATGTGGTATGTTGTCTGGACTTCCACGGGCAGCGAGAACAAGGCTAAGGAATCTATCGAAGGATATGTAAAAAGATGTTTTGTTCCCCGTAAAGTGGTAAATATCAAGCGTCAGGGTAAATGGGTAACTACTGAAAAAGCATTGTTTCCGGGTTATCTGTTCGTGGATACTGACGATGCCGAAGACCTTGCCGTAAAACTTAGAAATATCGAGGGCTTCAGTCAACTTCTCACTACTGATAAAAAATTATTTCCTTTATATGACAATGATGAGATTTTTGTCGAAAAACTATATAATGAAAAAGGTATTTTTGATATGTCCGAAGGATATATCGAAGGTGATCAGATAAAGGTTACTTCAGGACCTTTGTGCGGACTGGAGGGACTTATCAAGAAGATCGACAGACACAAGCGTTTAGCCCAATTGGAACTTAAGATGTTTGGTCGAACGATAAATACATCTGTCGGACTTGAGATAACGGAGAAACGATAGTTTTTCTATACAGGAAACCTGATCTTGTAATCGTCGCCCGGTTGCGCGTTATTAAGTTCAGGCGGAAATCAACTTTTAAAACAGAAGATATCATCTTCTGCGGCGAAGCGTACCCTAAATGAACGACAAGAACAAGAAAACAAAAACACAATCAAATAGCCAATGGATAAAGCGAGCTACATTGATCGTCATCGCAGACATCTTTGTGGTCTTGTTTTCGTATTTTGCCGCTCTTTTTATAAGATTTGAGTTTTCACTTGCTAACATTCCTGTCCAATATCTTGAGACATATCTTTGGATGATGCCTCTATGGTGTCTTCTTACCTGGGTAGTTTTCTATATCTTCAAGCTTTACCACAGCATTTGGTCTTTCGTAAGCATTGATGAAGCTATTACTGTTGTTAAGGCATATGCGGTTATCTTTGTGGTATTCAGTATATGCGGCATTCTTTTGGACTTTAATATGCCGAGATCCTATTATGCAATAGGATTTATTTTGTCATTCCTGCTTCATATGTCCGTCAGGTTCTCATACAGAGCATTCAGAATTGCATTTAAAGGCGGTAAGAGCGGACTTAAAGATGGGACTGATCGTGTAATGATAATCGGAGCAGGTTCTGCAGGAAGCATAATCGTACGTGATCTTAAGAATAATTCAGAAACTAACCAATATCCTGTATGTATCATCGATGACAACAAGGGCAAATGGGGCAGGTCCTTATTTGGTGTGCCCGTAGTCGGAGGAAGAGAAGATATCATCGAGAAGGTTGAAGAATACAAAGTTAACACTGTTATATTTGCGATACCTACGGCCTCCGTCAAGGATCGTAAGGAGATATTCAATATCTGTAAAGAGACCGGATGTAAGCTAAGAACTTTGCCGGGAATGTTCCAGTTGGCTAATGGTGAAGTTAAGGTAAGTCAGCTCAAAGATGTTGAACTTACGGATCTTCTTGGAAGAGAACCAATAACCATAGATAATAATGAAGTATTCGGAATGCTTTCAGGTAAGACGATCCTTGTAACAGGAGGCGGTGGATCTATCGGATCTGAGCTTTGCCGTCAGATTGCTAAACATAGTCCGAGACAACTCATCATATTTGATATCTATGAGAACAATGCGTATGAGATCCAACAGGAACTGAAAAGAAGTAATCCTGATCTTAATCTGGTTACACTTATCGGTTCGGTTCGAAATACTCACAGGATCTCAAGTGTGATGAACGAGTATAAGCCGGATATCGTATTTCATGCTGCCGCTCATAAACATGTTCCTCTTATGGAAGACAGTCCAAATGAGGCTATAAAAAATAATGTCATGGGCACATATAAGACGGCACGAGCTGCAATAGATGCAGGAGTATCCAAGTTCGTTCTTATATCAACTGATAAAGCGGTTAACCCTACAAATATAATGGGAGCTACCAAAAGGATCTGTGAGATGATAGTTCAGATGCTTGGACGACAGCAGAAGACTACAACTTTCGTAGCAGTAAGATTCGGAAATGTATTGGGTTCCAATGGTTCTGTTATTCCGCTATTTAAAAAGCAGATCGCAGAAGGCGGTCCTGTAACTGTTACTCACAAAGACATAATCAGATACTTTATGACAATTCCTGAAGCTGTATCACTTGTTCTTCAGGCCTCTTATTATGCCAAGGGCGGAGAGATCTTTGTCCTTGATATGGGTGAGCCTGTTAAGATCGATGATATGGCACGAAGCCTTATAAAACTTTCGGGTTATAAACCTGATGAGGATATCAAGATCGTATACACAGGACTTCGCCCGGGTGAGAAATTGTATGAAGAGAAACTCATGGCTGAAGAGGGTATGGAGAAGACAGCAAACAAGCTTATCTTTATCGGCCATCCGATCGAGATGGATGATGAGAAGTTTATGACTAAACTTAAAGAACTTGATGCAGACAGTAAAGAAGACGATAAAGATATAAGAAAACATGTACAGGAGATAGTGCCTCAGTATAAGGCCAAGACTGAGTGATATGCTGCCAACGAGAGAAGAAGCTCTGAAAGAACTTGAGATAGCTGGAAGACTTAATCCCGGTCCATGGACGAAGCATTCCTTAAATGTTGGAATTGCCGCCGAGAATATTGCTAGGAAGATCGCTGGAATGAATCCCGAGAAAGCATTCATCGTTGGAGTTCTACACGATATTGGAAGAAGAGTAGGATTTGTTAATATCCCGACTCATGTATATGAAGGTTATAAATATTGCACTGAGAAGGGCTGGGATGAAGTAGCCAGGATCTGTATGACTCATTCCTATCTGCTCATGATGGATGAGTTCGACTACGAACCAGAAGATGAGCAGCAAAGGAAAATCAAGGATTATATCTTCAATACAATAGCAGATGACTACGACAAGCTCATACAGATATGTGATGCGCTTGCCACCGACTACGGCTTTGTGATCCTTGAGAAGAGATTCGTAGATGTGACAAGAAGATACGGAATAATGGAAAATTACATCAAAGGTTGGGAAGTGGCATTTGATATTAAAGAATACTTCGAAGATAAGATGGGATGCTCGATATATAGCGTACTTCCCGATATAGAGAAGACAACATTAATGACGGTAAAGCCGTGGAAACCTGCGGCAAAATAAGTTTGGGGGGTGTAGAAAGTGACAGATTACATAAATGATCCGAGATTTGCAGGCATAAAACCCTTTGAGAACAGAGTGTGGCTCGCTAGTCCAACAATGCATGGTGATGAACAGAAATGGATCAATGATGCATTTGAGAAGAATTGGATAACGACTGCCGGAGAGAATATAAATGTTATTGAAAAGCAGATCGCTGAGAAGATTGGAAGAAAACAGGCTGTTGCATTAAGTGCTGGGACAGCAGCGCTTCATCTTGCTATTAAACTTGCTGCCGAAAAGCTTTATGGTCAGCCTAAAATAGGTCATGGATCACTTGAAGGCAAAAAGGTTTTCTGTTCTGATATGACATTTGATGCTACAGTAAATGGTATCTGTTATGAGAACGGAGAACCTGTTTTTATTGATACGGAATATGATTCCTGGAATATGGATCCTGATGCGCTTGAGAAGGCGTTTGAGATCTATCCTGATGTTAAACTTATTGTAGTTGCACACCTCTATGGTACACCGGGTCAGATTGATGAGATAAGAAAGATCGCAGATGATCATGGAGCTCTCATTATAGAGGATGCAGCTGAAAGCTTTGGTGCCACTCTTAATGGTATCCAGACAGGCTGTTTTGGAGATTATTCCGTTATCAGTTTTAACGGAAATAAGATAATAACCGGATCATCAGGAGGCATGCTTCTTTGCGATGATGAAGAGGATGCAAATAAGATCAGAAAGTGGTCAACTCAGAGCAGGGAAGATGCTCCATGGTATCAGCATGAAGAACTTGGATATAACTATAGAATGAGTAACGTAGTTGCCGGAGTAGTAAGAGGTCAGATCCCTTATCTTGATCAGCATATTGCTGACAAAAAGAGAATTTATGATCGATACAAAGAAGGTCTAAAAGATCTCCCGGTATCGATGAATCCTATTCCTGATAACACAGTACCGAATTACTGGTTGTCATGCATGATAATTGATAAGAATGCAATGTGCGAATCAGTAAGAGGGGAAAAGAAAGCGTTATACAGATATGAAACCGGTAAGAGTTGTCCTACAGAGATACTTGAAGCATTGAGTGCATTCAAGGCGGATGGCAGACCTATTTGGAAACCTATGCATATGCAACCTGTTTACAGATTGAATCCGTTCATTACAGCTAATGGTAACGGTAGAGCCAGAAGCAATGCGTATATCAAGGAAACAGGTATGGTTGATGTAGGTGCTGATATCTTTGAAAGAGGATTATGTCTGCCTAGTGATAACAAGATGACAGATGATCAGATTGATGTAATCATTGATATCATCAGAAGGTGCTTTGATTAAATGGAACATAAGCCTTATGGTATCTATGAGAAATTTATAAAGCGACCGCAGGATTTCTTGTGTGCCTTATCTGCTACCATAGTTTTGTCACCTGTTCTTCTTGTTACAGCCATTCTAGTTAGAATAAAGCTTGGCTCTCCGATTTTATTCACACAAGAAAGACCTGGCAGGAACGGGAAAATCTTCAAACTTTATAAATTTCGTACTATGCTACCTCCTAAGGATGGAGTAATCGATCCGAGTCAGGATGCTGAGAGGTTAACACCTTTTGGAAAAAAACTTAGAAGTACAAGTCTTGATGAACTTCCTGAACTATTTAATATGTTGAAGGGCGATATGAGCGTAGTAGGACCTAGACCATTATTGGTTCAATACCTAGATCGATATAATGAACACCAGGCCAGAAGACACGAGGTTAGACCAGGTTTTACAGGACTAGCTCAGGTAAATGGTCGTAATGCTATCTCTTGGGAGGAGAAGTTTGATTGGGATGTAAAGTACGTCGATCACATAACATTCGTTGAAGATTGGAAAATAATATTTAAGACACTGGCAACGGTTCTTAAGAGAGAAGGAATCAGTGGTAACGAGACTTGTACTATGACTGAATTTATGGGGAGTAACAAATGACTAGGTTGAATATAATAGGTGCTTCCGGACATGGAAAAGTGGTTGCGGATATAGCTAAACTTAGTGGATATAGTGACATAGTGTTTTTTGATGACAATAAGGATGTCAAGGAATGTTTGGGCTTCCCCGTTTTGGGCACTAGCTTAGAAGCAACAGAAGGAGAAGTATTTGTTGCTATTGGAAACTGTAAGATAAGAAAGAGATTAATGGAATTCTATAAAGATAGAATTCAGCCTGTTTTAATTCATCCAAATGCGGTTGTAGCAGATAGTGTAACGCTGGAAAGAGGAACAGTAGTGATGGCAGGTTCTGTTATTAACCCTGATGCCAAGATCGGTAAAGGATGTATTATTAATTCTTGTAGTTCCGTAGATCATGATTGTTTGATAAATGATTATGTCCATGTTGCAGTTGGAGCTCATGTATGTGGCACAGTTACTGTTGGTGAGATGACATGGATTGGAGCTGGAGCTACCATCATCAATAATGTGTCGATATGTGGTGAGTGTTTTATAGGAGCAGGTGCAACCGTTGTAAAAGATATAGATTGTAGAGGAAAATATATAGGTATTCCTGCTAAGAAAAAATGAAGATATTGATATTAGCTAATAACGATATAGGATTATATCGCTTCAGAAAAGAATTAATATACGAATTGCTTAAGGAAAACGAAGTTTATATTTCGTTACCTTATGGCGAAATGGTGGAGCCTCTTAAATCTGCTGGCTGTACTTTTATAGATACACCTGTTGACAGAAGGGGAATGAATCCTTTTAAGGACTATAGCCTATATAAAAAATATAAATCCATCTTGTCTGAGCTCGATCCTGATTTAGTAATAACCTACACTATTAAGCCCAATATATATGGTGGATTTGCGTGCAGGCGAATAGAAACAGAGTATGCTGTAAATATTACAGGGTTGGGCACTGCTTTTGAAAAGAAGAATCTGCTTAGAATATTAGTTGAGCGAATGTATAAAATCGCGCTTAAGGAATCAAAAGTGGTATTTTTCGAGAACCAAGCTAATAAGACTTTATTCGTTGATGAGAATCTTGTTGATGAGAAACAGGCTTGTGTTTTGAATGGAGCGGGGGTTAATTTGTTGGATTTTCCCTATGAAGAGTATCCTCATAATTCTAAGATGAAGTTTTTATTTATAGGTCGAGTTATGAAGGAAAAAGGCGTTGAAGAATTATTTGCAGCTATGAAGAGATTAGTAGCTGAAGGTTTCGAATGTTGTTTAGATGTTGTAGGTCCCTTTGAGGAAAATTATAAGGATGTACTTGATGTGTATCAAAAAGAAGGTTGGTTAAAATATTGGGGATATCAAAAGGATGTAAGACCCTTTATTAAGGCATGCGACTGTTTTGTTCTTCCTAGTTATCACGAAGGAATGGCTAACACCAATCTTGAAAGCGCAGCAATAGGGAGACCTGTAATAACTTCGGATATTCCTGGGTGTAGAGAAGCGGTTATAGATGGTGAGACAGGTTTTTTATGTGAAGTAAAAAATGTGGATAGTTTATACGAAAAAATGAATATGATAACGAGAATAGATAGACGCGAAGAAATGGGGAAAAGAGGAAGAAAGCTTATGGAAAAGCAATTCAATAAACAAAACATAGTGTCAGAAACAATTAAGTCATTGTTTCAGTAAAGGATTGTTTTGTTGATATTTTCACGTCACTGGATTGATGCATGTTTAACAGTTATTTCAAAAATTTAGATTTAGGGTTTGATGAGGGTAAAAAGAAGTCAATATGAAAATTTCAATAGTGATGGCTACTTATAATGGAGAGCGATACGTTAAGGAACAGATCGAATCATTATTTAACCAAACTAGACCAGCAGATGAAGTTCTTATTTTTGATGATGGTTCTACTGATGATACAAGGCAAATCATTGAGGGTTTTATTCATATCAATCAGTTAGAATCAAAATGGCAACTTATTAAAAACACAACGAATAAAGGTTGTGTGAAAAACTTTCTTGATGGAGCGGAAAAAGCCAGTGGAGATATAATTTTTTATTCTGATCAAGATGATGTTTGGGATACTAGAAAGATAGAATTGATGGAACAAGGATTCTATAAATATCCAGATATGAAAGCGTGTTATTGTCTGCGTTACTATGTGGATGCCAATATGAATGCGATACCTATGAGGTTTGAATTTATGACGAATGTCAAAAAAAGATCAGAAGATTTTCAAAAAATCTCTCTTCGTGAAGCGGTAAAATATAACAAGAGTCCTGGTTTGTGTCTTGCGGTAAAAAAAGAACTGATTAGCGAAACAAGGAGTTTAATTATAGATAATGGATTAACGCATGATCTTCCAATTGGAACTGTAGCTGCTGTTTATGATGGATATTATGTTTTAAACAGAAAGTTGGTTTACTATAGGCAACATGGAAAAAATTTATCAGCGGCAAGAATTGATATTCAAAGTAGACTTTCAAGGATAGATGAACAAATTCAAGGCCGTCAGGTTAGATATAAGCAAATGGTGGCTATTTATGAGAAATATAGTAAGGTGTTATCAGATGATAATGCGAGAGAGTTTAGAAGAGCTATAAGCGATACTGAAGAAAGTATTAGCTGTTTGAAAAACAGAAGACTGGGCAAATTGTTCTTAGCATTGTTTAATACAAATCCTATGATGAATCGTTGGATTGCTGTAAATAACTTCCTAGCATGTATAAGGAGCAAATAGATTAGATTATATGGTTGATGTATGTGCGGGAATTGTAACTTTTAATCCGGATGTTGAAATACTAAAACAAAATATAACTAACATTATTCAACAGGTAAGATGTATCGTTTTATTTGACAATGGTTCTAATAATATAAATGAAATAAATAATGCTATTAGAGATTTCTGTTCTGTTTATTTAATTGAAGAGTCAAAAAATATGGGAATAGCATATGCATTGAATAGATTATGTGGATGGGCAGAGCAGAATGGATTTGAATGGATCTTGACCCTTGATCAAGACTCAATATCACCATGTAACTTAGTAGACTGTTTATGTAAATATATTGATGAAAAGGTTGCTATCATATCTCCCAATATAGTGTATAAGGGGAATGAAAAACATAAAGTTTTTTCTTCGCAAAAATCTGAGGAAGTAGAATGGACGATTACTTCTGCTTCGTTAACGAATATTGAAGTCTGGAAAAAATTGGAAGGGTTTGATGAGTGGCTATTTATTGATGGCGTTGATTATGATTATGGAGTTAGAGCAAATCAAAGTGGATATAAGGTGATAAGAACCTACGAGTCAGAATTGCTTCATGAATTGGGAAAGCTGAAGTGTGTTGTTATGTTTGGAAAAACTATTTATGTGACAAATCATTCTGCTATTCGAAAGTATTATATGTCTCGAAATGCTATTTATCTTCGCAAAAAATTAAAAAAGGGAAAACCTTTTTGTACGATTACGAAATACATACTAAAGACCGTTTTTTTTGAAAATGAAAAGAAAAGTAAAATATCTAGTATCCTACACGGAGTTGTTGATGGTTTGAAAAGTATATGAGTAGGTATTTTCGTTTGATTAAAGAGATTAACAAGGGGAGACAGATATGATTTTATCATTAACAATACTGTTTTTTTGGATACTGCTGATTGTAACCATATACCTTTTTAAGGACTATTTGCATCCCGCTATTATTTTCTGCTTGCCTTGGTGTGTTTTTTTATCGGTTTTAAGAAAAACAGGATATGCATTTGATAGTAACAGTTATGTCTATTTGTACTTTCTTTTAGGCGGAGTAATATTTGTTATAGGGACTACATTGGGAAATAGAATTGTAGTAAAAGATATAAGAATAACAAACCGAATCCAATCATACTATCCTAATTACTTTTTTTTAAAGACAATTATTGTATTTGATATCCTGTTTACTATATACACATTAGTATCTTACTATAGATTCATACGAGCAAACTATGTTGAAAACTTCTTTATTTCTTTTTATATGAATAAGGCTGAGTTTGGTGCATTTGGATTTATTAGTTACGGTAGAAATGTTGTTTTGGCTACAGTGTTATGTATGTTGATTGGTTATTCGCATGTGCCTGAAGAAGAAAAGAAGAGGTATAAAAAATATCTCGTGGTTCAAACACTTTTTTATTTTGCTTTAGCCATGACGAAAATGACAAGAAACGGTATCTTAAGTTCAATTTTACCAATTGTTACAGCAATCATTATAGTTAGTAAGGCGAGAAATAAAACAATTATCAAATGGTTTATAGCTGGAGGATTAGGATTTATTGCACTTTTTTCAGTTGTCTCTGTTTATAAATCTCCATATTTATATAAAAACAACAATGTTATTGATGTTTTGTTGAGACAGTTTTCTCTATATGGAACAGGTGGTTTTGTTGCATTTCAAAAGAAATTCGATTCAAATTTATTTCAACATTTAGGTGGAAAGAACACGGCAAGAACTCTTTTAGCAATTTACGATGCTGTGTTCGGGACAAATTATGCACCTCCTCTTATACAAGAATATACCGTTATAGGAAATGATTCGGTGACAAATGTTTATACATTTTATTACTGGTACACTTCGGATTTTGGGATAATTTATGCTTTATTCATTCAATTTATAATCGGAATATTTCATGGAAAAATATATAGGCAAATGACAGAGTACAAATTGATGGGCATATACAATTATTGCATCTTTTTATACCCTCTTATTATGCAAATATTTCAAGATCAGTACTTCTCGCTGTTGTCCAACTGGATTCAGTTATTGGTATTTGGAATTCTATTGTTAAAAACGAATCTTTTGTTTTCTAGAAAGACTGAGAATAAGAGTAATTTTGTGTGGTATATAAGTGAATAAATTCTGTTCTAGAGGTAATGATGAGAGGTAAACTATTCTCTAACTTGCTTGTAGCATTTCTTTCCCAAGGTATATCTTTGGTATTGAGTGTGTTGATGTCATTCATATTACCTAAGATGTTTGGGGTGAATCAATATAGTTACAGTCAGCTTTTCATTTTTTATATCGGATATGTTGGGTTTTTCCATTTTGGGATTAATGATGGATTATACCTTAGACTCGGTGGGCAAAAATATGAACGGCTTAACCATCGTTCTATCGGTGCAGAATTCAGGTTTTTTCTTCTTTTTGAGATAATTATTGCATTTATAATTTGTGGATTAGGATTGGTTCTTTTCAAAGATCATAATCGACAAATTGTTATATTATTAGCCGCAATTTACTTGGTAATCAATAATTTAGCACTTTGCCTTGGATACATTTTTCAGGCGGTAAATGAAACAAAGTGGTTTTCATACTCCGTGATGATTGACAGAATAATAGTGATAGTATCCATTGTTGTATTATTGATAACCAAACAAACTACATATGTTCCCTTTATTGTTTTGTATACATGTAGCCGACTTATATCGCTGATGTTTTGTATTTGGAAAGGGAGAAAGATTGTCTTCTCAAAATGGCTTCCTCTTAGTAAAACATTAAGAGAATTATGGAATGATGCTTCGATAGGTATAAAGTTAACAATATCTAATATTGTTGCTTTGCTTATACTTGGTGTGGGACGTATGATAGTTGACAATATATGGGGAGTGGAATCATTTGGCAAGATTTCATTAGCCTTTTCCCTAACTAATTTCTTTCTGGTGTTTATCCAACAGGTCAGCATGGTTATGTTTCCTGCTCTTAGGCAGATAGAAAAGCATAAACAAATTGACATTTTTATTTTTTTGAGAAGCGGAGTAAACACCTTGGCCCCGGCTATATTGGTTTTTTATATTCCTTTGCAGTTTGTTCTAGGATTGTGGCTTCCAGAGTATAGTGAAAGCCTGGTATATCTTGCATACTTATTACCTATTTGTATATTTGATGGAAAAATGCAAATGATATTTACAACATATTTCAAAGTGCTAAGGCAAGAGAAACGTCTAATGTTTATAAACATCATTTCGCTTATTTTTAGTTCGATCTCTTGTTTTATATGTGGATATATTTTGGGCAGTATGACCGCAGTTGTTGCTTCAATGGTAATCGCAATTATATTCAGAAGCATATTGTCTGACCATTTATTGAGTAAGTCGTTTGGGCAGAAAATTGGTCGGGAGATATTATATGAAATAGTGCTGATACTTTCGTACATTGTAATCGTATCAAATTTGTCGGGAATAATGGCATTTCTAGCTACATTAGGATTATATGTCATATATTTGCTTCTTAATTACAAAGAAGTAAAAATACTTATAGAAAACATAAAATCACGAAAAGTTTTGAAGGAAACATGAATGGCCAATATAGTTGACTCTTGTTTTAAGGAGAACTTAAGATATTTATTGTTTAGCAATAATAGATCAGCGGGAGAAAACGCGGATTGTTTGGATGATGCTTTTGAAGAAGCTCTTAAGCAATCGGTTTTCTTGTTTATCTATGAGTTAAATAAATTCTCTTTGGCTAAAGCAGATATTGAAAAATGGGAGAATGCTTACTTAAGTCAGATTGCAAATAATATACGTAATCAAGTAGCCCACCAAGAACTTCACAAACTTTTGTCAGAGGCTGGAATCGATTATGTTATTTTGAAGGGCATGGCTTCTGCCAAATACTATCCAGATCCATTGCTTCGAACGATGGGCGATGTAGACTTTTTGGTAAAGAAGAGTGATGTAGATAGAACAGTCGAACTGCTGAATGATAATGGTTATGAACAAAGAAAAGAGGATAATCACAGTTTTCACACTGCTTTTAAAAGAGCAATGATTACATATGAACTTCATTGGAGCTGTCCTGGTGTACCGAGAGAAGGAAAGGAAGGAGATTGCGTCAGGAAATATTTGGCTGACATAATTGAAAAGGCTGAATGTTTTGATGGTTACATGGTTCCTTCAGATTTTCACCACGGTTTGGTTTTGCTGCTTCATTCTGCAAGCCACATGACAACTACCGGTATGGGACTCAGGCACTTATGCGATTGGGCAGTGTTTTCGAACAAGTTCTCTGATTCTGAGTTTTGTGACCTGTTTAAAGAGCCTCTCAAGGAAATGGGACTATGGGAATATGCCCGCGTTTTAACTGCAGTATCGATCAAGTACTTGGGTATAGATAGAAAACTGTGGGCAGAAGATGTTGAAGAAGAAACAGTGGATCTGATAATGCAGGATATTTTGGATTCCGGTAATTTTGGAGTAAAGGATAATCAAAGGATAAATCAGGCAAAACTCATGAGAGACGATGCAACGCGTGGAGTTGCAAGAGGAGGACCGATAAAAACACTTATTAGAAATCTGAATGTTAGATCAAAAAGAGCAATGCCAATTACAAATAAAATACCTGTTTTGTTGCCTATAGGGTGGGTTTACGTTGGTGTTAAACATCTTACTCAGATAAAGGCAGGAAAGAGATCGTCAATTAATGTTGTTCAAACAATAAGTGGTGCTGAAAGAAGAAGCAATATATACAGCAGATTAAAGCTGTTTGAAGAAGAAGGTTAATCGGAGAAGGTAATAATGAAAAGATTTGATGGTAGAGTAGTGAGGTGATGGTTAATAATGGATAAGGACACCCTGGAGAAATTGCAAAAAACTGAGCTGGAAATATTGAAGGAAATAGATGCATATTGCAGGAAATGGGATATTAAGTACTCGATATATGCCGGAACTATGCTTGGTGCAGTCCGACATGGAGGATTTATTCCATGGGATGATGACGTTGATATAGCTATGACCAGGAATGAATACACCAAGTTTTGTGAAACGATAAAATCACACCCTATGGAGGGCTATTCCTTTTCAAATTTTGAGAATGACAGATATATACAGGCGTGCCACGGAAAAGTCGGTAAGAAAGGAACTCTGTTTATCCAAGAGGGAGATATCGAGAATGTGGGCAATCATGAGGTGTGGGTTGATATTTTCCCATTGGATAAGGTTTCTTTTGATAAGGAAAAAGCACAAAGGTCTCAGAAAATCGCAAGGGAATTAGTGTATCTTACAAGGGCAAATGGCAAAAGAACGAATGACCCATTAAACAAAAAATTGTTTAGATTAGTAGTAGGTTTTATCCCTCGGCGTTATGAAAGAATGAAAAAAGATGCCGATAAACTTAGATTGTATGATCGGCAAATTACAGACAATTATGAATGGTCTAGCATGTCAACATTGGAGAATATACAAAAAATCCGTTTCCAAAGAAAAATGCTTGAGGAGTACGGAGAACTTGTTTTCTGTGGATATAAATTTATGTCGTTTTCAGATTATGATGGCATGTTAACATCATTGTACGGAGATTATATGAAATTGCCTCCTGAATCTGATCGGATTTGCAAGCACTCTCCTGTAAAGATACAATTCTAGTCGTGAAAACTTGTTGATTAGAAAGAAATTGATGCGAATTATTAGACCAATTGAGTTTAAATAAACAGAGAAATGAAATATAAACAAAGCAATACTAGTATAGCCATCATAGGTGGTGGTAATATTGGAACACAATTTGCCTGTATGTGCGCATATAAGGGCTATAAAGTTAATCTTTTTAGTTCAAAGCCAGAATTATTCGATAGGAAACTTCAGATTGTAAATGAATACAACGAGGTGATAGAAGGGGAAATAAATCTGGTTAGCTCTTGTTTAAGTGAAGTGTTAACAGGTTGTCGAGTAATTTTCGTTTCATACCCTGCTTTTAAGTTTCAAGAGTTAGCAATGCAGATGGTTAAATTCATAGAAAAGGACGTCTGTATATGCGTATTACCGGGAACAGGGGGAGCTGAGTTCGCATTTGGAGAATGCATAAAAGCTGGTGCAACATTAGTCGGCCTTCAACGTGTTCCTTCGGTCGCAAGGTTGGAACAGTATGGTAAAAGAGTGCGGTGTGAGGGACTACGATCTGAACTTTTTCTGGCCTCTATACCAAACTGCAAGGCTCCTGAATTTGCTGAATTTATAGAATTTCTTTGGGAAATTAAATGTCATTCATTGCCCAACTATTTAAGTGTAACCCTCACCCCTAGTAATCCAATATTACACACGGCCAGATTGCGTACTTTATTTGCAGATTATGAAAATGGAAAAATATACAAAAGAAACCCTTTGTTTTATGGCGAATGGGATGATGCTGCATCCGACTTGTTAATTGCTAATGATAGCGAATTGCAAGGCATGCTTATTTGTCTTAGAAAAATGGATCTCAGTAATGTACGCTCTTTGAAAAAACACTATGAAAGCAATAGTGTTCAGGAAATGACTTCAAAACTTCGAAGTATAAAAAGTCTTCATAATCTTGCCTCACCAATGATTGAAGTGGATGGTGGATGGATACCTAATTTTGCTTCGCGCTATTTTTCTTCTGATTTCCCATTTGGCCTTTTGATCATAGAAGAATTAGCAGAAGTTCTCGATTATCCTGTTCCTAATATCTCAAACACAATGAAGTGGTACCGCGATGTTACAGGAAATTGCGGCGGAATAAAAGTATCGGATTATGGAATTAAAAATACCGAGGATATATATAATTGGTACCATCAGTAGTTGATGAGTCATCTGATAATCTTTGAGCATTTATATGTTAGAGCTAGTAATGGGCCGTCCCATCTTTATAAGAGAATACAATGGAGGTTTATTATGGGCGATAAATTAACCAAGCGTTTGCTCGCATATCCTAATGGACAAGAACCTAATATTGTGTATCCATCTGTTTATGGAAAGTATCGCTATGCATTGGGTAAGTCAGGAGAAAAACCATTAGTTGCAATTTGCATGAATCCTTCTGTGGCCAGAGAAGACTTTAGTGACAGTACAATAAATAGGATAATAAAACTAAGTCAGACGTTGAATATGGATGGGTGGATGGTATTCAATTTATATCCGGAAAGAGCCACGGATGCAACATATTTACGAATATTTGACTCAACTGTAAGCGAAGAGAACTTGCATATTATAAAGTCTTTCTTAAACCAATATGATATTGTTGAAGTTTGGGGAGCTTGGGGAGATGATAAAGGTATTCAAGCTCTTTTTGAAGGAAAAAAACAACTGTTATCCATGCTAAAGGAAAACAATATTAAGGTGTACTATTTTGGGACACTTACAAAGGCGGGAAATCCAAGACATCCAATTCAAAGAACTGAGAAATGGAATTATAATGACAAGCATTTCTTGGTTTTATAAGACGTTTTCCTATTTCTTACCCGGAGCAATCCGGTTTTTTTGCCCTGAAACGGAGGTGATAGTAGTGGCAAAACGTAAGCGTCAAACCATCCGCCTATAGCAAAATAAAAAACGCCGTTGTTCTTCAAATCAGCGGCGTGTCTTTTTGCAGTCTTCCGGTATCTTATCCGACCACGGCATTAGGTCATCAAGTTTATCTGGATCAACGTTGCCATCCTCATCGTAAGCGCTCAATAACATGGTGCCTTTAACTCACTGCCAAGCAATGAGATAATCAGTTTTTGAACTTCTTGCGGATTTCAGGCGAGCATGGCGTCAGGTTATCGAGCACCTCAGGATTGCCTCCAGTCGACATCCGGCATTACCGTAGCGTCTGATCCGACGCAGGATGAGATACAGACTATGTAGAGTTTCCGACAAATGCCTGAGTGAAAAAGATGCCCCTGAAGCAAAATTGCTGAGGGGGTGTTGATTGTGGTTGCGCTTAAGTCAAGAGTGGTTCTACAAGAATGATAGTTTGACTTGTAACACATATTTTTACAATTATTTATATGTCTAAGATAAAATATTATCTGATTTTGGATTGTAAATGTAAATTATGTGTTATCGAAGCTGAGAATGATTATATAGTTCCTAATTATGGTTTATAATATAATATATCAATTATTTTTATATCATATAATTTTTGGGAGGTGTCTATGGCTACTGACGATTTTTCAGATCAGATTAAAGCTTTTGCAAGTACTGTCCAGCAGATTAATTCTGCGTGCCAAACTGAAGAAGCAACTAAGATGTCATTAATTGTTCCATTGTTTCAGATTCTTGGATACAATGTTTTCAACCCCATGGAGTTCTATCCCGAATACACTGCTGATGTTGGAACGAAGAAGGGTGAAAAAGTTGATTATGCAATCATGATAAACGGAGTTCCTCACATTTTAGTTGAATGTAAGGCCTGTACAGAAAATCTGGATGGTCATACATCACAACTATTTCGCTATTTTGGTACGAGTGAAGCAAAGTACGGAATACTGACAAATGGAATAATCTACCGATTTTATACTGACCTTGAAGAGAGCAATAAGATGGATTTAATTCCGTTCTTAGAAGTTGATATGCTTAACCTTAAAGATACTGCAATCAACAGTTTGAAACAATTCTCCAAGGAAGCTTATGATCCTGATGTTATTTTTTCCACCGCTGAGGAGTTAAAGTACAGTAAAATGATCAAGGATAGGATTAAATCTTTGATGGATGATCCTGACGACGATTTTACAAAGTTGATTTTGAATTATGTTTGCGGTGGAAGACAGACCCAGAAGAAAATTGATAAATTCAAGCCACTAATTAAGAAGTCATTCAATACATTTGTAAGTGATGTTGTTAGTACCAGGATCAGTTCTGCGTTAAATGAGGTTAAAGGAAAAGAAGAGGTGACTACACCTGTTCAGGAAGAACCTGAGGTTGTAGAAGAATCAAAGATCGTTACTACAGAGACTGAAATACAAGCCTTTTATATTGTTAGAGCTATCTTAGCGGAAAAGGTCTCAGTTAATGATATTGAGTATAAGGATGGAGCAACCTACTTTAGCATTCTTTATCAAGGGAAAGCGCAGAAAGCTATTTGCCGACTATTTTTGGAAGGAAGGAGAAAACATATAGATATTCCTGACGAGAATAAAGTCTTCCAGAGGACAGATATAGATACGCTTGATGATTTGTATAATGTTAAGGATTCCTTGATATCTGCATTAGAGCGTTATATGTAAATGATTGATAATGAATCAGGAACCGGGCCGTTGTGCCCGGTTTTTTTATGGGACAGTTGACGCTACCTAATCATAAAAAGTAAGCGCTCAATAACATGGTGCCTTCACAGCTACGATCTCAAAATGGGATACTGTTGAAAAGTATCCAAAGAGGTCTAATTAGACCCAATTAGCCATCTTTGGACAGTGGTCAAGGTGATTCGCGTGCGTGTTGAGCACCACCAATTCGCATGTGAGCACCGCCCTTTCACAGGATGAGCACCACTTAAGCATAAATATCGTTTCACAAATGAGCACCGCCTCTTTAAACTTAAGGAATCCTGCTTGCAGGAAATAAGTTAAGGAGGCTTTCTAATGAAACGAATTAGAGCCAAAGAAATCTTGGAGGAGAAACCTATATTATCTCCACTCCCATCTTATCCGTATGAGTTTTGCACTTGGTATAGAAACAGGACCGTACAGTTAAACAGCCATGTTTGTTTCGAACGCAACTATTACTCTTGTCACTATTCTTATCTGCATCAGAAAGTTGATATTAAGGTCTCCTCTACCAGGGTCGAGATCTATTGCAAAGGGATAAGAATTCAGATCCATAACAGGATTTCATCTCAGTTTAAAAATCGCTACTCAACCAAGGAAGAAGATATGCCTGATAAGGGCAGATATCTTGAATGGAATGAGCAGCGACTCAGCAAATGGGCTGCTGAAATAGGACCATTTACTGAAGAAGTTATAAAGCATCTCTTTGACAGTACTCCAATACGTGAACAAGCTTTATTGCCTGCTCTATCGATATTGAAACTGACAAACAAATACTCTTCAACGAGGTTAGAAGATGCATGTGAGCTGGCACTTACACGTATCTATAGTCCTCGTTGGAAAAATCTTAATAGCATCTTGGTAGCAAATCAAGATGAGATTGTACGTAACACCAGAGATAAGGAGGCTTTGCCTGTAGAGGGCTTCTTAAGAGATGACGACTATTACCTGAACATCGAGGAGGAAATAAAATGATTAGCAGTGCAGCAAAACAGCAATTAATAAAGATGAAGTTATCTGAAATCTCGGATATACTGACCCAGCAGGAAGGAATCGAAGAGTATATAAGTATGGGCTTTGATGACAGAATGGAATACTTGATTAACAGCCTGTACGAGATAAAGCATGAGAAGACGATCCTGGGACTAAGACGACGTGCTCGATTGAAGGTCCCGGATGCATGCATAAACAGCATTATCTGGGATGACAGAGGATTAGATAAGAATAAGATATTGAATCTCGCAACAGGCAACTTCGTACTGACTCAGAGCAACATTATCTGTACCGGTCCTATGTTAGCGCCCAGCGATTTTAGCCACTCCAGCGCTCATCAATTTTAACCAATTTCAGCTCATAAAAAAGAAAGCAACCGCTGTGGAGCTCGGTTTTCCTTCGACTGTACGAATGCTTGTCAATGCAGTAACCCGAAAGGTTGCGATTGAGCCCTGTACAGAGAATGCTAAGAATGCCATTCCTTTTAGTAAGAATCAGAAATCACAGACGTATTCTGTAGTATTGAAGATCCCGGCACTACTGACAGCAGCGCGTAAGCTTGCTGAAGTTGAGGAGATTGGCGAAGCTATTTCGTTTAAGGGGAAGTTCTATCCTGAGGACCATCTGATCATCTTTGATCTCTCTGAGCCGATAACCAATCGAAGAAGGGGACGACGAAGGAAGATCGAGGAAAAAGTTGATTCAGAAGCGCCTCAGGAAGTTGTTGAGGAGAATACCGAAGTAAAGGAAGAGGGGCAGGTTGTTCAGGATGCGCCTAAAAAACGAGGACGACCAAAGAAGAACTGATTATATCTTTGGAGAATTACAAAGAGTGAACTAGCTTGAAATATTATCATGAAAATACGATGAGCTAGCTTAATTAGGTAGGAAAGTGGGAGTTTTCCCTTTACACTTGTATACGGAGAATCATCTTGAAATGAGATGCTAAATAATCATATTATATATGTGGTGTTCGGTCCAATTCGTATATCTGAGTTGCTAAGGGAGGATACTGATGACAATTAATAAACTAGTAATTAAGAATTACAAATCCATCAAAGATATAGCGATTTCTCTTAATCCAGATGTTAACATCTTTGTGGGTGAAAATGATGCAGGAAAAAGTACCATTCTTGAATCACTTTCGATTCTTACCACAGGCAAGCTCAATGGATATGCTTTTGAACGTCAATTAAAGGCAAACCTATTTAATTGCACTTCTCGTCAGGATTACATATCAGCTATAAAAGCAGGGGAAACTCCTACACCGCCAAGTATCATTTTTGAAGCATATTTCGATGGGGATGCAGAGTATAAAGGAAGTGTCAATACTTTGTTTGAAGATGCTGTGGGAATCCAAATTACAGTAAAGATTGCTGATAGCAATACACAAATATACAGAAAAATGTTAGAAGCAGATGAAGTGAAGGATATTCCAATCGAATTGTATACGGTTGAGTATAAATATTTTAGTGGAGCCCCTGTCTCTTTTAGATATGGTCCGTTCAAAAGTGTGTTTATTGATACGACACGAAAAGACTATATGGGAATAATAGATCATTTTGTTTCTGAAAGCATAACTGAGAACCTATCGGCTGAGCAACTTCGTGACTTGGCGGTTGCCTATAGTCGTAGCAGACGAGATTTTCATAATGATGATACTGTAAAAACACTGAATGATGCTGTAAAATCAATCATCCAAGGGCGTAGCGTTTCACTTGGGCTCCGAGAAGATGATGTAGAGGCGTGGAAAAAACAATTGGCTATTGTTGTGGATGATATTCCGTTTGATCAGTTGGGATTTGGTACACAAAATACCTTAAAGGTTGAGCTCGCATTAAGAAATGCTGAGAAACAGGCGAATTTGGTTCTTATGGAGGAACCAGAAAATAATCTTTCTTTCTCAAATATGACTAGACTTGTTGAGCATATATCTTCTTCGAAGGGGAAACAGGTTTTTATATCAACACATAGTAGCTATATAGCAAACAAACTGAGTCTTGAAAATGTTATTTTGGTCAATGAAGGAATAGTTACCTCATACAATCGCCTTTCTGAAGACACGAAGAAGTATTTTGTGAAGCTTCCTGGGTATGATACTTTGCGTTTTGCATTAGCATCAAAAGTTATTCTAGTGGAAGGTCCTACGGATGATTTAATAATTCAGAGAGCATACAAGGATAAATACGGAAAGCTTCCGCATGAGGATGGTATTGATATCATAGTTGTAGATTCTCTTGCTTTTAAACGTTACTGTGATATTGCGCTGCTTATGGGAAAACGGATAGTTGTTGTTACTGATAATGATGGAGATATAAAGAAGAATATTCAAGAAAAATATGCTGATTATTTGGACAGAGAAGAGATAACTATTTATTACGAAGAGAATCCTGATCTATATACAATAGAGCCGAGTGTTTTGAATGTGAATTGTGAAAACGGACAGCCTGTTGAGGATTTCAAGATTATCATTTCGTCAGAGAGCCGGTGTTCATTAAAGAGCCGAGATTATGCAGGAATACTTGACTTTATGATTAACAACAAAACTGAATGGGCATTCAGAGTGTTTGAAGCTGAGAAGTGTATTCAATATCCGATTTATATTCAGAAAGTAGTTGCACATTATGACGAACATCATTAAAATTTCTGCTGCTGGTTCAGGGAAAACATATGATATATGCAGGGACGCCCTCACTAAAGTGACCGATACCGATGAAAGAGTTTTAATTGTTACATATACCAACCGTGGTGAGAAAGCTGTTGAAAATGAGATTAGAAAACAGAATAAAGGGGTTCTCCATCCTCGGATAGTAATTAAGACGTGGTACCGTTTCCTTTTATCAGATGCCATAAAACCATATCAGAATTATATTACCGGCGAGGCTTTCGATGTTTTGAGAGGTATTGACTTTTCCAAAACGTATGGAAGTATTAATTATCAAAAAAGGGGAAGTTTATCGCATTATTTGACAAAAGCAGGCAATGTTCTTTCCAATCAAGCGTCCGAACTTGCTTGTCTTTTGAATGAAAAAAGTAATGGAAAGATAATTGGGAGGCTTGAAGAACTGTATAGAAACATGTATTTTGATGAGGTTCAAGATCTAGCGGGATATGATATTGAATTACTAAAGCTGTTAATAGATTCAAGTATCTCTATTACGTGCTGTGGGGATAATAAACAGGCAACATTTAGCACTCACAATGCGAAGAAAAACAAGAACAGAACCGGAAAGAATGTCTGGCATTTTTTTACAGAGCTTGATAATGTGGAAATTGAAAAGAAACTATGCAGTCGTAGGTTTAACAAAGATATATGTAGCTTCGCTAATAGTCTGTTTCCAGTTGGGGATCCGATTAGTACTATAATGACTGATACCACAAATCATGATGGAGTATTTCTTATTGATAAGAATGATGTAGATGTGTACTTTCAACAATTTCGACCTCAAGTGCTACGGTATGATGCGAAGACGAAAATTGAAAAGTATCATTCAGTAAATTTCGGTGCTTGCAAAGGGGAAACGTTTGACAGGGTGCTTATATACCCCAATGGTCCACTAATTGATTTTGTGTTGAATCAAAAAGCACTTGCTTCGCCAGAGAAGTATTATGTAGGCGTAACAAGACCGAGATATAGTATTGCTATAGTATTGAATAGTATGCCAAAGGTATTGCGAGGATATAAGGAAGAGCATATCAGTTGTGGAAATGTTCCGATTCGTAGTCTAAAGTATATCGTAGAGATTTGATAGTGGTGAAATCAAATGGCTTTGTGCGCGCTATTCCAGGTCATCATTTGTCATATTCTGATTCGCATTGAGATAGCAAAATAGTAGTATTTGAGCACGTAGAATCGTACGATCAGATTCGCTACTTTCAGCAACAATTCTAGTCGACAATATCACAATCTTCATCAGATAATATCATGTCATAAATAGGTTTACCCATTAATACCAGTGCACAAAAAAAGATAGAGATTGTAGGTGGCAAGAAGCATTTTCATTACTCGGCTGACGACATCTATTGAGGTTTATATGTGTATCTTTGGGTTAAAATCAGGAGAATAGGGATACATCTATTAGCTCCGTGAGAGGATATCTTTGCAATTTTCCCGAATATATCTTTAGAAACATCTTTCTGCGTCTTAGGAAGTAGAGAAGAACAACTATTCGATTTTTGGTGCTTTTCTGATTATCGTCGGATTATTCGTAGAAAAGCATATTTTGAGCCAAAGATGTATGGTTCGATAATAAAAGATGCATATTCAGAAAATACAAAGATGTATCGTCAGAAAAGTATAAGAGGTGATTTTTGAATAATCGAAGAGGTAATGCATAATATTCCAAGATAAGATCTCAAAACAAGCAAAGATGCAGAAGTGAGTCCCTATATATTTATAGATGTAGTTTATTAGAAAGAAGAAACAAAGGCTTCAAATGAGCAAGATTATTGGAAACAGGGGATTAGTGGCCGTGACATCTTTTAGCATCTATTAATTTTCCCGATGGGTAATATCATTGCCAAGAGTTATCAGTTAATGGTCGAGATGAAGCCGGATGCAGTATTGGTACTTGGCGATACTAACAGTTGCTTGTCAGTTATTGGTGCTAAGAGACTTCATATACCGATCTTCCATATGGAGGCAGGTAACCGTTGTAAAGATGAGTGCCTTCCTGAAGAGACCAACCGCCGTATAGTTGATATCATCTCTGATGTTAATATGGCTTATTCAGAGCACGCACGTCACTATTTAGCTGATTGCGGGAACATATGTAACAGGATCTCCTATGGCTGAGGTTCTGCGTATGAACCTCGAGAAGATCAAAGCTTCTGATGTGCATGCACGTTTGGGACTTGAGAAAGACTTTGATGATGCCAGTGAATACAACTGGGTGGCTTACCGCAAGCATCATTGGCTCCAGCCATTCTGTTGGTTATATCAGATATTCAGATATGCAAAACAAGGCTTCAAAAGTGGTCGTGACAGGAAGCAACTTGGTGATGATCTTTATAGAAGCAAGCAGAGATATGAGATGCTGAAGAAATTGGGAATTTAGGATCTTAGTCTCTCTTAAACAAATCTCTAGTATAAACCTTATCTTTAACGTCATCTAATGCGGAATCGTATCTGTTAGCTATGATACATCCGCATTTCTTTTTGAATTTCTTTAGATCGTTGATGACTTTGGAGCCAAAGAATGTTGAACCATTTTCGAGTGTTGGTTCATAGATAATGACAGTTGCACCTTTGGCTTTGATGCGCTTCATTATGCCTTGGATAGATGACTGACGGAAATTGTCTGAGTTGGTCTTCATTGTTAATCTGAAGATTCCTACAACAACATCCTTTTCCTTGGACTTATCATATTTGTTGTTTGAATAACTGTATGCTCCTGCCATTTCGAGGACTCTGTCAGCTATGAAGTCTTTTCTGGTCCTGTTACTTTCAACGATAGCCTCAATGAGATTCTCCGGTACATCCTGATAGTTTGCCAGAAGCTGTTTGGTGTCTTTAGGTAGACAATATCCGCCGTAACCGAAAGAAGGATTGTTGTAGTAGTCTCCTACACGAGGATCCAAACACACACCTTTGATGATATCTGCAGTGTTAAGTCCCTTAACCTCTGCATATGTGTCTAATTCATTGAAAAATGACACCCTGAGGGCTAAATATGTGTTAACGAATAATTTCGTTGCCTCGGCCTCTGTAAAGCCCATAAAGAGCGTTTTGATGTCAGGTTTGATCGCACCCTGTTGGAGAAGTTCTGCAAAAGTGTGAGCAGCATCTTCTGTCTTAGGATCACAACTGACGATGATTCGACTAGGGAAGAGGTTGTCATAAAGTGCCTTGGATTCACGTAAGAACTCAGGTGAGAAGATTATGTTATCCATATTCATCTTCTTGCGAACAGATTCGGTGTAGCCAACAGGAATGGTAGATTTGATAACTACTGTTGGTTTCTTCTTGTTGTTTGCAGTTGTATCCTTAATAAGTTGAAGAACGCTTTCTACTGCAGAGCAGTCAAAGAAGTTCTGTTTAGGATCATAGTTAGTAGGAGCAGCGACGATGATATAGTCCGCATCTTTATATGCACCGGCACCATCTGTGGTTGCTTTGAGGTTAAGAATGCGTTTTCCTTCTTTAGCTTCCTTGAGATATTTCTCAATATACTCATCCTGGATTGGTGAGATGAAATTATTAAGCTTTTCAACCTTCTCAGGGATGATATCAACAGCTGTAACAGTGTTAAATTGTGCGAGAAGAACGGCCAGAGAGAGGCCTACATAGCCGGTTCCGGCAACGGCAATGTTGTACGATTTGTCAGGAGTAGATTTGGCGTTATCAAGATCTGTAAAGAGTGATCTAAGATCAAATTCCAAGGTTTCTGAAAGAGCCATCAACTGATTTGCAGATGGAGTGAACTCTTTGTTCTCAATGAGAGATATGATCGCTCTGTTGATACCTGTTGCTTTGCTAAGGTCGAGCTGGCGCATATTATTTGCCTTGCGCTGAGATACGACAGTAGATGCAAGTAGTTCTAAGGATAGTTCTTTCATTTGATATGCTCCTGTTTTATTATGTCGATATAATAACGCAAGCGGAGGAGTGTAGTCAATAAATTGCTGATGCGTGTTAGCAATGATAACACGTTTGTAATGCGTGATTATATTTCAAAATAGTGTAATATGAATATACGGATATAAATCAGGAAGCATTATTAAAACTCATACAAAAGTCTCAATTCGGATCTTCAGATAATATGAGGTTTGATGGCGTTGATTGGAATGAGGTGTATAACGAGGCATCGTTTCAAACGGTGCTTGGAATTGTTGCTCCTGAAGTTCCTGAAGATCTTTCGGATGAGAAATGGCAGCAAGTTCAATATCAGCAGATGGCAGCTTATATTCGCTATTGCCATGCGGAAACTGAACTTAAGACCTTGCTCGACGGAAAAGGGATTCCTTTTGTTGTTTTAAAGGGGAATTCGGCAGCCATCCATTATGCGGATTCTTCCAGAAGAGCAAGGGGTGATATTGACTTTCTCGTTGGTTATAACTTTTTCGAGAAGACGAAAGAAGTGCCTGCTTGCTTCGGGTAATTTCGGCAGGAAGAACGGCAAGGACAATTCGGTAGAGACTGTGAGCACGAATGTGAAGAGGAAGGGGCTTTTCCGATGGCTGCAGTATGCGGGGGAGTTCAATTGGGAGGCTTATCACAGACACCACTGGCTTAAGCCGTTTTGCTGGCTGTACCAGATCTTCAGGTATGCGAAGCAGGGGGTCAAGACCGGCAGGAACAGGAAGCAGATCCGGGGGGATCTCGATAGGAGTAAGGAACGGTTTGAGTTGCTGAAGAAGTTGGGGATTGAGTGAGAAGTCAGTTTTGTTCATCGCTGAAGAAAAACTGTTATTATGATAATCCCGTGCTGTTCTCAAGGGTAAGAATATCAGTGATCTCGTGTATGATAGATTGTTTATTCCTTGTCCAATAATCTAGACCTCGACCTGGTACGATTGAGTATATTTCTTCACTAGATTTAAATTCGATATGTGTTTCTTCAGTTTTGAGAGGATCGTATCTTTCTATAAGTGCACAGAAAATAGTTGGAGTATTCTGTTCGTCTATGATTACAAGATATATCCTTTGTGCCTCAGTGCCGCCTTCGAGAGTGTAACTCAAAGTTATCTCGCTATCATACGTTCTGTCAATGCGATTGATAGTTTTCGGTTCCGGACTAGAGACTTTTTGAATAATAAAATCTTTGTAGATGTTGTCATGGTAAAAAACATAGATAGACTTTATGGTACCGGTATAATCTAGGGATACATTAAATTTCGGCGAATAGCAGTTGTATGTATCACCAGGATCATAGCCTATTGAAAGTATATCTTTCTCAATATTCTCAGGGATTGTAATCGTTTTGAAATATTCAGGATTATCAGGAGATAAAGTGTTTGCGTCTTCCAGTAAAGTTATTGATTTTATATTAACGTCCAAAGGGGCGACAAACAGCCAATTGTATGCAAGTTTGCAAATAAAACCTATGAATATGGTTAGTAAGGCCGTGGCAAAAAATTTTATAATAGGCCACATACTAGGTTTTTCATTGTTGCTAAGTGCTTTTTCAACGCTACGTGTAATTTCTTCTTCAGTTATTGACTTGTTATTATTTGATTTCAGAGCTGATTTTACAGCTTCAGTAATATCTTTTTGGGTTATTTGTTTGTTTTGGGTTTTTAATGCTTTTACAACACTTTCAGTTATTTCGGCTTTTGATTTTTTCAAAGCTTTAACAACACTGTCGGTTACATCAGTCTTGGTCATTGACCCCTTGCTGGAATTAATGTTTTTCTGTTCCATTCTATCGCTCATATTTTCCCTTCCCTATTCGCTAATGGCCTTGATATCTATGTCATTATATAATGTTATTATAGCAACAGAAAAATATAATGAATACTTGGTTCCATAGATTGATATGTTTAAGTGCAGACCGTTATCTAATATTGAGAACGACGGAAAAGGTTTAATTTCATTAAAACCAAAACTTTAGTGACAATTAAATTGAAATAAATATATAACATGTTATAATCAGACTAACAGAGTTGCCAGGTGTGAGTAACACTTGGGACCAAGCCGAGCGTTTAGCTTGGCTTTTTTACTTTATGGAGCTCAATATGGATTTAAAGAAACCCTATACAATAAAAGAACAAATCGATAAAATACGCGATCATGGGATTATTATATCTGATGAGAATTTTGCGACGAAGATGTTAATGGAAATAAGTTATTACAGACTTTCGGGTTATATGTTGCAATATAGAGTATCAACTGATAGTCATGAAATGGTAACGGGCATTCACTTCGAAACTATATATAAAATATATAGTTTCGATGAAGAAATCAGGGCGTTGCTAAGGATGTACATAGAGAAAGCGGAGTTTTATTATAAATGTTTAATTGGAAACAATTTTGCAGAGTTAAAATGCCAAAAAGCACCTTATGATCAACATTATGATATAAGGAATTATTATGACAAAGGTGGAATAGAGAGTACTTTACAGAATTTCAGCAAAGAAAAGAAGTACTATAAAGACAGTGCCATAGTAAAGCACCACTATCGCAAATATGCTGATAAGATGCCGATTTGGGTAATGATGGAACTAATGACGCTTTCAAGTGTTTCGTTTTTTTATCATGCATTGTATCAATCAGACAAAGATGCGATAGCCAAGCAAATAGGAATAAGCTCTTCAACGTTAGAGAACCATTTGCATGCTTTGTCTGTTTTAAGAAATAAGTGTTCTCATGGTGTCCGTTTGTATAATTCTGTAATGAATCCACCTGTTAGGTTTAACAAAAGTTTTCTTAGGGGTAATCCGACAATAAAGAATAATTCATTGTTTGCATATATACTGATGTTAACCAAGAGATTACCATCTGATAAAGATAGAAAAATGTTTAGAGATAAACTTAATCGAATTATTAAGAAATATGAAGCAGATATTGATCTGAGTCTGGTTGGATTCCCAGATGATTACAAGAAATTCTTATATCTGAGGAGCATTAAAGGAATACGATAAATGAACCAGTGCAGTGCTTTTTGGATCTTGGCTCATACAATAATATAAATAGTTAATTGCATGCGTTTTTACAATACCTTGTTTTCTTTTTCTTTATTCAGTTCATCCATAAATCCTGATGTGATGATACCTGCAGGAAGTGCGACGATAGCAATGCCCATGAAAGAAGAGATCATGGTTACGATCCTACCAGCTGTAGTTATAGGATAGATGTCGCCATAACCCATGGTTGTGAGGGATACGGTTGCCCAGTAAATGGCGTCGAAATAGTTCTTGAAACTGTCGGGTTCAACATTGAATATGATAAGGGCTGAGATCAGAACATACACGACAGCGATTCCACATACCACAAGGAGAGATTCCTTTTGCTTTTTAAAGACGTTGAGGACGGTCCTAATGCTCTTGGAATATCTGACAGCTTTGAAGACTCTAAAAGCTCTGAAGGTGCGCAGAAGACGAACGAGTTTAAAGAGCTTAAAGCCGTTGTTGACTATGGTTAATGAAGGAAGGATCGTCAGTAAATCAAGGATGGCAAGTGGGGTTATCGGGTATATGAAGAATGAACGCCAGCCTTTCTTGAGCTTCAGGTCTGATGTGAAGAGACGAAGTATGTAGTCGATGATAAAGATTATGACGGTGACTTTGTCGATTATCTCAAATGCCAGATTGCTTGATTTGAATGCAAGTGGAACGATGCTGACGATGATCGCGATCATCATCATGATGTCGTACCAGTCAAAAGATATGTTTTCTTCGTTATTGTCGTCCGGTGATTCTACTAAGTAAAAAAGCCTTTTCCTAAAACTCATACTGTGCTCCTGATCGTTAAGTCATATATACATTTTATACTTGACTAAGCGCGAACAATGTAAAATTCCGATTAACAATATCGGTGGTGTGTTTCAAAGATGTAGAGGGCGGTATAATATAGTTGTAGGCATAGTTTTCGAGAAAAGGATACGAAGTTTGTAAGAACTGCTACGCTATATAAGCGAGCGATCTGATTGGCTGAATGCCGAGGTGTGATGCTATGGCAAGGCGAAGAAAGACGGGTATAAAGATCGGTTTTAGAAAAACGTCGATAAAGAAGTCTTTAAGGGCCCGCACTACAGGAAAGTATAAAAGGCGAGTCAAGAAAGCGATCAATCCTTTCTATGGAAAGAAGGGCGTGGGGTTTGTCAAGAATCCGCGCAGATCGATACGTAATAAAGTGTATAAGAAGACGACCTTTGGTTTGGGGGATATACTGAAATTCTTTGGTTTGAAATAACTCCTGATGAGTATATGTCAGGACAAAAAGAAGGAAGGTTTCACTGATGTGAGCCTTCCTTCTTATATCCGGTAAATATGAGTTATGGTTTACATTTGCCGCAAGGACTATAACCTGCGTTTATTAATTCTTGCTTTGAACAATTGGAGTACGCTTTGTTTCCGGCCTTAATCCTACTTACCTCATTACAACTGGAACAATGGAATTTACCAGTGTTGGTGTTAACAACGTAGTTATGCGAAGATGCAGTTCCGTTAAGTACATTAGGCTTAGACGGTGTAGTTGTCGTAACCGGTTTTGGAGTTGGTGTAGGTGTAGGAGTCGGTTTATTTAATTCAGGAGGTGTATACGAGCCGGGAACTATTCCGTAAGATGCACATATATCTGCGAATTCCTTGGAGTTTGCAAAGCCGGCGAAGATCTGCTCTCGGGTTGCTCCCTTGGCCATCTCATTTATCCAGTAGTTGAGACCGTCGTTATCATATTCACGTCCCATGAAAGCCACGTAAAGCGACTTTATGAATTCGGAATGGGTGAGACCTTTGCTCTTGTACTCGTTGCTGAGAATAAAGTTAGCAGCACAGGATGTTCCTGTAAGCTGGTTGGCGAGAAGACCATTTACCCAATAAGACTGACCTTCTTTATCGCCGATCC
>CAMVBS010000001.1 GCA_947165785.1 uncultured Clostridia bacterium | reverse complement strand
TCCTGATCCTCATACACTTCATATCCTGACCGCCGATATCGATGATGAAATCAACATCAGGACAGAAGAACTTGGCAGACTGGAAGTGCGCCATGGTCTCGATCTCACCGATATCAACTCCCAAAGCGGCCTTGATGATATTCTCACCGTAACCCGTTACGCAGGAATATGAGATATAGCAATCCTTAGGCATCTGCTTATAGATGTCCTTAACGATATTAACTGCGCTCATTACAGGATTACCTTTGTTACCAGCATAATACGTGTAGCAAAGTTCACCCTTTTCATTTATGACGACTGCCTTTGTAGTTGTGGAACCTGCGTCGATACCAAGGAACATCGGACCCTTCTGCTCTTTGAAATCATGGATCTCGATCATGTCCTTGGCATGTCTTTCATCGAAAGCCTTCTTTTCTTCTTCATTCTTAAAAAGCGGATCGATACGGATGATATCAGGTGTAAAGCCGTCTTTATTTCCGAATCTCTTGATAAGATCATTGAGGTCTACATCCTCACCCTTGGAACTTAATGCGGCACCCAAAGCAACGTAGATCTGAGCCTCATCAGGCATCCAGAAAGAATCAACGCTGTCTTTAAGAGTTCTTTCAAAAGCAGCACGAAGTTCCGAATTGAAGAACAAAGGACCTCCAAGGAATGCTACATGACCCTTGATAGGACGTCCGCATGCAAGTCCTGCAATGGTCTGATTAACAACAGACTGGTAGATGGAAGCCGCGAGGTCTTCCTTGGCTGCGCCTTCATTGATGAGCGGCTGAAGATCACTCTTCGCGAAAACACCGCAACGGCTAGCGATCGTATAAAGAGATCTGTAGTCCTTTGCAAAGTTATTAAGACCGTCAGCATCAGTCTGAAGGAGCTGAGCCATCTGATCGATAAATGCGCCTGTACCGCCTGCACATGTACCGTTCATTCTCTGCTCAAGCACAGGATGCATATATGTGATCTTTGCATCCTCACCGCCAAGCTCGATGATGACATCGGTCTCCGGATGATATTTATTGATGGCAACCGTCTCAGCCATGACTTCCTGAACGAAATCCAGCTTAAGCCAGTTAGCAACAGAAAGTCCGCCGGAACCCGTAATGGTAACTTTTGTCTTAAGTCCCGGGTAGAGTTTTTCAAGATCTTTCAAAAGTTCGTTGAGAAGACCTGAAATATCGGAATGATGTCTCTTATACTCAGAATGAACGATCTTTTCATCTTCCAGAAGAACGACTTTGATCGTTGTAGAACCGATATCCAATCCTAATTTGTACTCGCTCATTTTTTCTCTCCGTCAATATTTTTTAATGGAGCCCCCTTAGGCTGCCTGACATTCTTACGTTCCTTATGCTGTGACCTGGGTCTTGTCTTAGTCACAGGCGATTCCTGCTTTTTATTCATGGAACCGAAGATCTCCATTGATTTCTCCTTAAGTTCCTGCATATGTTTCATTTCCTGGTTCCTGATGAGCATTCTGAAGTCTTTTTCTCCACTAATGCGCTGCTTGAATTCTTCATTCAAGGAAACGCACAAAAGCTCATCCGGCACACCGAGTCTTATATCGAACGGCTTACCGAAAGTATCAGTACATGTAAGGTTAAGTCCCTCAAACACTTTGCAGACATTCTCCTCGTAATCAGAGAATTCGCACTTGATACCCAAAGAGAAAGGTATGCCGTAGAAATTGATCTTTACATACGGAAGATATCTCGAAAAGATAAGATGAAGCGTAATGAGCTTCATGTAAGACTCGAGATTTATACAATCCTGATCACATATAAGTGAGAGCTGACCGTCAGCAGGCATCTTGGAAATATCAGATCTGTCATCTTCAAATCCATTGGCCCAAAGATAGTAAAGCTCACGGTAGACTTCATTCTTAAACTTTTCAAAGTCTCTCGTTAATGGTTCAGCAAGTATCTTCTTGCTTATCGAAAAGAAATACTGCATGTACGTAACTTCAAGATAACTCGGTACATTAAACCACTTCAGGTACGCTGCAATATCTCTGGCATTAAACACATATTTGTTCATAAGTTCTCCTATAGGCGCCATTAAGGCATTCTCATTATAGCATAATGATTATTTTATGCTAATTATTTATATAAATAATAAAAGCGAGGCCCTCAAAAGGCCTGACAGCAAGTAAAAAAGGAGGCCGCCCCGTTAGGGGCAACCTCCCGTTGATTCTCTTAAAGTGTTAGGAGATCAGTCCTCGATCTCCTCGATTGTACCAAACAAGTTGAGTCTGAAAAGCAATGCTTCGTCGTCAGGATCAGAGCAGTAGATCTTAGCGTTGCATACGATACCACCCTCGATAAGCTTCATGATACCTGTGATCTGGCTGAGCTTACTCTTGAGGTTGAAGTGATCGCCTTCCTCTGTGATGAGCATTACATCGCCCTTGCACTCATCAAGTGCCTTCATCAGTGTCTGTACATCAATGTCATGCATTACAAAAGCTTTCATCTGAATTACCTCCTTATAGGCATTTATCATATATCATTTGGTCTGTGCCGGTATCTCCTACCGACAACTATATGATAGCCTTAGAGGGTAACAACGTCAACGAATCTTTTGTACAGTTTATATAATTTCTAGTCTATTCTTTTGTGCATTGTGCACAACTGCATTTATTTACGGGAATAATGGCAAACGTTGAAAGATACGCCCTTTTCAGACATTACGGTATCTTCCACCTTAGTAAGCTCCCACTCTTCATCCTCATCCAGGTTCGGGAAATATGCATCAGCCTCAAACTCATGGTTGATCTTGGTTATGATAGCTTCGTCGCAGATCGGAAGAAGAGTTTTATAGATCTCCTCACCGCCAATGACAAAGATCTTCTCATCAGGATGGCTTTTGGCATACGAATCAAGCTCATCAGTGGAATGAAGGATAACAGCTCCTTCCTTCTCGAAAGACTTGTTGCGGCTAAGTATTATGTTGATCCTTTTAGGGAGAAGTTTCTGATCTTTAAAGGTCATCAGGGTCTTTCTTCCGAATACGACCGTATTACCAGCCGTATATACCCTGAATACACCCTTCTGATCCTCCGGAAGAGATATGAGAAGGTCTCCTTTATTTCCGATTGCCCAATTCTTATCTACTGCTGCGATCGCGATCATTATGATTCTCCTTTTCGAAAAAGATATGTAACGATTATATCAGGAATTACCTGCTTTTACATATTCTTCGAGGTTTGCATAGATATGCTCCTTGCCGACTTTCTCAGGAAAACCGACCTTCTCGAGAGAGCGCATGACTGTGTCATTTATACCTACAAAACAGAACTCCGCATTCTTACTCTTAAGGTATTCAACTGCCTCGAGGATATCCTGCTCAGCTGAAAGGTCCACAAAGACTACGCCTCTGAAGGAAAAGATATAGCAGTCATAGTTTCTAGGTGTCTTCTCGATAGCCTTCAAAAGCTCACGACCGTTGGCAAAGAAGTAAGCACCTACGCTGTAAACTACTGCACAGTCTTTCTTCTCGATCAATGTCTCTTCCTCGACTGTAACATTGATGGATGCGAGGTTCTTTATCATGATGATCATGGAAAGAGCAACACCGATGAGGATCGCGTATGTAAGATCGAGAAGCACAGTTGCGATCATCGTTACAAAGCAAAGAAGGAGCGGCTCAAGAAGCTTGTTCTTAAAGTAGAAACCGATTGTCTTGAAGTCGTTCATCTTGATAGCCGTAACGATAAGTACGCCTGCAAGAGCCGGATACGGAACCATTCCGATGACAGGTGCAAGTATAAACATACAAAGAACGAGGAACACGGACTGGAACACGGATGTAAGTCTTGTATTACCGCCGCTCTTGATAGCAACGGATGTACGGGCAATAGCTGCCGTTGAAGGAACACCGCCGAAGAACGGAACTGTCATGTTGGCAAGTCCCTGAGCGATAAGCTCGACGTTGGAGTCGAACTTCTCTTTTTTCATGGCAGCGGCACAAGTACCGCAAAGAAGGCTCTCGATCATACCGAGAAGTGAGATCGTGATAGCATAACCGATTACGCTCTTTGTCATGTCAAGATCAACATTACGGATATCAAGGACCTCAGAGTTGATGATAGATCTCGGGATAGATCCGATGGTATGAACTTCAAGCTTAAGAAGCGTTGCTGCAACCGTGATCACGATGATGGAAACAAGAGATGCAGGAACGTATTTACTGAGTTTCTTAGGATAAAGGAACATGATAGCTACAACTGCCAACGTTAATCCCAACGCCTTAACATCAGTTGAACCGATGTTCTTGATAAAGCATACAACCTTATCTATGGTCGTCTCACCTTTAACCGTGACTCCGAAGGCATTTCCGAGCTGACCGATTGCGATTACGAGGGCGATACCAGATGTAAAGCCCGTAACAACAGGCTTCGGTATGAACTGAACAAGTCGTCCGAATCGCAAAAGACCGCAAAGGAGCAATATAGCACCGGAGATAAATGTAGCAAGGAACATTCCGGTAAGACCGTATTTACCTGAAACAATGGTACCGAGGACAACTGCCATGGCACCCGTAGGTCCTGAGATCTGAAAGCTTCCGCCTCCAAGAAGTCCGCTTATGATACCTGCGATGATAGCCGTGATAAGACCGCCTGCAATACCGATAGCAGCGTGTTCAGCATCAACGCTTGCGGCACCGAATGCCAATGCCAGAGGAAGCGCAACTGCTCCGACAGTTATACCGGCAGCGATATCACCTACGAATTTCTTACCGTTATAACCTTTAAATTCATTTACAAAGATCTTCTTATAGTGTCCAAAAAACGGTCTTTTCTTACCCATACCACACCTCATAGAATTTTTCACGATTATCAATATACACTTAATTTATGGAACTCCCATATGGGAAATGCACGAAATGACCGCCTAATACCAGGGGCTTGTATGTGAATTGCATCCACAAAAAAAGTTGCCCATAGGACAACTTTCTTGAAATATCATGGTCGGAGTGGCGAGACTCGAACTCGCGGCCTCTTGCTCCCGAAGCAAGCACTCTACCACCTGAGCCACACCCCGATGCCGTGATATTTTATATCACATGATTGCAAAAATCAATATGCAGGAATACCGTAACCGCAAATATCAGGATCACCTACATAGATAACTCTGTCGTTTCTTACTGCATCCTTTTTGTTACCTTCGATAGTGTGGATCCTTCCTGTTGCATCAGTTCCGACAACGATACCCGTATGATCGATGACACCGTTTCCGTTCCAATCAAAGAAGATGATATCTCCGCTCTTCGGACGGTACATATTATCGCTTACCCAGCGGCCTTTCTTTATGAACCAGTCCTTGGCATCCAAACACCACTTGTACTTAGGTACGACACCGCTGTCTATATATCCGCACTGATTTGCACACCAACTTACAAAGACGGCACACCATTCGATCCTGTACTTATAACCGTACCATTCAAGATAAGGTTTTCCTCCCTCCTGTCCTACCTCTTGACGGGCAACCGTAACGATAGGCTTTTCAACTATGCCGGTTGCTTTCATGATAGTGTCAAACTCTTCACAGCTTATAAAGAAGTTCAGGACATCGGTACGTGTATAGGTCTTATCTTTTAAACCGTCAAGCCAGAAAGTCTTGCCGTCAGCTTCAGGATCACGGCCCATACAGGTCTTGTAAAGGACATCAACATATTCTTCATCCGTTGTATTCTTATCCTTAAACTCCTGAGAATCAAAGAATCTGTTGGCTACTTCCTTTGGTGTCATCTCAAATGTACCGAGATTCAAAGTCCAGTAGTCAATGCCGTCTTTTTCGGAAGTCCTTCCAAGGACATTATTATATAGTCTTTCAACGAACTTGGCGATCTCAGGATACTGATCACAAGGGTCATCGGAAAAGTAAGCGCCTCTGTCGATACCATACTTATCGCAGATCTCCTTATTCTCATCAGAGTTTACAAAACACTGGAAAATGTATTTTCGAGTATACAAAGTATTCTGAAGCGTATCGAGCCAGTATTTAAAGCCGTCATCGTCAGGCTCTCTGTCAAAGAAAGCATAATAGAGCATCTTCAAGAACTCTTCATCCGATGTATTCTTTCCGAGATACTCTTCACTGAATACGAATTCGTAGGATACCTGAGCTCCGCTCCTAGCCTTGGATGAGAGCTGCCTTGTCCAATACCTTATACCGTCAAGATCAGATCCTCTGTTAAGGCAGGTTCCGTATAATCTCTCAACAAAGTTGAAGATATCGAATTCTTCCTTGGTAAAAAGAGCATTCTCAGGCTTAAGATCTTCGGGATCATCTGATTCATAATAACCGCGGACTATCCCGAAATTATCACAGATATCATAGAACTCCTGAGAGTTAACAAAACACTCGAATATCTTTCTTCTGGTACAGCCGCTGTTCTTCATCTGGAAGAGCCAGTAATCCATACCTTCCTTATCAGGTTCTCTGTCAAAGAATGCATAGTAGAGCATCTTAAGGAATTCTTCATCAGATGCGTTCTTGGACAGATATTCCTCACTGAATACGAAATCTACCGCTACACTTGCACCGGTCCTCTCGTGATCATAAAGGACTTTGCTCCAGTAATCGATACCGTCAACATCTGAACCACGGTCAAGGCATGTGGAATAAAGTCTCTCAACAAACTTTCTGATATCGGAATCTGCAGGAACTTTATCCTCATCCTTGGTATCAGTTTCCTCCGGATTTTTTTCAGGCTCCTGTGTTATTTCAGGTGTAACCGTCGGATCGACTGTGGGAGTAACAGTTGTCTCGGTTTCCTTATTATCAGGCTGGTCCGGAGTCTTATCCTTATCCTGTTCATTAACATCAGATCCTTCATCAGATGAATCCTTGTCTGCGACACTGTTACTGACATCAACCAATTCCGAATCATCTTCTGATGCATCTTCATCATCCGTCTGAATGACTACCGTAGCGCCCTCAGAGGGTGTCTCATCATCTGCCAGCAGATCTTTACTGCCGACCGTAAAGATGACAACGGAAACAGCCGCGACAGTAAGCGCGGCTATCCTGATCATTCTTTCTTTCAATTTCATATATTACCTCACTCTAGTTCTTCATCCCAATCGTAATGATCGGAACTACTATTAGACGAAGAAGGTCTTGGTTCTGTTTCAGGGAACACCTGATTAGAGTATCCCTGGTTATATGGCATATTATTGGACTGATAGATCGGAAGTCCTTCAGTTGTATACTGAGGCTTTGTCGCTGACTGTGGATCTATCGGCTGTTGTCCAAGCGAAACCTGCTGTTGCTGCTGATATTGAGGCTGAACAGGCTGATACTGCTGTTGCATAGGTTGATATCCCTGCTGATACTGCTGCTGCAGAGGCTGATATCCCTGCTGATATTGCGGCTGCATCGGCTGATAGCCCTGCTGATATTGCTGCTGCATTGTCTGATAACCGTTAGGATTATACTGAGTAACCGTCTGTGAATATGGCTGACTTGCATTATTGACTATGAACATGTTCTTAGTCAGTTCAGGATGTTCATCAGCATATTTACGGTTCTTCTTACCTGTAAGAACAGATCCTACAATGATCAAAGTAATACCAACGAGCAAAAGAGCAAATGTGCAGGCACATATGATAAATACACCCTTTGAGAAATTACCCACGATCGCTTTGAGAAGATTTTCAGCATCTCCTTCTATATTTGCCTGCATTATCGCAACAAATAACAAACCTAATATCAGATAACCAAGAAAGCACAGGCCCTCTGAGATGGTCATCGATATACCGAGTGCCCTGATCGGCTTAAACTTGTTCCTGTGAATAAGGAAAAGAACAACTTCAAAAATGACTACTACTGCAAGTCCTACAGAACCGTAGTATACGAGTTCGCGCTGTGTCCTTATAACAAGATGATTGATATCATTTCCGAATTCATCCCTTAATGCGGCAACCTCATCACCGACCTGGTCATAAAGATCTCCCTTAAGTTCCTTGATCTGATTACGATCGGCACCCTCTTTCTCAAGATAAGGTATAAAGTACTCTTCATAGATCTCCTCAAATCCGTCATAATCAACTTGATAATCTTCCTCGAAAATGGAGTTAAGGCATTCATCGAGCATGTACACTGCAAGTTCATCTGCGGCATCTTCAAGTCCTTTATAATCAGTACCATTCTTCTTAAGTTCAACCTGGATCGCATCATGGAGTTCATCCATAACGTTATCTCCTAAGACTACATCTCTCCAGAAAACCTTACTAACGATAGTGCCTCTCAAGATAAAGCATGTTGTCGAATACATGAATATAAAGACCATCAAGACCGCGAATATCGGTCTGAGCACATTTGCTACCGTTCTTTCTTTTAACATATTATCCCCGCCCTTATATAAAAATATTAAACATTTTATCATACGTTCGGCCTAAGACCCAAGTGCTATAATCATCGTATGAAAAAGAACGATTTCGGAAAAGGCAGTATTACATGGATAATCATAAAGCAAGCCGTACCGCTTATTATTGCACAGCTCGCTCAGTTACTGTACTCCATAGTCGACAGGATCTTCATAGGTCACATTCCTGACACCGGCAAGAGTGAACTTACGGGACTCGGGATCTGTTTTCCGATAATCACGCTGATAATGGCATTCACACTCTTATTCGGTCTTGGCGGTACTCCGCTTTTTTCGATAGCAAGAGGAGCCAAACATGATGATCAGGCCAAAGATGTCATGACTCACTCTTTGATCCTTCTCCTGTTCTCATCTTTTATACTGACTGCTATAGGCTACCTGACGATGAAGCCTTTGCTTTATTCATTAGGTGCGAGCGATGTTACATATCTTTATGCAAGAAGATATCTTCTGTTTTATCTTATAGGAACTCCGTTTCTTATGATCGGGAGCGGAATGAATTTCTATATCTCTGCTCAGGGACGCCCTGGAACTGCGATGATCACGACGCTTTCGGGAGCTGCCGTCAACGTTATCCTTGATCCGATACTTATCTTTAAGATGGGGCTCGGGATACGAGGTGCAGCTATCGCTACAGTTCTTTCCCAGATTGTTTCATTTATCTGGGTAATGTCGTTTTTCTTCGGAAACAGGAGCGATATAAGTCTCAAGATCAAAGGTTTCAGGTTCTCGTTTAAGACTGCATTTAAGATCGTATCCGTCGGTATAACTAATTTCATAATGGAAGCGACCAACTGCGTCATACAGATAGTCTGCAATAAGTCACTTAAGTACTACGGCGGTGATGATTACGTAACCATAATGACTGTAATAAATTCTGTCCGTGCCATCTTGGGACTTATAGTCAGCGGTCTTACTTCAGGTTCACAGCCTGTACTGGGATTTAACTACGGTGCGGCAAAATACGACAGAGTTCGTAAAGGCATCCGAGTCAACACCGCCATGGGACTTATCTATACGGCGTTTGCCTGGGCTTTCGTATTCATATTCCCGGGATTTTTCATCAGTCTTTTCACTAATGATGCTTCAATAGTTACACTTGGAACAAAGTACCTCAAGATCTACTTTATGGGATATGTATTCATGTCACTTCAGTTCTCGGGCCAGACAACATTTATGTCACTCGCGAAGACCAAATATGCCATCACATTCTCAATACTTCGTAAGATCATCATCGTTGTTCCGCTCACGCTTATCCTTCCGTTGCTGCTTAAAGACAGCATAAGCGGTATATTCTGGGCTGAACCTATCTCTAACATCATCGGAGGAAGCGCAAGCTTCATAACTATGTATTTTACGGTCTACAGAAAGCTTAAAGACAAGAAGGACTGATCACTTACCGTACTTCTTGTAAAGATAGCGTTTCTTCTCCTGAGTGATATTTCCATAGTCGATAGCCTCAACAGGACAATTCTGGATGCAGGACATACAGTGAGAGCAACTTTTGCCATTCCAGACAGGCTTTCCATCATTCATGCTGATGAGATTTAAAGGACAGAGCTTCGCACATTTTCCGCACGAGATGCATTTATCATTAACGCGGAACGGTTTAACACTCTGACGTATCCGACACCAGACGGGATTAAACGGAACGGTAATGATACGCTCAAACATCCAAACATATCTGTAAGTAAGGATACCGCCGGTCCTGATCGTCTCAGCTATATGAGGGATAGTTTCTGAACAGACCTCGATCCTTCTTCTTATCTCTTCTTCGGTAAGCTCCGGATATGTATTATTGGCGATATAATTTCTCGGCATCTTAAGTTCTGTATAGCCTTTGAAGTTCATGCCCTTTTTTGTAATGATCGACTTGGCAAGGACTCCTCCAATTCCTGTATAACCGCCACTTGTAAAAACGAAATAAACATCCCTGTTGCCGGTCAAAGGAAGTTGTCTTAAGAATGCAGCAAGAAACCTCGGCATCTCACACACATAGATCGGAGCACATATAACGAAAGGCTTTTCAGATGCGATCTCTCTGAAGTCATTCTTTTGGATCCTGTCCAGGAGATTAAGACATTCATCATCTAATAGTGCCGCAAGTTTTTTGGCTGTAGCTTCTGTATTACCGGTTGCACTGAAATATAAGATCATAACGATTCCTTCCTTACGATTCGGGTTCAAGCGTGATCACTTCATAATAGCATTTATTCTCGGTCCTGAACGGAAAACTCCACCCTGAAGCACCCGAAGATACATAAAGTTCAGTGTCACCGTAATGGAAAAAGCCATAAGCATCATAGCCCGCGACAGTATAAAGTGCTTTAAGAGGAAAGATCTGTCCTGCATGCGAGTGACCGGAAAGCTGAAGGTCTGAACCACTGTTTGTTATATCATCCTTCTCATACGGCGAATGGTCGATCTGCAGGACAAAACATCCTTCAGGACGAGGATCTATATCAGAAAGAGCCTTACGATCCTCAGAAGAATAATCTTCACGCCCGAAGATGACAAGTTCGTCAGAAAAATTAATCCATTCATCCTTAAGGATAGTTATACCATTGGATGATATGGCATTGATAAGCTCATCTTCAGAGTATTTCTCTTCAACTGTTCCGAAATGATCCGGCTGTCTGTCATGATTTCCGTAAATGAAATAGACAGGCGCCTCCAATTTTCCGATCAAACGATAGACCTCTTCCATTTCTTCCTTTGTGGTCATCTCATCAGTGATATCTCCGCCAAGAAGCACCAGATCAGGCTTCTCAGAAGCGATCTTATCGATCGTTTTTTGTGTAGTCTTAAGACTTTGGGAAGATCCGACATGAAGATCCGATACAAATACCACTTTATAATCTTCTGTGATCTTATCGGACTTTACATCAAAACGGTTAGCAGATACCGTCTGCATATTGACCGTGCCGGCTATAAGATAGGTTATGACACAAACTGCACTTGCCACGACCTGAAATATCAAATTGTTTCCCTTTTTCTTCAAAAGCATTATTGGAAGCGCGATAATATCTCCCAAAGTATCACCGAAAAGTGCCACATAAAGTGAAGCCAGAACAAAACTGAGCCGATATACGACCGGTGATTCATCTACCATGACCTCATATGCCGTAAACACCGTAAGCAGTGCTTTTACTACGATAATGATGATCCTTATGGGTATCATTCTTTTTTTTCGAAAAGGATATTTAAGAGCGCACAAAAGCGAGAACCAAGCAAGTACACAAATAAACCATAAAAGATAGCGTGCCAATGTCATCTGCTTCTACCTCGACCCCAAAAAGAAAAAGCATAAATTCCCGTCAACTATTTGATTATATCATTATGAAGTCGCAGATATCAGATGAACATTTATCAGCCGGCAAACCCCGCAGCCTCAGTGTACTCAGCGCAAGTACATAGAAGCTGTCCGGATTCATCATATAATCTGTATTGGAGAAGATTATCTCTGCAGATAATATAGTTCTTACCGTCTTTTTCGATAAGACGAGGCCCGCCGAAATGACCTTGTGACTCGTCATAATCCATGATCGAATTACCGGCCAGAACATCTTCTGTTGAAAGTTCCGTCGTATCCGAAACAGAAGTTATCTGCTTTGTTCCGACATAACCTACGATCCCTCCATAGAGCAGTTTATAATCGACCTTAGCATGAGCAAACGATCCGTCATCCAGATCCAAAGGCGCACTCGCATACTCCTCCCAGGACTGAGTGCCGTCTACACAGCCATAATAAACAGTTCCACATTTGAAGATCGTTACGGTCTCAGTATCGCCATCAACCATTTCAAGCTTATCCGGGTAATCACCGAGATCTTGCTCGACGACAGGAACTTGTGAAGTCACGGATGTTTCACCGGAAGTCCTAACAACAGGGTCTGCCTCCTCCTTTTTACATCCGACAAATAAAATACTGAATCCAAGTATAAATACAGGCAACAAAAGAAATTTTTTCATATTCTATCCCTCTCTTTCCCTTTATCCCATATCTCAAAGACGATTGATAAGTTGACTTTGTTGCACAAAATAAAACCTCCCTGCCGCAAAAGCAGCAAGGAGGCTATTGAACTTTTTATCTTAAGGTAATCTTCGATCAGTTGTCATGACGAACTTTCTTTTCAACTTCGTCAACGAGCTTAGCACAAGCATCCTCAACTGACATTGACTTGGAGCCTTCTTCAAATCTGCAGCTTACGGATACAGAGTTATTCTCAACTTCGTTATCACCGATTACGAACCAGTAGATGAGCTTATCGAGACGAGCCTCACGGATCTTCTTACCGATCTTCTCGCTTCTGTCATCAACCTCAGCACGAAGGCCCTTAGCACGAAGTGCATCACGAACTTCATATGCCTTATCGACCTGCTTATCGGAAATAGGAAGGATCCTAACCTGCTCAGGAGCCATCCAAAGAGGCAGACAACCTGCATACTTCTCGATGAGATAAGCAAGTGTACGCTCAAAGCATCCGAGACTCGTTCTGTGGATGATGTAAGGATTCTTCTTTGTTCCGTCTACGTCAACATATTCCATACCGAACTTAGCAGCAAGGAGCATATCGATCTGGATGGTTACGAGAGTATCTTCCTTACCGTATACGTTCTTGTACTGGATATCGAGCTTAGGACCATAGAAAGCAGCCTCATCGATACCAATGGTATACTCAACGCCCAAGTGATCGAGGATCTTAGCCATTGTAGCCTGAGCCTCTTCCCACTGTTCCTTGGTACCCTCATACTTATTCTTAGGATTTGCAGGATCCCACTGAGAGAATCTGAAAGTACAATCCTCAAGAAGACCTACAGTACCGAGGAAGTACTTAGCAAGCTCAAGACAGCCCTTGAACTCTTCCTCGAGCTGATCAGGACGAAGGATGTAGTGACCCTCGGAGATAGTAAACTGACGGACACGGATAAGACCGTGCATCTCACCGCTGTCCTCATTTCTGAAGAGCGTAGATGTCTCAGTAAGTCTCATAGGAAGATCACGATAGCTTCTCTGTCTGTTAAGGTATACCTGATACTGGAACGGACAGGTCATCGGACGAAGTGCAAAACACTCCTTTGTCTCATCCTGCGGATCGCCCATAACGAACATTCCGTCAAGATAATGATCCCAGTGACCGGAGATCTTATAAAGGTCACGCTTAGCAAACAAAGGTGTCTTTGTAAGAAGACAGCCCTTAGACTGCTCAACATCCTCTACCCAGCGCTGCAAGAGCTGAACGACTCTTGCACCCTTAGGAAGGAGTACAGGAAGTCCCTGACCGATATAATCAACAGTCGTGAAATACTCGAGTTCACGACCGAGCTTATTGTGATCACGCTTCTTAGCTTCCTCAAGCTTTGTAAGGTACTCATTGAGCATCTCCTTATTAGGGAATGCAGTACCATAGATCCTCTGAAGGCTCTCTCTGTTTGAATCGCCTCTCCAGTAGGATGCAGATGTTGATGTAAGCTTGAAAGCCTTGATCTCGCCTGTGCTCTCGATATGAGGACCAGCGCAAAGATCTACGAAATCGCCCTGCTTGTAAAATGAGATAACGGCATCATCAGGAAGATCGTTGATAAGCTCGACCTTAAATGGCTCGTTTCTCTCCTGCATAAACTTAACAGCCTCTTCACGAGGAAGCTCAAATCTCTCGAGCTTAAGGTTTTCTTTTATGATCTTCTTCATCTCAGCTTCGATATTTTTAAGATCTTCTGCCGAGAAAGCACCCTCATGCTGGAAATCATAATAGAAACCGTCCTCGATAGCAGGACCGATAGTAAGTTTGGTATCAGGCCAGAGCCTCTTTACTGCCTGCGCCAAAACGTGGGCTGTTGTGTGTCGGTACATCTTTCTTTGTACTTCATCATTAAAATCTACCATTTTCTTACCTCCTTGTTCTTGTTTCTGACGGTAGTTTTCCGGCATGATGTTTTCCTACAAAATAAAAACACCATGCCCCAAGCATTGGGATGCATGGTTGCACGGTTCCACCCAAATTGCATATCATTTGATATGCCACTCAATTAAGCCTTAACGCGGCCGTACGGCGAAGGTTACTCATAAATGATTTACCCCTGCAGCTCAAAGGTTGTATACTTGTGGGACTTATCTAACGAAGCTTCCAGCCGATGACTTCGATTCTCTGGTGACGTTTTCCACAGGCACGTGTCCTTATCGTCGCTTTTTTGATTTAGTAAAGTTTACTCTTAAAACCCGCTTGTGGCAAGAGTCAATCTACACAAATCATAGATCGCACCTTATTAAATTTTGATTCACCGATTCCCTGGACATTCATAAGATCTTCTTCCTTCTCGAAAACATGACTGCTCCGATAATCGATTATGGCATCAGCCGTTGACTCGCCTATACCCGGCAGCGTCATTAGCGTTTGTCTGTCAGCCGTATTGATGTTGATCAGTCCGCTCTTATCCTCATCCGGATCATTTCCGATGGTAATTACAGACGTATCGATATCATCATAAGACGGGATCTTAACCGAAATATTCTCATTAAGGACCATTACAAGATCGATGTCTTCAGCCGCGGCATTATCGGTAAGGCCACCCGCAAGCTCAACGGCATCATTAAGTATCGATCCGCGTTCTATCTCATAGACACCCGGACAATTAACTTCTCCGCACACATAGACATATATATTCGAAGAGACTTCAGTAACCGTAGTCTCAGATGTCTCGATCACTATCTCATCAGACTTCATGGCTTCCAGGCGACCGCTCAGAAAGATCTTATACACTACTGCGCAGATGACCGTCAGTATAAAGATGATCGGATAGATCTTCTCCTTTTTTCTCTTCGAAAACATTGTGCCACCTCATAAAAAAGGTAGCACAAATAAAAGTCATAGAAATCGACAAAAAAAACAAAAACCGACAAATTCGTCGAAAAACGACGAAAAGCCTTGATATCACGAGATCATCAGATAGGCTTCTTTGTTTCCCAAAGCTTCTCCAGATCGTAATTTGCTCTCTCTTCAGGATGGAAGATATGAACTACAACATCCTTATAATCGATAAGGATCCATCTGTTGCTGTTTCTTCCCTCAACATGATCAGCATAGATCTCATCCTCATTCTTAAGGACAACTTCAACTTCATCAGCCAAAGCCTTGATCTGTGTTGTGGAATTACCGCTGCAGATAACAAAATAATCTGCAAGTACTGTCTTATCTGCTACATCGATAACCTCGATGTCGATACCCTTTTTGTTATCCAGAAGCACTGCGATCTTATCAGCCAATTCTTTACTTGTCATAAAACACTCCTAACAAAATTATTAAATATACTTTATCACACTTTAAGTCCAAGGTCATTTGCAAAATCCAAAGTATTCTTGTGCAGTTTCCTGTTCTTCTTTGAACTCTTGTCAACAAATGCCTTGAGCGACAGATATACACCTTTATCAAGGTCTTTTGAAGCTGCTGCACGAACCTCTGTAAGGTCATCATAATCTCTTGCAGGCTCGATCTTATCAGCCAGATAAACGACTTTCTCGAGTATGGTCATATCCTTATGACCTGTCGTATGAAACCTAATGGCATTTAAGATCTCTTCATCATCGATACCAAGATACTTATTTGCATAATATGCGCCGCCCGGTCCATGCCAGAGCTTATCTACGTCATAACTTTCACCGGAATCAGCAAGAGCAAACTCACGCTGAACTTCGTCAGGCATCTCTTTAACGCAATCATGCAAAACACCTGCTATCAGAGTCTTATCAGGATCAGCGCCATACATGACCGCAAACTTGACCGCTTCTATAGCAACATTGATAGTGTGGATTAGCCTGTATCTGCTAAGCTTCGGATAAAGAGCTATACAATATTCATAGAACTTCTCGATAGCCTCGTCAGAACAATGCAACAGATAGTTCGGTTCAGGATAAAGATTATTCGTCTTTACAAAGTCACGAACTTCATTCGGAACTTCGATAAGACATTTATCGACTCGTATCTCCGAAGAAGATATCATGATACCGTTTATATCAAAAGTCTCGATATGAGTATCAAATCTTTCCTCGATCATTCGAACGGACTTTTCAAAGTCCTTATCCATGCCCGGTCTTGCTGCTACAAGAAGCTTACAAAGCTTAAGTATACCTTCCGGATCATACCATTTATCAAATGTTGGCAAGATATCAGATCCGCAGATCCAGAACAACTCTATATCTTCATCTGTACGAAGAAGCTTCTTGAGATTATCATCCTCAAGAAGTTTCTTTATGGTATTTACGGTATAACTGATACCCGGAATAAAGAATTCGATATCACTGATAACTACCTTCTCGCCAAAGATACCAAGGGCATCAGAAGTCATATAGTAGCGATACGGAGCAGGATTAAGTATCCTGCCACGTTTAAATGAATTCCTGACTGCAGGGATCACCACTACTTTATCGACCTTTTTAAGTGCACCTTCGATCATACTCATATGACCGTTATGGATAGGGTCGAATGAACCGCCGAATAATCCGACTTTCATTATTTCCTGAACTCCAAGGCACGCTTACCGATATCATGTCTGAAGTGCTTACCCTCGAAATCGATCTTGGATACGCCCTCATAAGCCTTATCAAGAGCGCTCTGAAGATCATTTGCTCTTGCAGTAACACCGATAACACGACCACCGTTAGTAAGGAATGTTCCGTTATCATCAAGCTTTGTTCCTGCATGATATACAAAGCATCCCTCAACCTGACCCTTATCGTCAAAACCGTTCATAGGGATACCCTTCTTATAACTTTCAGGATATCCGCCGGATGCCATGATGACACATGCACACGCACCATCATGCCACTTGATATCTACATCCTTAAGTCTGTGTTCATATATAGCCTCAAAGATATCGTAAAGATCTGCATCGAGCATAGGAAGAACAACCTGTGTCTCAGGATCACCGAATCTGCAGTTATACTCGATAACCTTAGGTCCCTTTGGAGTGATCATAAGACCAAAGTAAAGGCATCCTTCAAAAGTTCTGCCCTCAGCCTTCATTGCATTCATTGTAGGGATAAAGATCTTCTCCATGCATTCTTTTGCAACATCTTCCGTGTAGCAAGGATTCGGAGAAACCGTACCCATTCCGCCCGTATTAAGTCCCTGATCATTATCAAGAGCTCTCTTGTGATCCATGGAAGAGATCATAGGTACCATTGTCTCACCATCTGTAAATGAAAGAACTGAAACTTCAGGACCTGTAAGGAATTCCTCAATTACAACTCTGCTGCTGCTCTTACCGAACTTTAAGTCATCGATCATTTCCTTAACAGCCGTTATTGCTTCTTCCTCATTTTGAGCTATGATAACGCCCTTACCGAGTGCAAGACCGTCAGCCTTGATAACTGCAGGATAAGAATTCTGCTGCTTAAGGTACTTGATGGCACTGTCACTATCAGTAAACACTTCATAAAAAGCTGTTGGGATATCGTACTTCTTCATGAGTTCTTTGGAGAATACCTTGGAACCCTCGATGATAGCGGCATTTGCCTTAGGACCGAAAGTCATAAAGCCTTCTTCATTAAGTCTGTCGACCATACCCAATACGAGCGGATCGTCAGGAGCTACAACTACCATATCAGGCTTAAGCTTCTTTGCAAGCTCGACCATGCCTTCGATGTCAGTAGCCTTAACGTCAAAGCACTCAGCATACTTACTGATACCGCCGTTACCCGGTGCACAATAGATCTTACCTACCTTAGAACTTTCTGAAAGCTTCATTATGATGGCATGCTCTCTTCCGCCACCGCCTACAACGAGAATATTCTTCATGTGTGATCTCCTATAAATCAAGTATTACTTAACTCATAGATATTACTACATTTCTTATTAAGATTCTATATAGTAGGAGACATCAAAAAGCTCCGGGACAACACATCATTCAAAACATGCTTTAAGCGTATCTGCGACCTCACTTAGCTGTTCATTATCGTATATGTATCCGTAGTAGATGGTAATATACTGACCCGAACCGCTTTGAAATTCAAACATCCAGATATCACCGTCGTCAACATTTTCTGAATAACCGGCAAAAGTCTGCTCTTTTATAGAATCTTTGCTGAAATTCCAAAGATACTTAAGAGTATCATCTGATATCGTGATCGTTTTACTAAGTTCATTATTCTTGGAATTATAAAGAGAATAGAGCTCTACAGTATTATCGTAATAGATTATGTATTCTTCGCCGATCATAGAGTCTTGGTCGCAAGGCTCCATGCTATACCATGAGATCCTGAGCATTTCTCCGCTATCCGGCATCTGATCATCTGTAAATTCCATATCATCTTGATATGACTCGAGAATATCCTCAATAGTAGTCATATCATCATTGCCATAAGCATATCCTGAGTACAGATCATGGGCGTTCTCATCGGAATCGTAATAAACAAAGCTCCAGTTATCACCATCACAACCGTCTTCGCTGTAATCAGAAAAAGAATCATTAGTATAAGCATCATACGCAAAATCATAGATCTTCTTATAATCCTTATCACTGAGAGTTGTGGTCCCTACTGATAATCCGGAAAGATTATATGACTTGGTGCACTTTATCGTACCGTCATAATAAACCTCATAATTGGTGCTTTGCCAATAATCATCAGTAATGCAAACCTCGCCCCAGTTGCCGTTACGTGCACTGAACATAAGAGTATCGCCCGACTTAAGATCATCAGAAGGGCCATCCTTCTGAGTGATATCAGTCTCATCGGTTTCTTTGGTCTCATCCGTATTCATTGAAGTCTTGACTTTGATATCTATATCCTTATCGATATTATATGTACATGCAGTAAGTCCTGCCAAAAGAGCTGTCGCCAAAAACACAGAAATTATCTTTTTCATAATAGTTCCTCCATTAAGGTCTTATACTACTAATATCAAGATATGATGATCAAGGTTTCACTTCTGCCTTGATAAAAGTATTTCTGTGAAGAGGCATTATAGTTCTTGATGTATTCCATATTTTTCGAAAATCAGCCAGAGACACCTTGCGGTTATAGTGTTCAGATGGCTCGTTTATATTGTTTTCGAGAGAATCAACGATAAAGATATTCTCCTCATCAAAGCCCACAACATTAACAAAATGAAGGATATCCGAATCCAAAGACGACCTTATGAAGACTATGACAGGATCGCCCTTTTCAACAAGTGCCTTTAAAGTATCTATGGATCCTCGAAAATATCCCGCATCAAAGCCTTCGTTTCTTAAAAGCCTTACTACATGCTTGGGAAGGATGGTTCCGTTATCCAGATGAGGCATATTCTTGTATATCATGTCACCCGTGACATCTTTGCCGTAATGTCTCATAAGATATGCGCTCGAAAAACCGGCGCACTGATTGAAGCCCTGGATCTCTATATGATTGGAAGAAGTGATCAAATACTTGGAACTATGCGGTCTTAAAGGCTTATGGATCCTATAAAAACCTTCTCTGATAAAAGTGATAAGTAAAAATACTACAAGAGCATTAAAGGCCGATATTAAAAGATAGATCAATATATACTTCAATTTTTGATTCTCCTGTTTTTCTATCTAGAATATACACAACTAAGGTTTTATCGGCAAATAAAAAGATTGCCCTGAAAACTCAAGGCAATCTCAGAATTATCGTTAAATAACAGATTAATGGTGGAACAGTCTGATGCCTGTGAAAGCCATAGCCATTCCATACTTATTACATGTCATGATGACATGATCGTCACGGATGGATCCGCCCGGCTCAGCAATGTACTTAACACCGCTCTTCTTAGCACGCTCGATATTATCACCGAATGGGAAGAATGCATCAGAACCGAGACATACGTCAAAGTTCTTCTTAAGCCACTCTTTCTTCTCCTCGAGAGTCAATACTTCAGGCTTAACCTTGAAAAGCTCCTGCCATCTGCCCTCTGCGAGAACATCCTCGTACTCATCAGAGATATATACGTCGATGGTATTGTCTCTGTCAGGACGACGGATATCGTCAACAAACTGAAGACCCATGACCTTAGGATGCTGACGGAGCCACCAGTTATCAGCCTTGTTACCTGCAAGACGTGTACAGTGGATACGTGACTGCTGACCAGCACCAATACCGATAGCCTGACCATCCTTTACGTAGCAAACAGAGTTACTCTGTGTGTACTTCAAAGTGATAAGAGCGATAAGAAGGTCGATCTTCTTGTCCTCAGGGATATCCTTATTATCTGTAACGATCTCATTGAGCATATCCTTGTCGATCTTGAGCTCGTTTCTGCCCTGCTCAAATGTTACACCGAAAACATCCTTTGTCTCGATCGGATCAGGTGTGTAGTTAGGATCGATCTTGATAACGTTATATGTGCCCTTACGCTTTGACTTCAAGATCTCCAAAGCCTCGTCTGTATAATCAGGAGCGATGATACCGTCGGAAACCTCACGCTGGAGCATCTTAGCCGTGATAGCATCACATGTATCAGACAAAGCTACGAAGTCACCGTAGGAAGACATACGGTCTGCGCCTCTTGCTCTTGCATAAGCGCAAGCGATCGGAGAAAGTTCACCGAGATCATCTACGAAGTAGATCTTTGCCTCTGTCTCAGATAGAGGACGACCAACTGCAGCACCTGCAGGAGATACATGCTTAAAAGACGTAGCAGCAGGAAGACCTGATGCAGCCTTAAGTTCCTTAACAAGCTGCCAGCCGTTGAATGCATCAAGAAGATTGATGTAGCCAGGCTTACCGTTCAAGACCTCGATAGGAAGGTTTGAACCGTTCTTCATAAAGACTCTGGACGGCTTCTGATTAGGATTGCAGCCGTACTTCAAAAGCATTTCATTTGCCATTTTATTATCCTCCGGGAAATTACTTAACGTTTTTATTTACGATCCTTGTATCAGCCTTACCTGTAGCGATGTCGATATAACGAACGAACAAGGAAACCTTGTTATCGTTATTAAGGCTGTTCCAGAGCATATCTGTAAATGAATCGATATCTCCGTCGATAGTTACTTTCTCAGGCTCACCTTCAAAGCTAGGAAGCGGATTACCGTCACCCATATATGTATGAATGAATCTTCCCTCGCCTGCGATAGGATTTGTATAAGAGAAAGTATATCTCTGGCAAGAAGACGGATCACCGTCTGCGGACTTGAGAATGGACATTGCATAGTTATATGAACCGTTCTCAACGTGCATGATACCTGAGATCCTAGGTGTATAGTTAGGAGCGTCATCCTCGAACTCACGTGTTCTCAAAGCCTGCTCAAATGTCTGCTGCTTATCCATGAGCTCATAGATCGTATCTGTCTGATCTCCGTTAGTAACAATAGTCTTGTTACCGAGAACCCTTACAGGAGAATAGATGATAAGATGCGGATCAGTAAGAAGTGAAGGATCGAATGCTTCAGTCTTGATACCATCCTCAGTTGCCGTAAATACTCTGTTTCTGGAGTTTACGCTTCTGCCCATGATGAAATAAGCCGTAACTGCACTCTTTCCATCCTTGGACTTTCCGATCACGATTCCTCTGCCCGGATAATCATTACCCTTGAGAAGTTCAGCGATGTCATAAGTTTTCATAGATGTCACCCCTCTGTTTAAATATATTCAACTCTGTTGTTGATTACTTTTATCTTTCCATCCGCAAAGAGCTGTATAGCCTTCGGAAGGATTACCTGCTCGCATTCTTTCATGATACGCTTCTGAAGAGTTTCAGGAGTGTCATCAGGAAGAACGTCAACGCATTTCTGAAGAAGGATCGGTCCTTCATCATAATTCTCATTAACAATATGAACCGTAGCGCCGGATACCTTAACACCGCGCTCCAATGCTGCCTCATGTGGACGGATACCGTACATGCCCTTACCGCAGAACGAAGGAATGAGCGCAGGATGGATGTTGATGATCCTGTTGTTGAAAGCCTTTACGGTCTTCTCACCCAGCAAAGAAAGATATCCTGCAAGAACGATAAGTTCAGCACCACTCTCATTAAGCTTGGCAAGGACTGCATCATCCCAGATCTCACGGCTCTCATAGTTCTTTACGGACATAACGACAGCAGGAATATTGTTGTCAGCTGCTCTTTGAAGAGCATATGCCTTATCATTCGAAGCGATAACAAGAGCTATCTCAACGTTTTTTAGAGATCCGTCCTTGATCTGGTCAATGATCGCCTGAAGGTTTGTACCGCCGCCTGATACGAATACTGCAATCTTCATATTACTTCTCCGGCTCACCTGCTACGAATACACCGTCAAAACAAGCGGAGCACTGACCGCAGCGGATGCCTTCTGTAGAAGCCTTGAGGCTTTCAAGACTGATATAGCCCAAAGAATCGGCACCGATCATCTCACAGATCTCTTCTGTTGTCATCTTTGTTGCAGGAAGCTCACTTGCAGTTGATGTTGATACACCGTAGTAGCAAGGATACATAACCTTAGGAGAAGCAATTCTCAAGTGTACTTCCTTAGCACCTGCATCACGAAGGAATCTGATGATGTGCTTTGTTGTCGTACCTCTTACAAGAGAGTCATCAACGATACAGATCCTCTTACCCTTGATAGCTGACTTAAGAACTGCAAACTTCATACGAACAGCAAGTTCTCTTTGTCCCTGTGTACCCTGGATAAATGTACGTCCTACATATCTGTTCTTAAGAAGTCCTGCACCGTAAGGAATTCCTGAACCCTGAGCAAAACCAACGGCAGCAGGGTTACCTGAATCAGGTGCACCGATAACGAGATCACAGTCACATGGCTGCTCCTTAGCAAGGAACTCACCTACTTTAACTCTGGAATCATAAACGCTTGAACCGTCGATAACACTGTCAGGTCTTGCATAGTAAACAAACTCGAAGATACAAAGTCTTCCGTTCTCGAGAGTGCACTTCTCACCTTTAACGGTGTAATAAGTCGAAGTAATACCCTTATCTGTGATCGTGATGATCTCACCCGGATCGATATCCCTGATGATCTCTGCACCGATAGCGTCGAAAGCACATGACTCAGATGAAAGCATGTACATATCGTCTTTCTTAGCAAGGATCAAAGGACGAAGGCCTAAAGGATCTCTTACACCGACGATACGATCGTTAGTCATAAAGATAAGTGAATAAGCACCCTTAAGACTCTTCATCGTCTCAAGAAGAGCATCCTCTACAGTCTCGGTCTTAACCTGATTTCTGCAGAAAAGAGACATGATAACTTCTGCTTCAGTGTTTGTCTGGAAAATAGCGCCCTTATCGATGAGCTTATTTCTAAAAGTGTTGGCATTTAAGATCTTGCAGTTAGTGGAAAGAGCAACGTGGCCTGTCCTGGACTTAATGGAGAACGGCTGCATTGCATCGATAGCAGGCTCAAGCTCAGAAGCAAGCTTTGCTGTACCGATGGCACAATGTCCTTCCAAAGCTGAAAGTGTAAGATCATCGAAAACATCAGCTACGAGGCCAAGTGCTTTATGACTCATGAATGTTCCGCAATTATTTACCGTAATACCTGCGGACTCCTGACCTCTGTGCTGCAAAGAGAAGATACCGTAATAAACGGTCTTTGCTACATCATTTGACTTGTGTGAAATATCATAACATCCGAAAATACCGCTCATTTATCAGTCCTCCATTGCTGCGATCTTTTGCTTTAATCTTTGATCTCTCTCTTCAACTGAAGAAGCAAGAGATGCCTTATAATCAGAAAGTTTCTGTGAAAGTGTCTCATCACTTATTGCGAGCATCTGAGCTGCAAGGATGGCTGCATTAGATCCACCGTCAATGGCAACTGTAGCAACCGGGATGCCTGTAGGCATCTGAACTGTTGCATAAAGCGCGTCTACACCATTGAGCGCTCCGCCCTTACAAGGGACACCGATGACCGGAAGAACTGTATTAGCTGCAAGTACACCGCCTAAGTGAGCAGCGAGTCCGGCAGCTGCGATAACAACAGAAAAACCGTTGTCTTTTGCTTCTTTTGCAAGCTTGATAGCCTTCTCAGGTGTTCTGTGAGCTGAACACACATTAGCCTCAAACTCGATATTGAATTTTTTGAGCATCTTAAAACAGCCTTCCATGACCGGAAAGTCCGAATCAGATCCCATTACTACGAGAACTTTTGCCATAATATAACTCCTGTAAACGAAAATACCTTTTGATTATATAACAAAGATGGCTTTCGCTTAAGAAGAAATTTGCATAAAACTTGACTAATTTTTACTCATCTTCTTGTGACCACTCAAGCCTGTCCAAAACACGGTAATAATCGTCCGAACTCCATTCATACGGACGAGGACAGTAATCATTTCCAGGCCACACGGTCGTCTGACAGTACGGAATGACCGTAAGCTCGTAATCTACGACATAACTGTTAGTCTCATCCATCTTGAAATTGCATTGGATGATCACAGAATCAGGGTCTCCAAGAGACGTATTGCCTCCAAAGCAGAAATTGGAAAGACAATAAAAGATGTAGTGTCCGTTGTAAAATTCTATCGGCTGAAGTCTGTGAGGATGTGTTCCGACAACCAGATCAGCACCGTAATCGATTAGATCATGAGCAAGAGAGACCTGGTCTTCCCTCGGCTTATAATCTTTCTCAATACCCCAATGGCAGGAGATTATAACGATCTGGCATCCTTCGGAACGAAGCTCATCGATCGCGTTATACATGGCCTGCCTGTTCGTAGGAAAAGACGTGCCCGCCATTCCGATCTTAATACCCTTTACTTCATAGACCGAGTAATTTGTCTCATCACTCCAAACTATGCCAGCTTCATCCAAAGTTGCCCTGGTATCGTTTATACCGGCATCGAAATAATCGTCAGTGTGGTTATTTGAGAGATTAACGGCTTCGATACTGCCGTATGTAAGCATCTGAACATATGAAGGATCGCCTGCAAAAGCGTATTCCTTCTCTTTGTGAGAGGTTGCAGTCGTAAGAGTGCCCTCAAAATTAGCCAAAGTCATGTCATCTTGAGACAGGACCTCTCTGGCATTTTTGAAACAATACTCCATATCTCCGTTAACTACGGCATCAAAACCCTTGGAAGAACCGTTCCAAGCCGCAGCTTCGGCCAAAGTACAGTCGCCTATGAAACTTACGAGCACCTCCTGAGGAGGAAGCGAAGGCGTAGGAGTAGGCGTCGGCGACGGCAATGTCGTCTCAGTAGTCTCAGTTGCGCCGTTTTCGGATATCAAAGACTCTTCAAGAACAGAAGCTTTAGTCTCAGAAGTTCCCGAAGTCTGCGTCTGATCTTTGGAGGAACAGCCTATAATGATCATCGCGAGAATAACTATGAGCGTAAAAATCAAATATCTTCTCTTCATCTTATACCCCGTCAGTTATCGCCTTCCGGTTCATACGGAATATCGAGAAGTTTACATTTTACGTAATAACCTGATGTCGTAAGGAATTCGTCAGGCCAGTGTCCGCCGTATTTCTCTTCAGGCGTAAAGGAATCAGATCCCATCCTGAGAGCATTTGAAGACTCAGATGCAGAACCGCCAATAGACCAGTTGCACCAGCTGATGTGATTACTGTCAAGCCACTCGAGCCACTCATCCGAGGATTCGGTATCAACTGTTCCGCCGCCGTTATCAAAGGTAGTTCCCCATTCAGTACAGAACAGTGCAAGACCTGAATCAAGAGCAGACTGCATCCTGCTCCTTACATCCTCACCATGGGAACCAGCATAGAAATGGATCGTATACATTACATTCTCATCATCGATCGGATCTTTTGCCGCATCATCCGCGAACTGGCTCCAGTTAGGAGTTCCGACTATGATGATGTTATCAGGATCATTAGCTCTTATGGCTTCGATAACCTCAACTGCATATGGTCTTATACAGTTATCCCAGCCGACATCCACACTCTCATCAGCCAAGGACTTGCCGTTAGGCTCATTGCAGATCTCATAGATAACGTTAGGACAATCAGCATAGATAGCGGAAATTCTCGAGAAAAAGTCGATGGATTCCTCCTTATATTGCATCGGATCGCCATCGAAAAGGATATGCCAGTCAACAATGCAGTAAACGCCCTGATCAACGCAAAGATCGATATAATCACACATCAGCTGGAAATACTTATCCGGCTCATCGATATAAGCTTTACTCGTAGAACCTATCGTATACATGGCAAGCCTTATTACATCGCATCCCCAGTCCTCAGCGAGTGTCTGACATGTATCCTTGCTGAAGAACTTGCCTGTATAGTTGATGCCGTAAAGACTCATGCCCTTAAGCTGAACGATCTCACCTGCTTCATTAACGATGCAGGTATCCTTAACGGAAAGCTGTCCGTTTAAAGGAACAGGCATATCTGTTACCACAGCCGTACTGTTAGGGCCGTGACTCGGAGCCTTTGTAGGTTCCGGAGTAGTCTCCTCCACTGTTGTCGTTTCCTCTGTAGCTTCAGTTTCCAATGTCGTTTCTGCAACAGTTACTGAAGTTGCAGGCGGAAGTGTCTCTTCCGGAAGCTTCTTGGAACAGGAAGAAAAAACAAATGCAAATACAACCGAAAATGCAACTAACCTTCTGATGTGTTTATTATGTGTCACGGGCCACCTCAATAATAAAAAAATTGTAAACAAATTTCATTCTTCCTCAATTGATTATACAAATATTGTAAAATAAATTGAACGAAAAAATAGTGTTTTAAGAAAATTGGTGGCTATGGTGTAACAATTAAATAATTTGTCAAAACTTTTACAAAAAAATATTTTGATATTTTACTTTTTTGTTGCATAATATGATTGATAGAACTTAACCTACGGGGGGTGATCAGTTTGGCAAGTGTTGATGCTACAATTGATAAGCTATTAAAACTCGGCAGGAAGGGGAAGCTTAAGGATCTAGTCAAAGCTTCATCTAACGACGTAGACGAGATACGTGCTGCCGCAGCAACAGCTATGGGTTTTATTAAAACATATGATTCGGGAATGGCTCTCATACCTCTTTTGAGAGATCCTTCTCCACTCGTAAGGGCATCAGCTGCACAGTCTGTAGCTGAAATCGAGGCAAAACATTGTGAGGAATATGTTAAGAAATTGGCTTTCGCTGATTCGGATCCAACTGTAAGAGAATGCGCAAGAGAAGCTTTCGATAAGCTTCGTACAAGAGTCGTTTAACGACAAACGCATTAGTTTAAGGGCTATTAATAAGGTTGCTTCTACCCGAGAAGCAACCTTATTATTTTTGTGTCAAAAATATTAGGATTTTTACTCTGACTTATCAGAAGCCAGAACTGAAATGGTCTCAGGAAGCTGCTGCTCTACCCTGAAATATACACCGGAATCCTTCGAACTTACGATGATAGGAAGTTCAGTTACACCTGATCCCTCAACTGACGAATCATCGACCGTAGCAACTATATCATCAGACGTAAGCCTGTCGAGAACCTTCTGTCGTCCGACAATGTCGACTTCAACTTTTTCGATAGGATAAGAAAGATATGAATCTCCGTCCAAAGACATGTTGTCATATGAGATCGGCACCTCATAGTGCTTTGTGATTACAGGGTTATTATTGATCTGGATATAGATCCAAAGACCGAATGAGATAAGGAGCGACAACACGGCAAGTATGATCTTCTCAGCGATCGAAGAAGATCTGCTCTTGCTCCTGAGCGACTCGGCTCCCCTCTGAACAGAATCAGCCATCTTAAATGACGAATCGTCACCTGAAGGCTCATTCTGAGCAACTACTACGTTGGCATTGGCGATCTGAGCCTTGGATCTTTTCTTCTTCTTTCCGCCGATGGCCCTCTTAAGGCCGCTCTCATTAAGGTCGGAAACACCCAAAAGATACTTAAGGTTAGCCTCGAGTTCAGCGCTGTTCTGCATCTCATAAAGCTTACCGTTAACGGCAATAGAGGTCTTTCCCCTCTCCTCTGATACTACAACAGCGATCGTATCACCCATTTCACTGGCGCCAACAGCAGCACGGTGTCTGGTACCGGATCTGTCAAGGTTATGCATCGTAACTGAAAGAGGAACATGACATCTTGCAGCTATGATCTTTCCTTCCCTTATAAGGACACCGCCGTCATGCATAGGTGCCCCCTTATAGAAAAGCGACTGCAGGACGTTACTTGTGACAGAAGATTCGAACTGAACGACATTCTCTTCCATGAGAAGTTCGTCAAGCTTGGTATTTCTCTCGATAAGGATAAGAGCTCCGGTATAATCCCTGGCCATTTCCTTACATGCGTTACTTATCTCTTTTATGAAACGCGTAGTTTCCGTCTTATGATCGTTGGAATTAACGAGCACGCCTTTAATGGAAGTAAACGACTTGATACCAACGGTCTCAAGGATCCTTCGAAGTTCAGGCTGGAAGATTACTACGAACATTATCGCAAATACATAAAGGAACTTACTGAACAGGAAGCCTACCATCTCAAGACCCAAGAGGCTGCAAAGGAGAACGAATACGACTACGAAAACGATACCCTTGATGAGCTGCCATGCCCTGCTCTGCTTGATAAACAGAAGTGCCCAGTAAAGGAGAAACGTAATAAGCAGGATATCGCAGACAGACCTTATGAGGTCACCCCATCCGCCAAAGAAGAGGTAGCCGTTGCTCAGACTTCTGAACAATTCATTTATGAAATCAGCTATCTTATTTACAAAAGACAAAACTCTTAACCCTACCTATATGTTTATCTTATTAAGTATAACATAAATTTATATATAGAAACGAATAATATCAGTTGTCGTTATTTAATCCTTCAACGATCTCCGTCTCAAGTTTTGCAACGTCACAAAGTGTTATCTTACGCCCGTTAACCTTGATAAGCCCGTCTTTTTCCATCGCGATCAGTTCTCTGGAGAAAGATGGTCTCGGCATTGCAAGGAATTTAGCTGCTATCTCCTTGGAAACAGGAAGCTCAACGATCCTTGCTTCGCTCGGATATTTACAGTTTTCCTTACCGAAATCCTTGCAGGCTCTGCATTCACCTGAGATACGCTCATCATTTTTCTTCTGCTGCTGATTAAAAAGATCTATGAGATAATAAGCGATCTTTTCTCTAAGAGTCTTCTGAGACAGAAGTTCGATCCTTCTGTTCTGATTGATGACACGGTCTGATAAGATCCTGAGGATGTTGTCTTTTACTGACGGACACTTATTCATTATGGAATTCATGATATCCTTGCTGACGAATCTGATCCTGCAGTGGCTCATCGTTTCAAGAGTAGTCGAATACGTGCTGTCTGAACTGTAGATCACGTCTTCTCCGAAGAAATCGCCTGATGAAAGCAGCGCAATGGTGGCAAATTCACCGCTCGAAGAGATCTTTTGAACTGCAACCTGTCCTTCGGATATGATCCCGATCGAGTTACAAGGACTTCCCTCAGAAGCTATGATCTCACCTTTCTCGTAGCTTCTTGCCCTGGTGACAGTACAAAAATCCTCGAATTCATTGCAGTTAACACCTTTGAACAAAGGTGATTCGCAAAGTGATTTAAATGAACAATCCGTCTTCATAATTCGTTCCCTTCATTGATAACTCTAAGGAGCCTTCCATTCTTATCGAAAACATTAAACGTTGCAGGCCTTCCGATATCAAGTAATCCAGGCATAGTCTCGTCTTCCATTATCCCAAGCCTCATCAAAGGATTATCAGTTACCGAATCCACAGCTCTTATAGGGTCCACCCCGATATCGATCAGCTTAACGAACTCATCACACAAGAAGCTTACGGAACCTGCAAGTCCACCTTCTTCCCCGTAATATGTCCTTCCGTTTCTTACCGTAACATCTGTTCCGCCAAGGTCATATACTCCGTCAGGCATTAAAGCTCCACGCATAGAATCGGAAACCGTAACAATCCTTTCCTCAAAAACATCCGAATACAAGAGCCTTACCATAGCTCTGTCTATATGATGAAGATCCGATATGACTTCAACATATGCCCCTGAATCTATTGCAGCGCCCAACACTCCGGTCGATCTTTTAAGGATCGGATCCATGGCATTTAGCGCATGAGTAACTCCTGAAGCACCTGAATTAAAGGCTTCCATGGCGATATCATGATCGGCTGCAGTATGTCCTAATGAGATGACATACCTGTCTTTAAAGGTCTTAATAAACTCTATCGAACCTTCAAGTTCCGGAGCTATATCTATCATCTTAAGAAGTCCCGGGAACTCTTTCTCGATCCTCTCCACAAGATCCATACCGTCTTTTGGAAGAACACAGCAGGAATCATTTTGAACGCCGCACTTAAGCGGATTAAGAAAAGGGCCCTCCAGATGAAGACCTATGATCTTAGCGTGAGGTTCCTCAGTATTCTTAAGGATCTCGGAGGCTTTTACCACGCTTTCACAGACCCTGAAGATCTGATCTTCGGGTATAGTCATAGTCGTCGGACAAAATGCTGCCGTTCCGACCTTCGCAAGGCTTACAGCCATCTTACAAAGTCCTTCGGGATCAGCATCACTGGTATCAAAACCTGCAGCTCCGTGAATATGTGTATCTATGAAACCGGGGGTAACAAAGCCCTCAAACGGGGCTTCATCATTTCCAATGTGATGGGATATCCTCAGGATCTTCTTATCCCCGCATTCAATAGTAATGCGATGATCCTCTTCGCCCATGATCCACAGATTGGAAAATCTCACCTGTCCCCTCCAAAAATGTCATAACCCTTGCCGGAGCCTATGATCCTGCATATCTCAGCCAGGTCTTTAGGTTCTTTCTTAAGGATGATACCTGCTCCGAAATATCCGTCGCCGAAATGATGACAGTCTGAACCCGCCGTCATGGGCTTACCGTATCTCTCGGCTTCTTCCCTGGCCTTCCTGTCGTATTCGGCTTCCCAGTTACCGAGATTGATCACCTCGATCGCATCAACATAAGGTGCATAAGACCTTACCTGTCGTACGTAGCTTGCTTCTCTGAACGGATGAGCCTGGATGATGAATGCTCCCGCTTCATGAAAGAACGGAAGGAACTCCTCAGGTTCCATCTTGGTCATTTCAGGATGCGCCTTAATAAAATCCCTATCAAGGCCGAACAAGAGAAAATCCGTACCGTAATCAGAATATTCAATACCCTCGAAAACACGAAGTCCGATCATATCACCGGCAACTTTTGCTCTCTCGTATCCCTCGAAAAACAGATCTACCTGCTGATCCCACGGCAACGTCCTGTCAACACAAGTGTTACCCGTAAGGAAATGATCTGTGATCACAAGTCCGCCATATCCTGCTTTTTTATACATAAACGCCATGTCTTCCGGTGCAATGCTCGAACATGCACTGGCAGCAGACGTATGAGAATGGAGCTCGATCCTGAAACCATCCTTCGGATCGAACCTTCTGGTGATCTTTCTTAAATCTTGCATATTAATTTGCCCTCGCGTTGAAAGTATAGCATTTTTTTCGAGAATTAGTTCAAAAAGAACAAAAATTAATTCCAAAAAACAACTAAAGACTTTATTTATTAGCCTTTAAGAAAAAAAGTATTATAATCATTAACATCAATAAATATAGGAGGGATATTTTCAATGTTTCCTGAAATCAAAGTAACTAAGACAACAAATCCCAGAAAGAAGCCAGTAGCCGGCGAGCCACTTCCATTTGGCCACATCTTCTCCGATCACATGTTCGTTATGGACTATGTAAGAGGCCAGGGCTGGATCAATCCTCGCATCGTTCCATACGGCGAGTTCTCCATCGAGCCATCTGCAATGGTATTCCACTACGGTCAGGCTGTTTTCGAGGGACTTAAGGCATATAAGTGCGAAGACGGTTCCATCAACCTCTTCCGTCCAGCTTGCAACTTCGAGCGTATGAACAACTCCAACGATCGTCTCGTTATCCCTGAAGTTGACATCGACTTCTGCGTACACGCTACAAAGAAGCTCGTTGAGATCGATAAGGACTGGATTCCATCCGGTAAGGGCGAGTCTTTGTACATCCGTCCGTTCGTTATCGCTACAGACCCATACCTCGGTGTTCGTGCTTCCGATACATATAAGTTCTTCATCTTGCTCTCACCTTCCGGTGCTTATTATGCTCACGGAATCAAGCCTGTTAAGATCTACGTTGAGGATAAGTATGTACGTGCAGTACGTGGCGGTACAGGTTTTACAAAGTGCGCAGGTAACTACGGTTGTTCCTTGATCGCTCAGACTATCGCTCATGACAGCGGTTATGAGCAGGTTCTCTGGCTCGACGGTGTTGAGCAGAAGTACATCGAGGAAGTCGGCGCTATGAACATCATGTTCATCATCGACAACAAGCTCGTTACTCCTTCCCTTGCTGCAGGTTCCATCCTTCCTGGTATCACAAGAAGAAGCTGCATCGAGATCGCTAAGGATATGGGTCTTGAGGTTGAAGAGCGTAAGATCTCCATCGATGAGGTTATCGAGGCAGGTAAGTCCGGACGTATGCAGGAGTGCTTCGGTTGCGGTACTGCAGCAGTTGTTTCACCTGTCGGCGAACTCAAGTATGAGGATACTGTCATCACGATCAACAACGGTGAGATCGGACCTATCACACAGAAGTTCTACGATACCATCACAGGTATCCAGAGCGGTAAGGTCGAGGATAAGTTCGGCTGGATTACAAAGGTTTGATCCTCATATAATCATTAGTCTATCCGAGGGGCACATCAAGTGCCCCTTTTTTATTTTTCTCAGTTGGTATAAAATCTTGAGAAAACGTACAGGGAGCAACTTAAATGAAAGCACTTATCGCAATGAGCGGCGGCGTAGATTCCAGTGTAGCTGCACTTCTTACTCAAAAGTACGGCTATGAGTGTATAGGTTGCACCATGAAACTTCATGAAGATCCGGAAGCGATCAAGGAAAACACCCACACATGCTGTACTGTAGAAGATGTCGAGGATGCAAGAAGCGTTGCTTTTAAGCTTGGAATGCCCTTCTATGTCTTTAATTTCAAGGACGGTTTTAAGGAAAAGATAATCGATAAGTTTATCTTCGCATACGAAAACGGTCTTACTCCTAATCCGTGCATCGACTGTAACAGATTCATGAAGTTCGATAAGCTTTTCGAGAGGGCTCAGGTTCTCGGATGTGATCATATAGTTACGGGACACTATGCAAGGATAGTTCAAAAGGAAGGCAGATACGCACTTTTGAAGGCTCCTGACGAGACGAAGGATCAAAGTTACGTCCTTTATTCCCTGACTCAGGAACAACTCTCCCATGTCCTTTTCCCTATCGGAGATCTTACAAAAACAGAGACCAGAAAGATCGCTGAAGAAAACGGGTTTATAAATTCACACAAGCCTGACAGTCAGGATATCTGTTTTGTTCCAAACGGCAAATATGCTGACGTAATAAAGGACTTTACGGGAAAAGAGTATCCTGAAGGCGATTTCGTATATAAGGACGGAACCGTTTTAGGTAAGCACAAAGGTATAATCCGCTATACCAGAGGTCAGAGAAAAGGCTTAGGACTTGCTTCAGAAGAGCCTTTATACGTTCTTCGTGTAGATCCTGAAACGAATAATGTCTATCTCGGACGTGAAAAAGATCTTTATTCCGACAGACTTACGGCAGGAGACTTTAATTGGACCAGCGGAGTTGCTCCTAAGGGCAGCATTTCCTGTAAGGCCAAGGTAAGATACAGACAAAAAGAACAGCCATGCACTGCAAGGGTCATGGATAACGGTAACGTTGAGGTTGTTTTCGACGAGCCGCAAAGAGCGATCACACCGGGGCAGGCCTGTGTTCTCTATGACGGAGACGAGGTCTTGGGCGGCGGAACTATATTACCGGATGAGGTTTAAAAACATGAAAACTATAACTAATGCTTTTATTTCAGGCGATCTTAACAGCGGACTTGCTGTTTTCGATTATGAGGATGCGATCTACGAATTCGAATTTGAGGGAGATCTTTGTAAGCTCAAGGAAGAAGTCGTAAAAGATACATCTGACCGCAAAGTCATTAATTTTGTATTTGATATCCCTTCCCCGAAAAGGTTCAGACTGGATCTTTATATCCCTGAAGACTGCAAGAACGCACATATAGGCCTTAACGGCAGAGAACTGATCGGCTTTTTCGATAAAAATGCAGAAGTAAAGGACCCGGAAGAACTTATCAAGGGTTCCTGCAATGACCCTCACAAGGTGTCTACTTTGCACCCGGGTGAAGTTCAGGCCTTGAATTTCAAATGGGAAACGGGAGATGTCATAACTCTCGCTTATTATTTCTGAGTCTCGCTCGTTTCTGAAGCTTTATCCTCAGTCTTTTTCTTACCCTTCGAAGTCTCGGAAGGTTCTGTCGTGATGCTTCTTAATGATTCCTCATACTGCTCATGTGTAAGGCCGAAGTCGGAACCCTTCTGAAGTGAACCGATGATACAGTAAGCGATATTATTGATCCTGATCTCGAGAAGGTCTTTGTCTTCAGTTACCTGTACCTCATCAAGGATCGCGGAAGAATCAAGGAATGTTCCGGAGATCTTACCGTCAAACTCCTGAAGCGTAAGGTTCTTGGTCTCTTTGGTCTTCTCAAGCGAATCAAAGAAATAGTCACCCGAATCGAAAAATACGATAGGAACGTTCTTCTCATCAAAAGGCGTATAGTCAGACTTATTGACGGATACCTCTCTGTAGATATCGTCTTCACCGTCACCGTTAATGTCGGTAACGATATTTGATTCATTATAGTAAAGATAAAAACCGTTTACTGATGCGAGCATATCGTTATAAGCAACGTCATATGCCTGATAAAGCTTACGGCGCATCTTATACTTCTGCGATCTGTCCAGTGAATTAAGTCCGGAACTTGCATAGACTTTATCACCTGCATAGATATTAGAGATACAGTACATGACCTCGATCTCTTCGAGATCGTCGGAAGACAGGCTCTCGACATATTTACGGGCACCGGCATATTCACTGCATCCTGCTCCGAAAGCTACAAGATCTATATCAAAGGCAAGATCGCCGCACTGTTTGAGTTCTTTTGCAAGCGTAAGAAGACATCCGACGCCTGATGCGTTATCGGAGATTCCGTCGTACGTACGGTCTTCAGGAACCTGATCAGCCGAGAAAGCAGAATCATAATGAGCACCGATAACGACCTTACGTCTGATCTCTTTGGTATCGCCGTTATCAGCTACTTCCACAAAACCGCTGCCTTCGATATGAACGATATAGTTGTACGAATCACCGCCGTACGTTCCGCCGAAAGACTGGGTCTCTACCTTATATCCGAGTTTCTCGAATTCTTTCTTGATAAATGCTCCCGCTTCATTCTCCGATGAAGTAAATGCCTTACGATACGGATAGTCCTTAGCGATCTTACGTGCAATATCTGCTCCGTAAGTTCCATAGTCAGCCGGTTTACCCGATCCGTTCGCACCCTTTTTGCTGCAGGATACAAGCGTAAAAAGCATTATCAAGCACAAGAGCAAAGCTCCGAATCTTCTCATTTTAAATGTCCTCATTCGATTATCCTTTTAAGCCTGTTTTCAAGTATCTTCATTGCCTCATCGGCATCATACTCGAAAACATGCCACTTCCCGCCGTCTCTGTCAGCCATCTTGACCTTTGAGACTCCTTTATGCGAGAAGTTCTCCTTTAATGTCTTTATCATCATCTTCTCGGTGCAGCCTTCAAGTCTTATAGGAAGTCCGAGAGCACCATATATCTTGGTAAGAGGCTCTCTTTTACTGTCACTTACGGTTGCAAGCAGACTTAAAGCCAGTGCCTCACCTTCTGAATAATTCATGAACCTGAAGTAACTCTCGATCGCATCGGAAAGCTCATCACCAAGTGTAAGCAGATACGGATCTTTATCCTCAACAGCCATCCTGCTCTTATAGATGTCATTGATGTACACCCTGAAATCGCCTTTACCCTCGATACCCGAGAGAAGTTCGATATTATCAAGAAGAGCAAGCCTTATAACTGAAGCATATCCGTTAGCCCTAACCTTAGGCGGTACGGTATTAAGAAACAGCGGATCGATTATCGCTACAGTCGGCGAGAACGGAACCGAGATCTCATCCTTATGGCCTGATGAATTGAGAAAAGCCTTATCGGCAAGAACTCCGTCGATCATGGATCCGAGAGTCGTCGGAACCGCCATGAGATTGATGCCGCCTGTAAAAACGGATGCGGCAAAACCGCATATATCAATGACTCCGCCACCGCCGAAGGCAATTAGCCAGTCATTCTTACCGAAGTCAAAATCAACGAGAGCTTTAAAAAGCGTATCAGCAGACGTAAGTCCCTTGGAGGAAGTCCTGGCATCTACGGGAACGAGCAAAGGCTTTATTCCGAGCTTAAGGAACTGTTCCTCGAACTTATTGTAGTAATAACCGCTTACTACCCTGTCGGAGCAGATGGCTATCTTAACATCACCGCTTCTTTTCGCGATGTAAGGAGCAACGACCTCAAAGGAGATTCCGTTACCGCAATAGTAATCAGTTGATCTGTTTGTCTGCAATTTATCCATACCTTTGAATTATACCACTAAAAAATTCTTTTTTATGGTAGAATACAGTTCGTATTTATATTAATAATAAAGGTGATTCATATGAAGATCAGAACAAGATTTGCACCAAGCCCTACGGGTTTTATGCACGTAGGCAATCTAAGGACAGCTCTTTATGAGTTTTTGACGGCTAAGCATGACAACGGTACATTCGTATTAAGGATCGAAGATACTGACCAGGAACGCTATGTCGAGGGTGCAACGCAAGTTATCTATGATACTTTGAAGCTCGCAGGTTTAACACACGATGAAGGTCCTGATATCGGAGGTGATTTCGGTCCATACGTTCAAAGTGAACGTTTGGGTCTTTATAAGCCATACGCTGAGCAGCTAGTTAACGAAGGCAAGGCATACAGATGTTTTTGTACCAAGGAGCGTTTGGAAAGTCTTCGTGAGCAAAGTGAATCCGGTTATGACCGTCACTGCCGTGACCTCTCTCCTGAAGAGATCCAGAAGAATCTCGATGCAGGCATCCCATATGTAATAAGACAGAAGATGCCGTTATCAGGTGAGTCAACATATACGGATATCGTTTATGGTGAGATCACTATCCCTAACGAAGACCTTGACGATCAGGTCCTTTTGAAGGCTGACGGCTTCCCTACTTATAACTTCGCCAACGTTATCGATGATCACCTCATGGGTATTACTCACGTTGTAAGAGGATCTGAGTATCTTTCTTCCACACCTAAGTACAATGCTCTTTACGAAGCATTCGGCTGGGAGATCCCGACATATATGCACCTTCCGCTCATCATGGGTAAATCCGTTGATGAGGAAGGAAACGAAGTTATCTCCAAACTCTCGAAAAGACATGGAAGCACGGGCTTCATGGATCTTATTAATGACGGTTTCCTTCCTGAGGCGATCATAAACTATATCGCACTTTTGGGATGGGCTCCGTCCGATAACCAGGAGATCTTCTCCATGGAAGAGCTCATAAAGGCATTCGATCCTAAGGGAATCTCCAAGTCCCCTAGTGTTTTCGATTACGATAAGCTCGAATGGGTAAATGCCGAGCACATTAAGAACATGAGCTATGACGAATTCATCTCACATGCTAAGCCGTTTTTTGATCAGCTTGGTATAAGCGAGAACAATTATCCTATGCTCGAAGAGATCTTGAAGCCTCGTATCACAAGATTTACACAGCTTCCTGAAAAGCTCGAGTTCCTTACAAAGTTCGAAGACTTCGACCTGAGCCTTTTCGAGCATAAAAAGAGTAAATCCACTCTCGATACATCAAAGGCTATCCTTTCCGATATCCTTCCTAAGCTTCAGGAATGTGATTGGAACAGAGATGCATTAAGCGAGCTTTTGACAGGATACGCAACTGAGCACGAGATGAAGAATGCTCTTGTCATGTGGCCTGTACGTATCGCAGCTGCAGGTGTTGCCGTAACACCGGGCGGTTGCGCCGAAGTTCTTATCCTTCTGGGTAAGGATGAATCATTAAGAAGGATCAATATCGGTCTTGAAAGACTTATGAGGAGTTAAGTTATGGAAGAATATAAGCATTTTATTCACGAGATAATCGACGAAGAACTTAAGGAAGGCGGACGCTGCTATGGTCAGAAAGTCCACACCCGCTTCCCTCCTGAGCCAAACGGATATCTTCATATCGGACATGCCAAGGCTTTGGAGATCGACTTCGGTACAGCTGAAAAGTATGGCGGACTTTGTAACCTTCGTATGGATGACACAAACCCTACAAAGGAAGACGAAGAGTATGTAGATGCCATCAAAGAGGATATCCACTGGCTCGGCCACGATTGGGATGACCGCTTCTTCTATGCATCCGATTACTTCGACAAGATGTATGAATTTGCCGTTGAGCTCATCAAGAAGGGCCTTGCTTACGTATGCGAGCTCACACCTGAGCAGATGAAAGAGATGCGCGGTGACACATCAACACCTGCACAGAGCCCGTTCCGTGATCGTCCAATCGAAGAGAGCCTTGATCTTTTCGAGCGTATGAAGAACGGAGAATTCGAGGATGGTAAACTCACACTCCGTGCCAAGATCGACCTTGCTTCCGGTAACTTCAACATGCGTGACCCTGTTATCTATCGTATCAACAGGATCCCACACCACCGTCAGGGCAACAAATGGTGCATCTACCCTATGTATGACTTTGCTCATCCTATCGAAGATGCACTCGAAGGTATCACCCACTCTCTCTGCTCCTTGGAATTCGAGGCTCACAGACCTCTTTATGATTGGGTAATAAACAACATCTCAGTTCCATGTAAGCCACGTCAGATCGAGTTCGCAAGACTTGGAATCACTCATACCGTATTAAGCAAGAGAAAGCTCAGGAACCTCGTTGAGAGCGGTCTTGTATCAGGATGGGATGATCCTCGTATGCCTACGCTTTGCGGTCTTCGCCGTCGCGGTTATACTCCTGAATCCATACGTGCTTTCCATGCACGTAACGGCGTATCCAAGGTAAATGCAGTTGTTGATTATGCATTCCTCGAATATTGCCTTCGTGAAGATCTCAATGCAAATGCTCAGCGTGTAATGGGTGTTGTTCACCCTGTTAAGCTCATCATCGATAACTACCCTGAGGGAAAGAGCGAAGTGTTCGAAGTTGAGAACAACCCTGAAAAGCCTGAGACAGGAAAACGTGAGATCAGTTTCTCCCGCGAGCTCTGGATCGAAGCTGAGGATTTCATGGAAGTACCTGAGAAAAAGTATTTCCGTCTCTTCCCGGGCAACGAAGTAAGACTTAAGAGCGCTTATGTCGTTAAATGCGTAGGATGCGATAAAGATGCCGACGGTAATGTCATCGCTGTTCATGCTACATTCGATGAGGAATCCAGAGGCGGTAATACTGCTGACGGAAGAAAGATAAAGTCTACGATCCACTGGGTTGATGCTGCTACTGCTCTTGATGCGGAGATAAGGCTTTATGACCGTCTCTTCACTGTTGAAGCTCCTGATCTTGCAGATTGCAATTATCTTGACTTCATCAATCCTGACTCTCTGGAGATCGTTAAGGGCGCCAAGGTTGAAGCATCCCTTAAGAACGCAAAGCCGGAAGATCGTTTCCAGTTCTTAAGACTCGGTTACTTCTGTGCAGATAACAAGGACTTCACTTCAGATAATCTCGTATTTAACAGAGCAGTATCCTTGAAGGACAGCTACAAGCCTGGAAACTAAGAATCAGCCTTATTCAAAAAACAATGACCCTTTCGCCTGAATAGACGAAAGGGTTTTTCTTTCACGTAATATCTGTTGTGCTCTTTCGATCTGACAAATTTCAGCAAGTAAAAGAACCGCCCACTTGGGACGGCTCCTTTAGAAAAAGGTATTTCATAAAAAAGTAACTGTCAGGTTTAATCTCCAAAGGAGTCGCACACGGTTTTGCGGCTCCTCCGGATACAAAAAACAGATTATCAATAAGGAAGTATTCAAGTTTATACACTTGTCTGACAACAATCCAGATCGTTCTGACCCGATCTGATTGGGCAAAAGACTGTTATCTGACAAGTCAGTTTGTCTTCTCATAACATAACCGACTCTTGTAAAAGTCTTCCTTAATGTACGTTAATACGTTAACACAATATCCATATGTTAGCAATACTTTGTTAACATTGTGTTCACAATTCGTTCATTTTCACAAAAGAGACTTTTCAAAACACCCTAGTATGTTAAAGGGTCTTGTTAATCTGCATAAAACAGTCGTTATCCAATATGAACCTTTCCTTCAGGATAGACCTCACCGATCTTCCTGGTGTCACGCATGGCAAGGCTCAATGCGAGGGATATAGGACCTACTCGGCCGAGGAACATCGCAGGTATCAGGAGCACTTTACTGATCGTCAGAAGATTAGGCGTACCAAGTGATGAAACACCAACGGTAGCAAAAGCAGAAGTTACTTCAAAGACCACATCGATGAAATTGAAATCACCAGCCATGATCGCTTTATGTTCAGTGATCGAGAGAAGAAGCGACAGACCGATAACTACAAAGATACCGATAAAGAAGATCGCTACTGCCCTTCTTACTATGGAACCTGAGATAGTGTGCTTATGCGTAACAGTATCCTTATTTCCCTTGATCTCACTTATAACTGAGTAAACGATAATAGCAAACGTGGTTATCTTTATACCGCCGCCTGTGGAACCGGAACCTGCTCCGATAAACATAAGAAGGATTCCTATGGTCTTGGAAGGATTGGTCATGGCTCCGAGGTCGATAGTGTTAAATCCTGCGGTCCTGAATGTAACTGACTGGAAGAAGGATGCAAGGATCCTTTCTCCAAAAGACATGTCACCCATTGTTGCCTTATTACTGTACTCCAGGATAAACATCGCAATAAGTCCTACGAGAGTTAATCCCAGGGTCCATTCGAGAACGATCTTGGAGTGAACCTTAAGTTTATTCTTACGATGATTCTTGACCATGCCGAAAAGATCTACCCATACGGTAAATCCAAGACCGCCGAAAAGGATAAGGCAGCATGTAGTTATTACGATAAGAGGAGATCCCGCAAATCCGACAAGGCTCGAGAACTTACCTGATTCAGTATTACCCATGAGATCGAATCCGGCATTACAATAAGCTGATATACCCTGGAAAAATGCTTTTCCGAGGCCTTCTGCCCAACCGTACTTCGGTACGTATTCAACTGCAAACAATACGCCGCCAACGAATTCAAATCCCAAAGTAAGGCCTAGGATGAATCGTAAAAGCAATGGAGCTTCTTTAAAACTGAAGCTTCCTGAGGTCTCCTGGGCTACAAGCCTTGTACGAAGGTCCTGTTTTTTGCGAGTAAAGGAAATAATAAACGAAGTAATGGTTACAAGTCCTAGGCCACCGATCTGGATCAATATTATTAGGACGATCTTGCCGAATATGGTAAAAGTCGTTGCAGTATCAGCTACTACAAGTCCCGTAACGCAGACGGCCGATACAGACGTAAAGAGCGCCTCAAAGTAATTCAGATGATGTCCTGAATATGTCGAGAAAGGAAGGAACAAGAGAATACTTCCTATCAGGATAACCAAGAGAAATGACGAAATGATCATTCGGCTCGGATTCTTAAATATCCAATCGATAACCTTATGTGCAAAGCTTTGTTTTACCAGCATCTTATTACTTGACCATCTCTTCCCAGATATCTTTGATATGGCGTCTGCGGCAGACCATGAGTATATTGTCATCAGCATGCATGACGGTATCACCTTGAGGAGTGATAGTCTTGCCGTCAGATGATGTTATTACAACGACCTTTGCATCCTTAACGAATTTATACTCACTGAGTTTCTTCTCGCAGGCTTCAGAATTTGAAGAAAGATTAAACTCAACGATAACGTGATCTGTATTATCAAAGCTCGTGACGATCTTCATACCCTTGAACTCGATCTCATTCTCAACGAGATTAACGATGATATCCGTACCGCAGAAATGCTTATCTACACCAAACATAGATGCGATATCGTTATTCTTAGGGTTATTGATCCTGGAAATGGTTGTCGGAACGTTATAATACTTCTTAGCGATCTGACATGTAATGAGGTTATTCTCATCATTACCTGTAAGAGCTACGAGGATATCAGTTTCATTACATACATCAGATAATCCCTGAACAGTTGAAGCATCGGCACACACAGTCTCTACTCCAAGGGAATTGGCGATATGTGAACATGCCTTAGGCCTTATATCAACGACAGTTACATTCTGACCCTTTAAAACAAGCTCGCTTGCAAGAAAGAATCCTACCTTACCTGCACCAACGATTACGATCTTCATACTTCTCTCCCCTTATTCATATACTTCTGCGACGAGTACTTTATCATTCATGCTAACCTTGAATGAAGGATCGTAATTGATAAGTTCTCCGTCTCTTAAGACACCCAGGATAACTCCGCCTTCGGTATCAGCAAGATTTTTAAGTTTAGCTCCTTCTGTACTGTCATCTATCTTAAAGAGCTTAAACTTATAGTTGTCACCGAAAAGATTAACATACGAGACACCGAGTTGATTCTCGACATCTTCGTCACTGTCATGGATCTTCTTTATAAAAGCATCAACAGTAAGATCTGTTGCAGAGATAGGAGTTACTCCAACGTCCTGGAACATCTCGAATTCTTCAGTATCATAAGTACATGCAATGACTTTCTTTACACCGAACTTATGCTTAGCGATCTGAGCCGCTACAAGGTTAGTATTCTCACTTGAACTTAAAGCACATACAACATCTGCATTTGCAACGCCTGCTTCTTCGAAAACAGCCGTATCGATGATGACACCATCGATCGGTGTTACATCCAGTTTAAAATATTCAGCTCTCTCCGAAGCATCTGTATCTACCAAAACAACATCATGCGTTCTCGACAGTCTCTCTGCGAGAATGATCGCATTAGTTGAAGTGCCCAAAACAACTATCTGCATATTACTTCCTCTTAGTCGATAAAATGTACCCGATTATAGATGCTGCCGAAGCCGCATTAAGTGACTCCGCCTTTCCCTGCATCGGTATCTTAACCATTGTATCACAACGATCAGAACATTCATCCGTCAAACCGTTGCCCTCATTACCAATAAAATAGCAGCACGGAAGCTCAAGTTCCGCCTCATTTAACAAATCACCATTAAGATGTGCCGCAAGTGTCCTGATATCATGCTTCTTACAATGCTCGAAAACATCATCGATACTGTCAACTCGTCTGAGAGGAACATGCCATACAGAGCCCATTGAAGCGCGCAAAACCTTCTCATTAAACGGATCGACCGTTCCCTTTACCATGATGACTGCAGTAAATCCGAAAGCATCAGCAAGCCTTATAACTGTGCCCATATTCCCGGGATCCTGAAGCCCTTCAAGACACAGATAGATATCATCCTTCCCGTTAAAAGGGATCTTCGAGCCAAGTTCAGGCTCAGATACGACCATTGCTATCCCCTGAGGATTGACGGTATTAGAAACCTTCTCAAAGCATTCATTCGAGAGCGCAGCGATCTCACAGTCGATCTTGTACTTTGAGATCAACTCATCTGCAAGAATGCTCCTGTTTTCAGAGAAAGCAAACATAACGGGCTTAACGCCTGAAAGGAGTGCATCCTCACAAAGTCTCGTTCCTTCAATAAAAACAAGACCTTCCTTTGACGCCTTCTTCCTGTCATGAAGCAGCGCAAGTCGTTTAACCTTAGAATTGTCTTTACTCCTGATGATATCCATAGAAACAATAATACCATAAAATAAGGGTGCTCCAAATATTTGAAGCACCCGTTATATCATCTTTATCAGTCGCTTTATCAGAGAGCTGCCTTAGCCTGCTCACAAAGCTTTGCAAAGCTGTTTGGATCTGTGATAGCGATATCGGAAAGAACCTTACGGTCGAGAGCGATATCTGCCTTCTTAAGACCATTCATGAACTTGCTGTATGAAAGGCCATTAAGTCTAGCTGCTGCATTGATACGAGCGATCCAGAGCTTTCTGAAATCCCTCTTCTTAGCACGACGATCTCTGTATGCATAAGCACCGGACTTCATGACAGCCTGATTAGCTACCTTGAAGAGCTTGCTCTTCTTACCGAAATATCCCTTAGCCTGCTTTAATACCTTACGATGACGAGCTCTAACACGTACGCCTCTTTTTACTCTTGACATTTTATTTTCCTCCTAGTGGGTATCAATGATTAAAAAACTGAAAGATCCGAAGCTTATCTAGCGTAAGGGATCATTTTCTTGATAACTTTTGCATTAGCTTCAGAGCATACTGCATTGTGACGAAGGTGTCTCATTCTCTTTGTAGGTCTCTTGCTAAGAATATGACGGCGGAAAGCCTGTGCGTAAAGAACCTTACCTGTTCCTGTTACCTTAAATCTCTTCTTAGATGAGCTGTGTGTTTTCTGCTTAGGCATTTTAGTGTTCCTCCTTGAACATTGGTTTACTTAATTCTTTTTAGGGACAAGGTACATTACCATGTTACGTCCCTCGATCTTAGGCTGCTTATCAACCTGACCGTACTCGGCAATACCTTCTGCAAACTTCTCCATTACAGCGAAACCCTGCTGCTGGTATGCCATCTCACGACCTCTGAACCTGATGTTGATCTTAACTCTGTCGCCGTTCTTAAGGAACTTGATGACAGCCTTCTGCTTAACCTCGATGTCATGAACATCCGTTGTAAGCTTGATACCGATCTCTTTGAGTTCAGTCTCTTTCTGCTTCTTCTTGGCTTCTTTCTCTCGCTTCCCCTGCTCGAAAAGATACTTGCCGTAATCCATAACTCTGCAAACCGGGTTGTCCGGATTAGGCGATATGCAAACCAGATCAAGGTCTGCTTCCTCAGCCACTGCCAGAGCCTTCTCTATCGGAACTACTCCGACCATCTCACCGTCCGCGTTGATAAGACGAACATTGCTGAATTTGATCTCTTCGTTGATCATTTGATTTGATGTTGGTTTAGCGATACGAATACACCTCCTTAAACAAAAAAAGAACGGTCTGAACCCGTTCCATACATAAAGCATCTAAAGAGATGATCTTAAGTATTTACCTCTTAACTGTTCGCTTGAGGTGAGAAACGAGTTCTTCTTTTTGTGACTACACAATAATATACATTCATGGCAAGAATGTCAATACTGATCTTCTTTTCGAGCGAAAAAAGTCATTTTTCGTCATAATAATGCAAAAAGCGCCTTCATTTCACTCTTTTTCCGTCCCTTATTATACACCTTATTTCAATTTTCATATGATAAGATTAAAACGTTGAAGATATAGTAATACCCCAAGGAGGCTTTCAAATGAAAAATTATTTTGACCTTTCCGGACAGACAGCAGTAGTTACAGGCGCATCCACAGGCCTCGGCCTTCAGATGGCTAAGGCATTCGCAAGTCAGGGCGCTAACCTTGTTCTTCTTGCACGTCGTCAGAATCTTCTTGACGAGAACAAAGAAGCTATCGAGAAGGAATTCGGCGTTAAGGTTCTTGCTTATGCATGCGACATTACAGATACAGAAAAAGTTAAGGGTGCAGTCGAAGCAACCATGAAGGAATTCGGCCGTGTAGACATCCTTGTTAATAATGCAGGTACAGGTGCAGTTGCTCCTACAGTTGATATCAAGGACGAAGTCTTCATGAACGAGATCAACGTTGACCTTTTCGGTACATTCATCTGTGCCCGTGAGTTCGCAAAGGAAATGCTCAAGGCTAAGTACGGAAGGATCATCAATATCGCTTCCATGTACGGTCTTGTTGGTAATATGGCAGCTACATGTGCTCCATACCACGCAGCTAAGGGCGGTGTTGTAAACCTCACACGTGCACTTGCAGCTGAATGGGGTAAGGAGGGCATCACAGTAAATGCCATCTGCCCTGGTTACTTCTGGACACCTCTTACAAAGGATACACTTGAGACAGACTGGTTCTCAGCTTACGCTAAGGGTGCTATCCCGATCGGCCGTTACGGTAACGAAGGAGAGCTTGATACTGCAGCATTATTCCTCGCTTCCCCTGCTTCTTCCTATGTTAACGGACAGAACATCGCAGTAGACGGTGGTTACACAGCAATCTGATAAACTTTTCCGATATATTCAAAGGGGAGTTCTCATATGAGAGCTCCCTTTTTTATTTCATATTATTGGAAATCTGATCTTGACAGTCTGTTCTTCAAAAGTAACTTTTCCCAGTGCTTTATTAATAAGTTCCGTGATCCTTTCCCTGATGTCCTCACCAAGTTCTTTGTCACTTCCCTTAATATCCAAAGCTGCATTTACATCCGTATTAAGCTCTACTTTAATATCGGTACCGAGTTCATCCGTGATCATATCAAGGACCTCAGATATGCTTTTCATATCTGACATTACGACCGCACTCTTATCATTTCTGACAAAATCCAGGATCAGGAGTCTGTTCATCTCACTTTCAAGAAAGTTTCCGAGTTCAAACTGAGAAACGGATACCTGCGGAACTGATGGTTGGGTAATGGCAGGAACGACTGGCGGAGCTTCTGTTTCAGTTTCATCCTTAATATTAAGGATCTTTCTGGCCTTGGCCATTAGCTCTTCTTCATCATCGGATCGAGTCTTACGACCGGAATCAAGATTTATGATCTTCATGGCCTGAGACATAATATCAGCCTCTTTATCATCAGACTTGGATCCATGATCTGAATTTAGTATCATACGTGCCTTTTGAATCAGCTGATCATCATCCTTATTCTGAGAAGATTTCTCTTTCACGGCAGAATCTGCGATCTCCTTGATGATCTTCATATCCAAAGGCATCTGTTCCTCTTTGCTCGAGAGTATCCGGATACGTTCGTTGATAAAAAGGAATCCAAAGATCAAAGTCGAGGCTGATACTATCATCAACGATATTGTCATGACGGTCCTAAAAGTACCGTTCTCATCACTTTTTCGAGAAGAAGGATCTTCTTCATCAAGTATGCCGTCAACGTCTTCCTGAGTATAAAGATAGGACATGGTACGATCCTGCTTTTTGAACATATAGGAAGTAAATACGATGCTAAGCAGGATGACAAGGATAAACAGCGATACCATAAAACCGATCAGTTTCTTCATATAATCTCTCCGTCAGTTATTCCATTTCAAACAATTTCAAAGATACTTTAGCACATTACGATGACTTCTACCCTGAAAATTAATCGATCTCGATAGTTACAACTTCACAGACACTGGCACTTCTAAAAGGCATGGCCCATATACCAAGTCCTGACGATACGATAACAGCAGGCATATCAGGCTTCTCACGATAGTATCCGTAATCGACCTTGAAAAGCATATTGGTAACGAAATTAGCAGGAAACATCTGACCATGATGGGTATGTCCGCATAAGATAAGGTCATACTTTCCGTCGTACTCCCCTATCTTTCCCGGATTATGATCCAATACGATAGTCGGAAGCTCAAAATCATTTTCTGTCTCAAGCTTATCGATGGAACATCTTACGGTCTTTTCATCAAAGCCGCCCATAGGTTCCGGATCGATCCTTCCGAGGATCTTAAACCTGTCATCCACACTGATGAATTCATCATTTAAAAGATTGATATTGCTCTTCTTAAGAAAATCCGCCATCAAAGGATACGTCTTTCCCGCGTCGTGATTTCCCAAGCAGGCATATACGCCGTATTTGCTCTTTATCCCTCTTAAGAGCTTAGCCGTACCTTCAGGATCGATTATCGCATTAAAGTTATTGTTGAACATATCTCCGGCGATAAGGACTACATCGGCATTTTGAGAATTTATGATATCCAGCGCCTTCTTGATATGGCGTTCAGAATTAACGGCACCGAGATGAACATCCGATATCAATACTGCTCGAAGTCCGCCGTCTATCTTATGATTAAGGCTTACTTTATAACTGGTGATCCTTATCCTGAGATAATTTATAACTCCGGGGATGATTATGAGCGCAGTAAGAACAAAAACACCTATTCCTCCATACTTCTCGAAAAGGGTCCTGTCTATATCAAGGTGCTTAAGTATGATCCTTCCGATATCGATAATGAGCCAAAAGACAAAGGAAAACATAAAGACGAGCATAAAGATGCCGCCTACCCAATCTATGACCTTTTTGACCCTGATGGGAACTTTGTGACTGTAAAAAGTTGCGACCGATGCGATCGGCAGGAGTGCGAAAACAATTCCGTACGCAACAGGGTTCAGATCAGGAAAATATATCCGAAGCCACTGAAAAGTCCTCCAGGCGGGATAAATATTTAACGCAAAATACAATAAGATATAAGCTTGATACATATGTGCTATCTGTCCTCGATAACGAAGATTATAGCACATGTAGAGATCAGTGTATTTCCAAAAATGCGTCAATAGTGGTGTTCATTATCGGTCGTATAGACAAAAAAAGAGTTGTCTCAAAAGAGACAACTCTTAACTGGTTGCGGAGGCGGGACTCGAACCTCACGACCTCCGGGTTATGAGCCCGGCAAGCTACCAACTGCTCCACTCCGCGATGTTGGTTACTCGAAAATGGTGCTCGTGACCGGACTTGAACCGGTACGGGTTTTATCCCGACGGATTTTAAGTCCGTTGCGTCTGCCTATTCCGCCACACGAGCTTTTTCCAAGCGCTTAAAGATAATAACATTTAAGTTATGGTATGTCAAACGTTTTTCGAGATAAGTAGAAATAAATATAATTGAATTTACTTTTTAACATATGTGAAATGTAAGTAATTGAAAACACATATAATTTGAATTATATTATTTTTATTAATATAGGAAGGTGAACATTGATATGCTCTACAATTCTGACGACAACGAGAACAAAAACGACAGCAAATTGTTCGGATCAGACGAAGCTAATAACAAGCTCGACGATTCTCCGTCTGCGGACTCAAATCCTGATTCCCTTTTTGCTTCGCCTTTGAACGGTACCAGTAAGACTGAGCACGACTCTTTATTCGATTCCAGTTTCAGTGAAGATGATATAAAGGCTAGTGATACCATTGACAGTTCTTTTGTTGTTTCATTTAAGAACAATGATCCTGTAAATTCTGTATCTGATAAGCTTAAGCAGAATGAATCGATCGAAGGCATCGACTACGAAGACGATCTTGCGGATTTTGATTTCGATTCTTCGATATCAGCTTTTAAGCCTTTGAATGCTTCTGAAACCGAGGAACTTAAATCAACTCCGAATAACGAAGATCCGTTTAAGAAAGAAGAAAATACAGTTCAGGAAACAAAGAACGAAGTTAAGGAAGATATTCAGAAAACAACAGATAAGGTCGATGAGGCTGTCGAGAATATCGACAAACCTGCTTTTGTTCCAAAGGCTGCAACTGCCAAGTCAGCAAAGGATCTCGATTTTGCTGCATCTGAAACAACAAAATCATCCAGTTCCTTCTCAGGAAATGCTCCTAAGGAAGAAAAACCTGTAGTGGTTGATAATCTCGATAACAAAGAAGCGATCAATAACGAGATCAAAGAAACAGTTGACAATGCCAAGAATGCAGCACCTGCAGTTGCTGCAGCAGCTGTCGCATCTTCTTCTGTAGCAGATTTCGCCGAGCCTGAACTCACACCTGATCAGAAGGCTTTCGAGTCATTTAAGTCTTCAACTAAGCCTGGAAGCAACAGCTCCAAGCAGGTTTCTTCAAAAGATAAGCTTGAAGGCGTTCAGACATATGGTAAAGTTGCATCCGGTGTTGATGCTTTCGGTAAGCAGACAAATGCTGCTTCCGTTGAACAAAGACCTCCTGTAAAAAGACAGGCCGGCAATGTTAGACCTGGCGCAGGTAAAGAATCTGCTCCTGTTAAAAGACCTGCACGTCATGCATCATCCAACAGTCCTTTTGCAGCTAATCCTAACGAGAGACGTATACCTCCTTCACCACAGCGCAAATCAGCTGCAAGCCAGACCGGAAATATCCAGCCTGTTACTACAGTAGATAAGCCAAGGAAGGATAAATCCATAGGAATCGGACCGATCATCGCTGTTGTCGCACTTTTCCTTATCGTTGCGTGCGTTATCGTTGCACTTCAGTTTGGTTCAAAGATCACTAATTACTTTAAGGGTAATCCAAAGACTACAGTTGAGACATCCATTGTTTCCGAGTCTAAGTCTGATCCTACAGAACCGGAAGAATCAGAAGAGACTGACGCTACAACAGAAGCTACGACTACTGAAGCTACTACGGAAGCAACAACAACTACCGAAGCTACAACTGAGGCTACGACAGAAGCAACCACAGAAGCTACGACTACAACTGAAGCTACTACGGAAGCTACAACGACCACAGAGGCTACAACAACTACTACAACAGAAGCTACTACAACTACAACGACTGAGGCTACGACCACAACAACTACTGCTGAGGCTACAACAACAACCAAGAAGCCTTCAACAGGCAGCGGTGCTGTAACTACATTCTATACGAGCATGAGCGGATTTGCTGCTAATGATAACGGCTTCACATGTAACCTCGTTCTTGAGAACTACGGTTCTGTAAATGCTCAGCTCAAGGATTCCGTTAACTCAGTTAAGATCAAGTTCAACTGTGATAAGACAATAACAGGTGTTTCATCTGATTACTTTACATTCACAGCTGATCCTAATGACAAGAACACATTCATCGGTACTCCGACAAGCGCAACGATCGAGGCCGGTGAGAAGTTCAAGGCTCCTATCACAGTATCTACTGACGGCAAGCCATCACACTATGGTTACCAGTCCTGCTACTACGATTGGAACAAATGATCAACTGATCGATAAATGAACTTAAAGGGCTGTTTCACTTAAGTGAGACAGCCTTTAGTTTATTATCATAAGGAGGATATTACTTATATGAATAAGAACATAAAGATACTATTCATCGGAAACAGTCATACATACATGAATGATCTTCCCTACTTAGTCAAATACGCTGCTGAAAAAGACGGATACGCCTGCGATATAACAATGCTGGCTCATGGCGGCTGGTATCTTGCGCAGCACGTAAGAGATAAAGAAGCAAGATTTAACATTAAATACGGAAACTATGACTACATTGTCCTTCAGGAACACGCTCACCCTTTCGACCACATAAACGAGTTCTTTAAGGCATCCATGACATTAAACAGCTGGGCTGATGAATCAGAAAGCCGGATTATCTTTTTCGAGCCATGGGCCAGAAAGAATGATGAATCAGCTCAGGAACAGATGCACCTTGCCCACACAAAGATAACAGAAGGATTAAATGCTCTTCTTGCTCCGGTCGGAACTGAATGGTGGATCTATAAAAACAATAATCCTGACATTGAACTATACGATGAAGATGGTGCCCACGCTTCGATCGCAGGAAGCAAGTTCGCAGCAAGAGTTTTATGGGATACCATAAGATCTTCAATAAGATAAGAATAAAGTAATATCAGCAAAAAGAAAACGCATGCGAAGTATATCTTCACATGCGTTATCGTTATTTCTTAATAAGATCCGTAATTACGGCTGTTCTCCACCTTCACTACTGTTATCAGGAGTCGTTGTAGGTTCCTGCGGTTCAGGTGTCGGAGTTTCTGTCGGAGTTTCCGTAGGTGCCTGGGTCGGAGTCTCAGTAGGAGTCGGCTCAGCAGTAGGTGTAGGAGTTGTTTCCGACGGAGCTACAGTAGGTGTTGGTGTAGTTGTAGGTGTATTCGAAGGAGTTACAGATGGTGTTACGGAAGGCGTAACAGACGGAGTCGGTGTAGCATTCGGATCTGAGGATTCAGTTGTCTCCTCTGTATCGATGATCTCACCTGTCTCCGGATCCATCTCAGCAAGAGTACCGTCTTCCTTAAGGACACCGATAGCAACGTACTCAGGGATGGAAGGATAATAACTTCCACAGCATCTGTCTCTCTTTATCTCATTACCGTCCTTGTCATACCAGACCTTGTAACATACAGCTGACTGAGCTGGATGTGCAGGATGCGAATGAAGGACTGTTCCGACATCAAACTCAGGATCAGCCTCATAGACAACGCCTGCATCTTCACCTGTAGGTCCGCCTGAAGAAACGAGTTCGATATACATACCGTCTTCGAACTTATGTCCATAAAGCTGGATGGTGATCTGCGTCTTGTCATCTTCATAGAATGCATGGATAGCGATCGGATAATCAGATGTATTAGTAAATCTCATATCGGCACTGCCGTAATCAACAGTTGCATCTGTTCCGATAGGACAATATGTAGACGGCCACTCATGCGGATGTCTCTCGTTGATCTCGAGATCAGCCTTACAAGCTGACTGGAAGAGCATGGAACTTACCTGGCAAACACCACCGCCAAGTCCTTTAGCAGCTTTACCGCCAAGGATGATACCAGCTGTCTTATAACCGGCCTCAGATGTTCTCGGACCGACATAACCGTTGAACGAGAACTGCTCGCCCGGCTGAATGATGTGACCGTCAAGCTTCTTACATGCTGTATCGATATTTGCGTTACGGTTGCTGTCAGCGCTGGTAATCGAAGATGAGGATGAGATAAGACCCATCTCTTCTCTTAAAACTTCAGCATCAGATTCAGGCTCATCCTTAGTAAAGTCAACAGTAACAGAACCTGTATATGTTCCTGCATCAAGAAGCGACTTAACATCAGTAACCGCCTTATCAATGTCAACAACACAACCTGCCTGTGAATCAGTTATAACAAATTCGAGTTTTTGAGTATCAAATGACTCGATCGTTGCTTCTACCTTCTCGGTATTATATTCATCGAGAACTCCGTGAACTACCTCAGAAAGTCCGTCAGTATTAACTGTAAATGCAGTATTATACTCAACTGCCGTTGTCTGAAGTCCCTGCATCTTTGTATAGCAGTCTACGAGTTCTTCAGCAGAAGCACCTTCTGAAGGTCTTGCGTAAGAGAATGCCTCATCAACGATCTCAGAAGCATTGTTCTCCAGCTTAAGAGTACTGAGATCAAGTGGGAATTCCTGACCGTCAAAGTCCAACTTGATATCGACATTGGCGGGCTCCTCGGTAAGTTTGGAAGAAAGGAGCTTTACTGCCTCCTCCTTTGATTTACCTGACATATCGATCCCGTCAATCTTAACTCCCTGGAAAAATACATCGCCCGAAAGAGCAGTTTTTATCTCATCTGCCGTAAGTTCGATCGTTGTTCCGTCTGCATTTACGAGATTATACTTCTGCTCTGCCGCCTTCTTGTCACAACCTGCAACTGCCAAAGAGATTGAGACAGTAGCCGCAAGTACGGCAGCGATGATCTTAGCTTTTGACCTCATTCCTGATGCCTTTGAAGCATCGAAAAGAACACCTTCGTTCAGTTCTTCTTTCATATCATTATTATTCTTCATTAAATGTATCCTCTTATTAAATAGAAGTATTCATTAAAACTTTACTAAAGTAATTCTATTCTTGCAAGATGATTTTCATTCTGTTCTGTAATCATTCTCGAAAAGAAAAGCCGCTTCGCTATAAAGCGAAACGGCACGATCATTTCTTATTTCTCTATCTTCATTCCGGAAAGGAATGCATTTATAAAACCATCCAGGTTTCCGTCCATTACGGAGTCAACATCTACGACTTCATATCCTGTACGGTGATCTTTAACCATCGTATAAGGACAGAATACGTATGATCTGATCTGTGAACCCCAGGCAATATCCATTTGATTACCCTTCAGGTCCTCGATCTTTTCCATCTGAGCAGCCTGAGCAAGAGCAAAGAGTTTAGCTTTGAGCATGTTCATGGCCGTCTCACGGTTCTGGATCTGAGAACGCTCTGACTGACAAGCAACTACAACGCCTGTCGGCAAGTGAGTCAAACGAACAGCGGAGTCAGTCTTGTTGATGTGCTGACCTCCCTTACCTGTCGAACGATATGTATCAACACGAAGATCTGAAGGATCGATCTTGATATCGATAGTATCATCAAGTTCAGGCATGACCTCGCAGGAAGCGAAGGATGTATGACGGCGACCTGAAGCATCAAATGGAGAAATACGTACCAGACGATGAACTCCAAGTTCTGATCTTAAGAAACCATAGGCATTCTCACCTGATACCATGATCGAACAGCTCTTAATGCCTGCTTCATCACCGTCAAGATACTCAAGCACCTTAACTTCAAAGTCATGCATCTCTGCCCATCTAGTATACATTCTGTAGAGCATGCTTACCCAGTCCTGAGCCTCTGTTCCGCCTGCACCTGCATGAAGCGTAAGAATGGCATTGTTCTTATCGTATTCGCCTGTGAGCAATGTCTCAAGACGCATCTTTTCGAAATCAGACTTGAAGCTTTCAACACCTTCCTTGAGTTCTTCCAAAGTGTCGGTATCTTCTGCTTCATTACCGAGTTCGCAAAGTGCAAGGAGATCTTCCCTCTCAGTAGCAAGATTATTAAAAGACTCTACTTTCTTTTGAAGTCTCTTAAGATTTGTCTGAAGCTTCTGTGCCTTCTCGACATCATTCCAGAACTCAGGCTCCTGAGTCCTTGCCTCGAGCTCACTTATCTCGATAAGAGTGTGCTCGATATGAAGTGATTCGCGCAATGTAGCAACCGGTTCAGCATAACCCTCGAGTTCAAGTCTTATGTTATCGTACTCAAGCATTGTGTTTTCCTTCCTTTATCTCTTTTACAAATTCAGCAAGTCTTTCCATAGCAGTATTTATCGATTCCATGGAAGCTGCATAACTTATCCTTACATGGCCTTCACCGCATTCTCCGAATGCATTTCCCGGCACTATGGCAACGTGCTTTTCCCTAAGGAACTTCTCACAGAATTCTTCTGAAGTAAGACCCAGCCCCTTTATGGAAGGGAACGCATAGAACGCGCCTGACGGAGTGAAACACTCAAGACCCGCATTCTTAAGGCCCTCGATTATCACACGACGCCTGTGATTATACTCGTCTTTCATCTCCTTAACGTATTCAAGTCCGTTATAAGATGCATCAATGATGGCAAGCTGTCCCATCGAAGGAGAGCACATTATGCAGTATTGGTGGATCTTTGTAATAGCCGCGATCAAGGACTTCTCACCGAGAACATATCCCAATCTCCATCCTGTCATCGCAAATGACTTGGAAAAACCGTTGATCATGATGACACGGTCCTTTATCTCTTCGAACTGAATGAGAGAACACGGATCTTCATCAACATAATTAAGTTCGGCATAGAGCTCGTCGGAGATGACCACGATATCAGGGTGTCTTAAAAGAACATCCTTGATCTTCTCCAAGTCTTCCCTGGTCATTATCGCACCGGTAGGATTACTCGGATAACCCATGATTATGTATTTTGTCTTGTCAGTGATCTTAGCCTCGAGTTCTTCAGGCTGAAGCTTAAAGTCATTCTCAGGCTTTGTCTCGCAGACAACAGGAACACCGTGAGCGAACTGTACTGTCGCTTTATAAGCAACAAAGCAAGGCTCTACTACGATGACCTCATCACCCGGATTAATAAGAGCTCGGGCAACAAGATCAAGGCCTTCGCTTCCGCCCACTGTGATGAGCACTTCACCGTTTGGCGCATATTTAACCTTATAACGCTTTTCGATATAATCACAGATCGCCTTACGGGACTCGATATAACCCGCATTAGGAGAATAGTGTGTATATCCGTCTACAAGAGAGTTGATACCTGCTTCCCTTATAGACCAAGGTGTTACGAAATCAGGCTCACCAATAGAAAGAGAGATAACTTCCTTCATCTCATTGGCAAGATCGAAAAATCTACGTATAGCTGACGGCGGAACCATCTTTACTACATCTGATATCTTATCGTTATAATCCATTTTCATTCCTTCTTGATCACAGGATAACTGTCTGTCTGTCATCTCTGTCGTTTCTCTCGGAGACGATTCCATCTATCTTATACTTCTTAAGTATGAAGTGGGACTTTGTAGAAAGGACACCTTCAAGAGGCGCGATCTTTTCAGATACAAAGCTTGCAACCTCGCGAAGATTGTCATCTTCGTATATGAGCATCAGGTCATAATCACCTGATACGAGGTAACATGATGTAACTTTGTCGTATTTGCAGAGAAGATTGGCAATATGGTCATATCCTTTATTTCTCATAGGAGAGAGTTTTACTTCGATCATACCGATAACAGATTCCTTCTCTGTCTTTTCCCAGTTGATCTGAGTAGTATAACCAAGGATGATACCCTCATCACTCAATGCCTTAAGTTCGTTGCTGATATCTTCTTCAGTAGTACCGAGCATAACGGCGATCTCTTTTGAAGAAAGCTTAGCATTGTTCTTGATTAACTTAAGCAATTCCATTCTGTCGACCATATATAATTCTCCTTAATTACAAAAATTCACCCCGTCAAGATCTCCGTTTTTGAAGATTTGAGCGGGGTGAAATGATATCTAAACTTGTCAGATACGAGCAACGCCGCTCTTACGTGCTGCTTCTGCAACAGCTGCGGCAACCGCCTTACCTACGCGTGGATCGAAAGCATCCGGAAGGATGTACTCAGGATTGAGCTCAGAATCAGAAACGATGCCTGCGATAGCATTAGCAGCAGCGATCTTCATCTCATCATTGATATCGGAAGCTCTTACATCGAGAGCACCACGGAAGATACCAGGGAAAGCAAGAACGTTGTTAACCTGGTTAGGGAAATCGGAACGGCCTGTTGCCATAACTGCAACACCAGCCTTCTTAGCCTCATCAGGGAGGATCTCAGGTGTAGGGTTAGCACAAGCAAATACTACAGGATCCTTAGCCATTGTAGCTACCATCTCAGCTGTAAGTACGCCAGGAGCGGAAACACCGATGAATACGTCTGCACCAACGATAACCTCAGCAAGAGTACCAGCCTTCTTCTCAGGGTTTGTGATCTTAGCCATTTCTTCCTTAGCAGGGTTAAGTCCGTCTCTGCCGTCATAGATAGCACCCTTACGATCGCAAAGGATAACGTTCTTAAGGCCTCTGGAGATGAGAAGCTTTGTGATAGCTGTAGCAGCAGCACCTGCACCGTTTACAACAACATGGATGTCTTCCATCTTCTTACCAACGATCTTAAGAGCGTTTGTAAGACCTGCAAGTGTGATAACTGCTGTACCGTGCTGGTCATCGTGGAAGATCGGGATGTCACATCTTTCCTTGAGCTTCTTCTCGATCTCGAAGCATCTTGGAGCAGAGATATCCTCAAGGTTTACACCGCCGAAAGAACCAGCGAGAAGAGCAACTGTATCTACGATTGTATCAACATCCTTGGAACGGATGCAAAGAGGGAAAGCGTCAACGTCACCAAAAGCCTTGAAGAGTGCACACTTACCTTCCATAACAGGCATACCTGCCTCAGGTCCGATATCACCGAGACCCAAAACTGCTGTACCGTCTGTAACAACAGCAACGAGGTTATGTCTTCTTGTGTACTTATATGAAAGATCTACGTCCTTGGAGATCTCGAGACATGGCTCAGCAACTCCAGGTGTATAAGCGATGGAAAGTTCTTCCTTTGTTCCAACAGGTGCTCTGGCGATAACTTCGATCTTGCCCTGCCATTCGGTATGCTTCTTGATAGCTTCTTGTTTAACGTCCATTTTGACTCCTCCACATTTTACGGAAAATTTATGTAAAAACTCTAATGCGAGATTAGCAGCCTCAATAATAATAAATTATATGCTCAAAAAACTCAACAAATGAAAGTAACAAAATATTTCAAATGAAATATGTTCTGTTTGTGATATTTACTTCTCGCCGAATACATAGATCGACGCGACCATCCGGCCGAAAACAAGGTTCTTGTAGACTTCAAGAGGTCCTGCAAGACCTGCGAGGATCGTCATGTAGGCATGTCCTTCCTTAAGTGCTTCGATCACATATTCCGCTGTATAAAAGAGAATAAACATCAAAATGAAATTCACTATGCATGTCGGAGCATTCTTTTTTACGAATCTGAATCCCTTACCGAAAGAAGCACCGAAGCTGTAATCACCGGAAACAAAGCAGCAGCCTATTATAGAGACGTAAACCGCGGCTAGTGCAAACAAAAGATAAAAATTCACATATAACGAATAGAACATCGGAAAGATGACAAGTAGCATGAGAAGCGCAAGGATGGTATTTCTTACTATCTTCTTCCTGTGTTCCTTGGTCTTGACCTTGCGTCTTCCGTAGATAAATGCGGCGGCCGAAACAACTGAGATGCACATAACAAGATATGTCAGTGCCTCAATACTCAGAAGATAGATCGCATTATCAACAAGAGGAGTGAAATCCGTAGTAAAGGGGTCTACTTCCCCGTTCATCATCTTTTCGATCAATATGGAATTCTTCTCAAGATCAGGATCTCCGACAGGAAAGAGAATAGCCAGAGATACAAGAACCGACAATACAACAAACAGGAAACGGACCAGCCACTTCCTCTTGGTATCATCGATATTAAATGCCGAAAAGAAAACTTTAATACTCATCTGTTAAATATTGCACTAATGTCACGGTAAAAATCAAGTGACAAATCCATATTCTGAAGCAAATGCCACTATTTCGCCCATATATGTGACGGTATATTCAAGTTCAACATATTCACCATAAATGCGCGCGTTTATATTTGTGATTTTTAATAAGAGAGATTATATCATCCAAAAAAACGTTATGTTAGAATACATAATCATAAAAAATCTCAAGAATGAGGCAGGTATCAATATGATCAACTTTCAAGTAAACCCTAATCTTACTTATATCATTCCGCCGGAGAAACACTCCGAACAGGACATTAAGAGCATTCTTGAGCAACATAAGGAGATAAGGTTTGTTTCACTTGCTGGTATCGACCTTGCAGGAAATGATACGGATGAGAAGATCCCGATCTCCGATTTTACAAAGAACATCGAGAGTTACCTCAATGGTCAGGCGATCGCAACAGACGGTTCTTCCGTTGTACTTCCGGGTATCGCAACTCTTAACGACGGTAAAGTAGACCTTATCCCTGATGCTGACGTAGTATGGTTTGTTGATTATAACTACGAGCATATCGATATGGAGACCGGTCTTCCTGTAGGAACTCTTCGTATCCCTTCTTTCCTCTACCACAACGGCGAAGCAGTCTGCTCCCGTTCAGTACTTAAGAAGAGCGCTACATATTTTGAGCATAAGCTTATGGAACTGTTTAAGAATGACGAATCTCTTTGCGATGAGCACGGCTTCGATCATGACGAACTTAAGCAGATCAACATCATAATGGCTACTGAGTTGGAATTCTGGGTCAACTCTCCTGACGAGACAGTTTCTTCTCAGAAGCTCTCCATTTCACAGGGCCTTAAGGAATCTTACTGGAAGAGGACCAAAGGTGCTGTAAGAACTGCTCTTGAGCAGGTCATCATGCTCCTGGACCTTTACGGTTTCCAGCCTGAGATGGGTCATAAGGAAGTCGGCGGTGTTAAAGCTTCCATCTCCTCAACAGGTGATTTCCACGGCATCATGGAACAGCTCGAGGTTGACTGGAAATATTCAGATGCACTCCAGGGCGCCGATTATGAGATCACTGCACGTATCCTCATCAAGGAGATCTTCCGTATGCATGGTCTTGAGGTAAGCTTTACCGCTAAGCCGCTCTACGGTGTAGCAGGTTCCGGTGAGCACACACATGTTAACGCTGTTGCTTATCTTACAAACGGTAAGAAGGTCAATCTCTTTGCTCCTAAGGATTTCGAGAATGAATACTTGAGCAGGATCGGTTGGGGTTCCTTGATGGGTATCATGAAGAACTATCAGCTCATCAACCCATTCGTATCAGCTTCCAATGATGCATTCCAGAGACTCAAGCCGGGATTCGAGGCTCCTACTCATGCAGTAGCTTCCATCGGTCAGGATGTTAAGACTCCTTCACGTAACAGATCCGTTCTTTTGGGTCTTGTAAGATCACTTGACAATAAGTATGCAACAAGATTCGAGCTTCGCTCCCCTAACCCGCATACAAATACATATCTTTGTCTTTCTGCTATCTACCAGTGCATGCTCGACGGTATCAATTATGCAGTAAGCAGCAATAAGACTATCTCTCAGCTCGAAGCTGAATTCATCAAGCCTTTCGGTGAGGAAGCAGATTACCTCGAGAAAGATAAGCTCTACCGCTGTGAGGAAGATATTTTCGATAATATGACAGAAGATGAGAGAGATCACCTCTTCGGTGTACCTCCGGCTACTGTTTATGATTCGCTCAAGGACTTCCTCTCATTTGATGAGGGTCTCGAGATCCTTTGCGCAGGCGATGTTTTCAGCGACAAGATCCTTTCATCTTATTCACACGCTATGCTCGACATGTGGCAGATGGAGCTCATGGACAGGATCATCCCTTCCAATATCGCTCTTTTGCGCAAGGTCGTTAAGCTTCATAACGATTCAAGTTCATATGATAACGATGCATGGTCTGACATCGAGTCCATCAAGTTCTCTCTTGCAAAGAATACTGATGAGCACTTCTGCACTTTCGATTCGATCAAGCTTGCCATTAAGAACAAGAACCTTAAGGATATCTCAAGACTTCAGATCAAGATGAATGCCGCAATGGAAGAGCTTCGTGCCCTCTATAAGGACTACAGCGATAATCAGGTCTGATCGATCAATTTGATGATCATTCACAGAGTCTGTCTTTTGACAGGCTCTTTTTTACAGAAAAAAACTCCCTGAGCGATAACACTCAGGGAGTTAACTTTACTTATTTATTATTCCATATAATGGATGTAAGATGCACCGCTTAAAGAACCGATCTTGGAATCGATCTCCTTATGTGAGATGTCTTTAACTATGATCGCATTATCGGCTACTTCTTCGATCTCGTAACCGGAGAAGGCACTCTTAACGGAAGCGATGTCATTACTTCTTACAACAGCGGAGATCACGATATTCTCATAATCCTCAACCTTGTCTTCAGATTCAAACCACTTGGTGATATGTGCATCCTTATGTCTGTGAAGAGCAGAATCGATGATATCACCTACAACAGCAGAAGCAGTTGCAAGCTTACCTGCACCCTGGCCATAGAACATGGATTCGCCCAATGCATTACCCTCTACCATGATAGCGTTGAAGACACCGTTAACATTAGACAAAAGAGCCTCATGGCTTACAAAGTGTGGTGCTACAAAGCATGCCGGCTTTCCGTCAGCAGGATGATCGAATCTTGCAAGGAGCTTAACGCTGCAGTTAATGGACTCTGCAAAGATGATATCGTTTAACGTGATCTTGCTTATTCCTTCAGTATGGATAACGGAAGGAGAAACATAAGCACCGTCCAAAGCGATCGTGGAAAGAATGGAAAGCTTACGCTGAGCATCGATACCCTCAACATCAGCTGTAGGATCCTGCTCTGCATAACCCATCTTCTGAGCCTGCTTAAGAGCATCCTCATATGAAAGACCGGAATCACGCATATTTGTAAGGATATAGTTGGTAGTACCGTTAACGATACCTGCGATACGCATGATCTTATTAGCTGCAAGACACTTATGGAGTGGTCGGATTATCGGGATACCGCCACCGACAGCAGCCTCAAACATATAACTGCAATCATTCTGAGAAGCAATCTCCATAAGCTCGACACCGTGAGTTGAAACAAGTTCCTTATTACTTGTTACGACGCTCTTACCCATTGAAAGAGCTCTCTTAGTGAACTCATAAGCAACACGGGCACCGCCTATCGTCTCAACAACGATAGAGATGTCAGGATCATTAAAGAATTCTTCGCTGTCATGTGTGATGAGGTCAGCAAAGATGCTGTCAGGAAAATCACGAAGATCGAGGATCTTTTTGACCTTTATCTCCTCACCTACACGCTTGGCGATCTTGTCGCCGTTCATGTGGATTACTTCGGCTACACCGGAACCGACTACACCGAAACCCAAAATACCAATGTTCTTCATACCATTTATTCTCCGTTTATTATTATTCTCTGCTAAGTATCTTGCACGATCTGACACCGGCAAGCTTATTGATGTCTGTCAAAAGATCTTCCAAAGATCCGAACATCGATGCGGTCTCAAGTGAGATCGAGATATCCGCAAGCCCGTTGATCGGGATATTCTGATTGATCGTAAGGATATTCGCCCTTGATGAAGCAACGATATTGAGTATCGAGGACAAGATGCCCTGGAAGTTCTCAACGGTAATAAGAAGAGTTACCTTCTTACCGTTTGTTGTCTCATAAAACGGCATGACAGCGTCTTTATACTTATAGTAAGCACTTCTCGACAAGCCTACCTTACGAACAGCCTCATTGACTGAAGCCGATTCTCCGATATTGAGTTTCTGCTTTACGTCGATGACCTTGAGAAATACCTCAGGAAGTACTTTTTTATCTACCAAATAGTACTCTTTGTCGGCGCTATCCATTTCATACCCTCTTTTCTGACAGTCCACGTCACGCGTACATTTGTACACGGCAAAAGGTATGATAACATTATTGAGTCAATTTATCAACCATTGCACGCAAGGCTTTTCCCCTGTGGCTTATACTGTTTTTTTGATCTTTTGTCATCTGTGCCGTAGTCATTCCGAATTCAGGCACATAGAAGATCGGATCATAGCCGAATCCGCCTTCTCCCATCGGCTTTTCGTGAAGGATGCCGTGACACTCTCCCCTTACCGTAAATGAAGATCCGTCAGGTCTTACGACTGCGATGGCACATACAAACTGTGCAGTTCTCTTTTCCTCAGGAACATCCTTGAGCATCTCAAAGATCTTCTTGAACTTCTCTTCATAAGTTGAATCCTCACCGCAAAACCTCGCGGAATAGATACCAGGAGCACCGTTCAGAGCATCGATGCAAAGACCCGAATCATCAGCCATGACGTACTCTTTGGTAAGTTCATGGACTGTCCTTGCCTTAATGAGGGCATTTCCCTCAAAACTGTCGGCATCCTCGATTATCTCCGGATCGATGCCGATCTCTTTCATGGAGACAGCATCAAATTCAGTTCCTTTCAAGATCTCGTTGATCTCACGGACCTTATCTTTATTACCTGTTGCTATAACGATCCTCATAATTTCCTCCTTAAACCAGACGCCACGCCTTAGGATACAGATTTTTAAGTGACGATCCCTGTATCTTTGCAAATCCCAAAGGATAAGAATCCACGCATACGACCACATATCCTTTGGAAGCCTTGATCTCATTTGCATCTATGGTCTCACCCTTAAGGTACTTCATGAGCCTTTCATCATCTCTTTTAAGTACGAGCTTACGATCATCTTTTATCTCATCGAAAACAAGTGATATCGCGAGACAGTGTGAAGGCAAGAAGATCCTTTTATCGAAAGTCTCCTTGATCTCACCCGGGAAATGTCCCATCTTTACGACTTTGAGCCTGTCGAAAAGGTGCTCGTTTACGGGTACGAGATGGATCTTGTTCTTATGGAATACAAACTGCTGATCGCATCTTCCCTTAAATGCCTTGAAAGCATCATCCTTAAGTATGTCCTTCATGAAAGAAAGAAGTGCTTCACGGGATTTATTAAACGAATAGTTGTCAGTCCTTTTTCGAGTAGCAAAAGTATAATCAAATCTGGATTCATGATCGGATGACACCTTACGAAGATGAACGCAGAAATGTCCGTCTCCACGCGACAGGTGCGGCCAGATCCTCATGGCGCCCGGGAGCTTATCGCATACGGTTACGTCAGAAAGTTCAGGATGAGGGATGATCTCATAGCCCGGATGCTTTTCCATGAAGTCCCTGATCATGTCCTCATCTTCACCCTCACAGAAAGTACATGTGGAATAAACTAGTTCACCGCCGACCTTGAGCATCTTATCAGTGCATTCAAGGATACCCTTTTGCATCTCGATACATACCTCAGGGCCAAACTTTTCCCAGCTCTTTACGGCAAAAGGATCTCTTCTGAACATGCCTTCGCCGGAGCATGGTGCATCAACGAGGATCTTATCAAAGAAAGCATCGAATCGCTCACAAAGATGCTCAGGAGTCTCGTTAAGGATAACGGCATTTGTTATACCGGTCCTTTCAATGTTACGAAGAAGAGCCTTGGCGCGGTCCTCGTTGATCTCATTTGCAACGAGAAGCCCTTCCCCTTTAAGATCTTCGCCGAGCCTGCAGGCCTTACCGCCCGGGGCAGCACAAAGATCGAGGACCATATCGCCGGGCTTAGCCGACAACACCTGTGCCGGGAGCATGGCTGAAGGTTCCTGCGGATAGTAAACGCCCGCATGATAATACGGATCCTTGCCTGAGGACTCCGAGGTAGTATAAAAACCGCCGTCACACCATGTAACCGGGTCTTTTGTTATATCAAGGGAACTCAGGACATCGTCAAAGGAACTTACCTTCATCCTGTTTATCCTGATGCCTTTTAACGGCTCTTTATCAAAACTCTCAAAGAAGCCTTCCGACGTAACATCGGAAGACTTAAAGTAGTCTTTCATCCTGTTTTCGAAAACAATAGGAAGATTCATAATTCAAGAAACTCGCAGGTCCTGAATGCCAAGCGTTTTACCGTATCAACATCAAATGGCGATGCAAGGCCTACTCCCTCCAATATCTTAAGGAAAGTCTCATTTCCGCCGCACTCGCAAAGACGGTTATACTTTATGAGCGCACTCTTGTAGTCTTCCTCGGATTCATCCCAGAGTTCCAAGGAACACATATGCGCAAGACAATAGTCAATATAGTAAAACGGCGTGGTAAAGATGTGATCTTTTTTCATCCAGGCACCGCCCATGGCATGGAAAGGATGATCCTCATACTTGATAAACGGCTGATACTTATGCTCAAGATCGAGCCATACCTGATGACGCTGCTCAGGAGTCATGTCAGGATCATCGTAAATGATGTGCTGGAATTCATCTACCATACAGCCGTATGGGAGGAACAAAAGAGCCTGTGTCATGTGAAGCTCACGATATGCCTGAGCGTTCTCACCGTAGAACTTTTCCATGTAAGGATAAGTAAGGAACTCCATCGAAGTAGAATGTATCTCACAGGTCTCGATCGTAGGAGACAGGCACTCAACAAATGGAGAGACCTCTGCACTCTTGATCGCAGCATATGCATGTCCGCCCTCATGAACGATCGTAGCGACATCATCGGCAGTACCGTTGGCGTTCATGAAGATAAACGGTATCGCATACTCTTCAAGATACATACAGTATCCGCCCGTAGACTTAGCCTTACGCGAGATAAGATCCGTAAATCCATGATCTGAAAGAACATCGAAAAAGCTCGGCTTTACGCCGAGTACCTCAGCGAACAGGTCACCTGATATCTTACGATAGTCTTCCATCTTAACCGACGGAACAGGGTTACCGTTCTTGAAGATACAAGGAAGGTCATAAAACTTCAGTTCATCATAACCGAAGCGCTCCTTTTGAAGCTCCCTGATCTTTACGGTAATCGGAACGATATATTTCCTGATCGCTTCCCTGAACTTGGCAACGTCCTCGCGGTTATAGTCATAACGCTCCATACGCTTATATCCGAGTTCGGTAAAGTTCTTATATCCGAGTTTGTGAGCGATCCTTGTCCTTACCTTGACCATCTTGTCGTAGATCTCGTCAAAGGTCTCTTTCTTCGACATGTAGTAATCATCCAAAGCCTTATGAGCCTTGATCCTTACGTTCCTGTCAGTGGATTCGAGGTAAGGTGCGAGCATGCTTAAGTTTAAAGTCTTGCCATTGAACTCGATCTCAGCCTCAGACTGGATCTGAGCATATTCATTCTCAAGGTTAGCCTCCTCGACAAGGTCATCTACGACCTCGTTAGAAACAGTATCCTTGAGGTTTTGCGCCTTAAGAAAGATCATCTCACCGTATTTCTCCTTAAGAGCATCAGCACAAGGAGAACTTAAAAGTACCGAATAAACGGCAGAACAAAGTTCGCTTACAGTAGCACTTGCTTCGTCACAGTAAGCAACTTCATCCGTATAGTATTGATCTGAAGTATCAAGGTCATGAAGGATATTAGCCAAAGCGACCATCGTATCAAAGTAAACAAGTTCCTTCTCATACTCGAAAAGAGCAGCTGCAGCAACTTCAGGATCTCTCGCACTCATAAGCTTAAGTCTGGTTGCCTGTACACATTCCTTGAACTTATCAACGCTGGGTCTTTCATATTTTATCGTCGAAAAATCCGGCATTACCTTGCTTTCAGTCATAATTACATCCTCTCTACTACACCGATACCCAAAAGGTCAAGACCATTCTTGATGGTGTTAGCCAATGCCTCGCAAAGAGCAAGCCTTGCTTCCTTAAGCTCTTCGGTATCTGCTCCGAGAATACTGGAGTTATTGTAGAATCTGTTAAAGTTACGAGCACAAAGCGAGATCTGTCTGGAGATCATGAAAGGCTCATTGCTGTTCATTGCCTTAACGATAGCTTCCGGGAAATCACTTAAGCTTCTTACGAGCTGATATTCTTCATCAGAAGTCAGGAGCTTAAGCTTATCTGAAGATGGATCGCATGGCTTAATACCCTGCTCAGCTGCCTTACGAAGGATCGACTTGGTCCTTGCATAAGTATAGATAAGATATGGAGCTGTATCACCCTCAAAGTCGAGCATTTCTTCCCATGAGAATACGATATCACGCTCACGGCCTGACTTGACATATGTGTAGATAACTGCACCAAGACCGACCTTTTCAGCGATCTCGGAGATCTCTTCTTCACTCATCTCAACGCCTCTTGTCTTGGCGTTCTCAACGATAACTTCACGTGTCTTGGCAACAGACTCGTCCAAAAGCTCTTCAAGAAGAACGATATTACCGTCACGCGTGGAGAACTTCATATTCTTAAACTTTACAAGTCCGAATCCGACATGCTCACAGTTATCGGCAAAATCATATCCGGCTTTCTTAAGCACTGAGAATACCTGCTTAAAATGAAGAGCCTGAGGAATACCTACGACATAGATATTCTTGTCGAAGTTATATGTCCTGTGCCTGTAAAGGATAGCTGCAAGATCTCTTGTTCCGTAGATGGTAGTTCCGTCGCTCTTAAGTATGATGCAAGGCGGAACACCGTATTCTTCAAGATCCACAACCTGAGCGCCTTCGCTCTCTACAAGGAGATTTTTCTCCTTGAGCATATTAACGACCTCATCAGCCATCTTAGCGTAGTAAGACTCACCGTTATAGTTATCGAATGTAACTCCCATTCTCTCGTAGAGCTTATTAAAGACTACCAAAGACATATCACGGAATTTCTGCCAGAGAGCAACTTCCTCTTCACAACCGTCTTCAAGACGCTTAAAGTTCTCTCTTGCACTGTCCGTAAGTGACGGATCATTCTTTTCTTCTTCATGGAACTTAACATAGATCCTCAGAAGTTCAGTGATCGGATCTTCGTTAAGAGCCTTCTCATCACCCCAGAGCCTATAGGCGGTAATGAGCTTACCGAACTGTGTTCCATAGTCACCGAGGTGGTTCATCTTAACTACCTTGTAGCCGAGTTTTTCATAGATCTTGGAAAGCGAATTACCAAGGATAGTGGTAAAAGCATGACCTACATGGAATGGCTTAGCGATATTAGGAGAAGAGAACTCAACGATCGCTGTCTTGCCGTTACCAAGATCGGCACAACCATAAGACTCTTTCTTTGTATTGATCTCAGAAACTGTATCAGAAGCATATACGCCTCTGTCGATATAGAAATTGAGGTAAGGACCTGCATTTTTAACTTCAGAAAGGAAAGGAAGCTTCAAAGCTTCGTTATTAACGAGGTCCTGTGAGATCATCTGTGGTGCCTTGCGCATTGTTTTCGCGAGAGCAAAGCAAGGAAATGCGTAGTCTCCCATCTCTACTTGCGGAGGGATCTCGATAAGCTTGTTTATAGCCTCGACTTCAAGTCCCGTGACTTCTGAAAGCTTGGAAGCGATTACTGATCTATAGTCCATATTATTAAAAAACCTGCCTTCATACACTTAATTTTCATTAAATTATCTTATCAAATGTTTCACCATTAGAAAAGATATAGAGTATAATAATAAAGTTTGAAAAATAAGGAGTTTTTTATGTTTTTTACTATATTGGCATATTCGATCGGCATCCCCTTCGCTTTTGCCGCTTCACTGATTCTTTTGATCTTTAAACCGTTTGCAAATAAGCTTCTCGGAAGAGACAGAGGACGACTTTACGCAGTAGGCAGCGAAGTAAATAAAGGAAAGTATACGGGCGTTGGTATCTATTTCATCGCCGCATTCTTTGTCGCTTCAATGTCATTTTGCGCAATGAGTATCGGTCATCGTTTCCTTATGCTCCTTCTTGTGGCATCCAGCCTTTTCGGATTCCTTGATGATCGTTCCATAAACCCATGGAAGGAATGGATCAAAGGAGTTATCGATATCGGTATCTCTGCTACGGCTGCAGCTCTTGCTCCTTTTGTATTCTCCGGCTGGGTATCTACATTCGCCCATTCATTTGAAATTCCGTTCTTCATCTATATTCCGCTTGGATTTGCTCTCTTTGTAGTATCCATAAATGCAACTAATGCTACTGACGGTGTTGACGGACTTTCGGGTACTCTTACCATAATCACAACGATCACACTTACTATCGTTGCTGCTTTAAGAGGAACATTAAATGCACCTAGTGCTCTTATGGGAATAATCATGATAATGGTCCTTGTACCTTATCTTTTCTTCAATATCTATCCGAGTAAAGTCCTTATGGGTGACGCAGGTTCCCGAGGTATCGGCTTTTTCATCGCATTGTATGCAATGATGCTCCATATTCCTTTTGCTTACCTTATCGTCGGACTTCCGTTCATGTTGGACGGAGGATTAAGTATCCTTAAGATCACTATAGGAAGACTTACTCATAAAAAAGTGATCATCCTTAAGAACACACTTACGCCGATCCACGATCACCTTAAGAAGCAAAAAGGTCTTTCCGTACCTAAGACATATCTTGTTATCTGCGGATTCGCGCTTGCGATCGACCTTATCTATATAATCATCAATGTTGTGATCAAGCTCGTTTCATGATCATCGTTTAAAGAAAATAGCACCAAAAAAGCGATTGCTCAGATCTGAGCGATCGCTTCTTAATATACCGAAATTATTGAGATCAAAGGAACTCACTGAATGAATCTGCAGTCTCCTCATCAGACAAGATAAGGTTCTCGTCTTCGTTCTCCTTGGCTCTTGCTTCTTCGATAGCCGCAGCTGCAGCCTCATTTGAAGCGCTCTTAGCCTTGATCTCCTCAACAGCCTTCTTCTGCTGTTCTCTTCTTTCAGCGCGAAGCTTCTGGAGCTCCTCTTCCTTAGCAGCTCTCTCGTCTCTTTCCTTCAAACCGGACTCGATCTCTTCACGTTTCGCATCATCGATATCCATCTGAGAAGCAACTTCACGCAATGCCTCGATCGATGCAGGAGCCATAACGTTTCTTTGCTTGATAGCATCCATTCGCTCCTGGCTCTTCTCCTTCTCGCGTTCTTCCTGCTCGGATACTTCAATTCCGAGCTTTTTAAGCTCTTCAACATCAGAAGGCGAACCCGGATTTACAGGCTTAGCCTTCTTCTCGGAATCAAGAGTGATCTGACGCTCCTCGAATTCAATAGCACCCGGATCCGTATAGTCAGAACATGCTTTCAAGATATCTTCATAATCAGGTGTAGGAACACCCGGTAAAATATTGTATTTGCGCTCTAATGCCATTAACTGTCCCCTCCGCTTCTATTTTAGGATAAAACCATGTAAACGGCAAATAATATAACTGCACTTAACAGTATGCCGATGATTATTCCTAAAACAAATCCATCTCCTACTTTTCTTTTTTCCTCATATTCCTCGATTTTATCTTCAGAAGGTTTCGTCTGATGATCTTCCTTCTTATCGGAAGCTACGATCTCAGGATCGGTCTTCTCAAGTATAGGCTTAGTAGCACCTGCATTGATTATAACATTCTTCGCCTTCTTTACCTTAGGAAGCCACTCCATCTGAAGATCCTTAAAAGTATCGCTTCCCCCCCTTGGAAACGCATCTTCAGTCTTCGGAAGCTTATCAGGTACCGGTGAAGGAGTATCTTCCAAAAGAAGGATACCAAACGAAGCATCGTCACTTACATTACTCGCACCTACTACATATTTCTCAAGAATAAGATTTATCTCTTTCTCGCAGACATCCCTTCCGCCTTTTAATGTATCGACCATCTTTGCAATAACCGGTCGGACAAGACCGCTTGCCTCATCGTAGACAAGGTCCTGAACACCGTCAGTCATAAGAGCGATACCGTGAAGGTCATCTGTGGTTAGCTTAACAAAACGCATATAATCGGCCGCATGACTTGCAGTAACAAAGTATGTGGACGAAGCACGTTCGCCATTCTGCGGCATCGTTATCGGAGAAAGTCCTGAAGCAGAAACTCTGACGATAAGTCCGTCACCGATATGTCCGCACATAACTCTTCTGTCCTTGATAGCACAGAAAACCAAAGTACACGAAAGTCTTTCAAGTGAATCAAGATTAAACTCTTCGATAGCAGCAGCCATATTGGTATGGATAGCCGCCATAATAAGGTTCTTTACTGCTGCTTCACGGTTCTCGTTATAAAGAGCATCAAAGTGATCAGTCAAAAGCTGTGCAACTGTCTCACAGGTTATCTTGGAACCGTATCTGGCATGAGTATACTCTTTTCCGCCGGCACCGTCTGACACAACAACACAACTCACGTTATTGCGCTGAACAGCGAGAGAGTAGTCCTCACAAGGAACTCCCCTTTGCATATGTTTATGACCCATAAGGGTAACTGCTGCAACTCTGGCGGTCTTCATAGTCTACCTCGTATCATTCTTCTTCAAGGAATCTGAAGAAATCGTCTACATCAACTGATTCTCCCTCAGGTTCAGTAGAAATGTTATAAAGAGCATCATCATTCATACCGGAAGATACTACTGATGAACTCGATGAACCCAAGAATTCAAAAAGCTTACCGAATTCCGCTGAAGCAACTGAAATCGGCTCAGGTCTTTTTACCGAAAGCTGTTTCAAAAGATCGTAGTCAACCGCATTTCCGACACCGATATTGAAAACAACGAGTTTATCGTTTCTCTCAAGTTCGTTACATGCAGCGACCGCAGCCTTATAGTTAGCCATCGCATTCGGACCCATCGGAGCGCCGTCAGTAATAACAACGATCCAAGGCTGGAAATACTTGATACCAAGCTCTCTGTATCCGAGTTTACGTGCATTCAGAAGTTCAAGAGCCGTAAGGACACCTTCACCGATAGGCGTAAGACTTGTGGATGCCTGAATATCAGGAAGCCTCTTGTCCTTAGAGATCCTACCGAACGGCAATACGATATCTACCGAAGATCCGAATGTGATGATCGCGATATCAGTAGCCGATCTGGTGTCATCATTAGCCTTAATGGATGACATGAAGTTCTGAAGTCCCATGTTCAACTGTTTGATCGGGTCACCCTGCATCGAGCCTGAAGTGTCGAGGCAGAAGCAGATTGGAAGTCTTCTTTTGGTGCTGTTACCAAAATCCGAAGCATTGATCTCAGTCATAAATGTTCCCCCTGGTTTTTATTTTCTCTTTCCAAATAACGAGAACAGACCGCCTTTGCCGTCATCATCCCGCTTGTTATTATCTGTGTAGTTTGTGCTATGTTCTTCCTGAGCCTTTTTGTTCTTGGCCGCATAGAAAGATGTATTCGTTGCAACAAGACCTGAATCATTGTTGTTTCCGAACGGAGAATCGTTTGCAGCAGCGGCAAACGGATTATTTCCCGTATAGATTATATTACTTCTAATGCTGTTACCTTTGACCATTACCGGAGCTGCATCAGGAGTCTTATGGTAATGCATCTTAGGAAAGACCTTGTAGCTTTCCGGATCTTCAAATTTCTCCGAGATAAGCTGTTCCTTGTAATCAAGGACTTCGGAATACCATTCGATAGCCTCATGATTCACACCGAGTGCAAATACATCATAGAGCATGATACGAAGCTTTGAAGGCAAATATTCCCATATATGATCATATCCGCCTACAGGAATACTCTCTTTTCCCGAATTATCAAGTTTATAAGGGAAGTTTCTCTCGATTATCTCTTCACGCAATGTCTCTTTACCGTTTCTTCTGGCATAAGGATGAAGACCGCAGAACAAAACAGAGAAAACAAGCATCGCTATGCAGTAATCCTCATGTCTTAAAGTCCTTAAGAAATCGACAAAATTATGTCCCCAAAGTTCAGGCGGTGTAAATTCCTCCGTTCCTACAGGACACGGAAGATTTCCTATCTGACAGCTGTCCATGTCGATGAGATAACAGGATGCCGAAGAATATAAAAGAGCATTCTTAAGCTGGATATCGCCAACGATGATATCATTCATATGAAGATACAGGAACTTCTCCAAAAGATTGATCAACGTATCTACGATATCTACCCTCTTCCAATCCGGGAATGCATTTGTTACTGCATCAGGACCATCAAGGATATTACTTAAAGTAGAGCCTTTACCAAGTCTCATGGTATATCCGACAGGAACACCCTGATAAAACAGAAGATCAACCGGCCAGCAGATCTCTGCTGCAGTGATTCCTCTTGCAACCATCTTGGTAAGCTTACTCCAGCGAAGAGGAGTAATAACACCTCTGTGATATATCTTGGCAACGAGTCTCGGATCATTGGTCTTGAAGATCATGCCTTCAGCACCGTTACTGATCCTTGAAGAAAGAACGATAGACTTTTGAGTAGCCGTTTGAACGACATCACCTACGTTACAGAAAACATGAGCATCAAGATACTCTGTCTTAGAAGCAAGAGGACTTATCTTTCTCTCGCTGATATTCGCGTAGCATGACATGCTGTTCTCGTAAAAATCAAAACCTTCCTCTGATACGATACAGATAGGCTTATCAAAGGAAAGCTTCTGATCGTACATACGCTTGAAGAGGATTCCGGTCTTGGAAGTAAGAAGACAGATACCGTCAATCTTAGCAGCTTCCCTCAAAAAAGCTCTGCTTCCGACAACGTCGATCTGATGAACCTTCTTAAAATTCAAAAGAACTCCAAAAAAGTCACGAAGAGAACTGGCTAAGAGATTGGCCAAATTATCGGCCTGATGTGTCATACACTGATGAAGGAGTTTGAAGTCTTTGCTAACATAAATGTCACAGTTACCCTCAGAGATCCACATAAAGAAATCCCTGTATATAGATGTGCCCGCGAATTCTTTGAAAAAAGAATAATCTAGAGCATAACAATTATATCTATCAAAAGCCCCAGTTTGCATTTGCCCCTACCAAACATCAAATCATAACACATAAATATTATATTAAAACAATGAAACTATCAACAGAACAAAGAAATCAAATCCTCAAATGTCTCTCTTCTCCTGATAAGTTTAGCATTGCCGTCCCCGGTGATCATAACCTCAGCGCATTTTGGTCTAAGGTTATAAGAAGAACTCATGGAATAACCATAAGCACCTGCATCAAGTACAGCAACAAGATCATCCGTCTTGATTACAGGAAGTTCACGATCCTTTGCAAGAAGATCACCTGATTCACAGATATTACCTGTAACAGTAACGACCTCAGTACCCTTATCGGAAGTTACTACTTCATTATCTCTGATGATCTCGATGTCATGCCATGAATCATAAAGTGTAGGCCTTGCAAGTACATTCATACCGATATCTGTTCCTGCGTATTTATGGCCATAGTTAGACTTTGTCGCATGAACTCTGCCGAGGATCAAGGAAGATTCTGCTACACAGTATCTGCCCGGCTCGGACTTAAAGAGCGGTGCCTTACCGTAATCCTTAACGAATTCATCAAGGATAGGCTCCATCTCAGCTGAAAGCTTATCGATATCGAAAGGTGCCTCATCGCTGAGTTTATGATAAGGAGTACCAAAACCTCCGCCGAAATCAACGAATTCGAGATCCGGGAATCTTCTGGCGATCCTCAAAAAGTTCTTTATAGCCGCAAGGAACGGATCAGGAACCATATAAAGGGAGCCTACATGCTGATTAATGCCTGCGATAGTAAGGTTATACTCCTTAGCTACCTCGAAGACCTCATCGATATCTTCTTCAGCGATAGCAAACTTGGTCTTCTTACCTGCTGTAACAACCTTCTCATGGTGACCTGCGCCAACACCCGGATTGATCCTTACTGCACACCTTGAACCCGGGAAGAGCTTACCGAATCTTCTAAGCTGATCAATGGAATCAAGACTTGTCATGATGTTGTTGTCATGAGCAAATGTCAATTCCTCAGAACTTACATTATTTGGAACAAAGAAGATACGCTCAGCCGGAAAACCTGCAAGAAGAAGGATCCTCATCTCATTAACAGACATGGCATCCGCATTAAGACCCTCTTCAAGAGCGATCTTCAATATTGAAAGATTTGAATTTGATTTGATCGAGTAGTTAGCCGTATAAGGGTACTTCTTGATAAGACCTTCAACCTTTCTCATCTGCTGACGAAGAACGGACTCGTTATATACATAAAGAGGCGTTCCGTACTGTGCAGCCAAGTCTTCAGGCTTATTACCCTTAAAAAAATCGATCTCGTTAATATATGAATTCATAGATACCTCCGTCCAACCACTCTTTATATTATATAATAATACCGACGAGTTTCATAAGATATTTTGCATTAGAAATATTAGATACTCCGTCTTTGAGTTTATAATCGAAATTTATTCCCTCATCATCGTATGTTTCCGAGAAATGATAATAGCAGACGTTCTTAAGTTCTGTCTGGGCTTCATCGCACAAAGCATAGTCATGAGTAGTCATAAGACCGATTATAAGATCACTCGAAAGTATCTTAAGAACGGTCATCGCACCGGATGTCCTGTCAGCAGAATTCGTTCCTCTGAAGATCTCATCGATAAGGAAAAGCATAGGTTTTCCTTCTCTTCCCGCTTTTACTATGGCGGAGATCCTTACAAGTTCAGCCTTAAAGGTACTCATCTCTTCCTTCATGCTGTCAACGATCCTCATGGAGGAGACTACACGCATCCTTCCAAGTTCGAGCGAAGATGCAAGAACATTTGCACCCATATACGCAAGTATGGAGTTAACTCCGATAGTCCTTATGAGCGTAGTCTTACCGGACATATTAGAACCCGTGATAAGAGCAATCTTGTGATCGATAACGATGGAGTTCGATACAGCCTTATAAGGATCAAGGAGCGGATGAACGATGTCCTCGCCTTTAAAATATGCATTCTCAGCGCTGTCAGGATCTGCGGATCTGAACGTAGGAGTAACGCTCTTATCCGAGATGATCTCGACAACTGATGCTGACATCATAGCTTCGAGCTTACCCAGGTTCAAAAGGTTGCCTTCCAAAGAAGGACCGTACTTTTCTGCCCAGGCTACAAGCTTATCGGCACAGTATGCATCGTAGATACAAATACCGTTAAGTATGATCGCAAGAAGCGGCTGAGATCTGAACCTGCAGATGGAGCAGGCCTTGGAAAGCACATTAAGGCCGGAAGAAACAGTCTTCCCGGTCTTACAGTCCCTGATAAGTTCTTTAGTGTATTCTTCTTTGAACTCTTCCTTTTCGAGCATGGCATAAAGAGTATGAAGCGCCTCAGTCTGCCTTGTGATACCGTCTACGGCATTAAAATATTCCCTGTATCTGGATGTCATTACAAAAGCCGCGATGAGATTGATCAGGATCACACCCAAAGCAGCAGGAACAAAAAGCCTTGAGGACACAAAGAGCAAAGCGATCGGTATAAGCCACAAAAGCAGCAGGAGCTTACTTACTATCCTCGAGCTCTTCGAAAAAGTGATAGCCTTGTTCGACGCAAGAGTAATAAGAGCCACAGGCATCTTCTGAAGCTTGCCGAGCCTGGCGGCAGCCTGATATCTCATAAGGAAATCAGCTTTATCGCTAAGTTCATGGATCGCCTTCTGACGCTTAAGAAGCTCCTCATTGGTCCTGTCACTTATATGTGCCTTAAGAAGCTCATCTTTGAAAGCCTTTCTTCCGAAAGCACTGTCAGAGATGTTATAAAGAGCAAAAAGGGACTGATCGCCGAATATATCAAGGTCGATACAATAATCATGATCAGGAACGATGAATTCGGTTCCCTTGTCCTTGAGATAATCGAACTTACCGTTAGTTCTCGCGATATATTCAGTATTGATCCTCGCTACTTCCCTTTTGATCTTAAGTTCGCTGCTTGTCTTACGGTGTTTAACGCAAAGGTAGACAAATGCGATAAAGAGCACTCCTGCAACCGATAAGAATGCGATCTTGTAACCTACTGCAAACGCAAGGATGATCGCGATCACGATCAACACGAAAATAAAAAGACGAAGCAGACTATAACGTCCGCTTGTCTTCTCGAGTTCTTTTACTATCTTGTCAAATTCGAGTTTTCGATCCTCGAAGTATTTCCTTTCATAATGCATCTATGACTGTTTCCTTTGATAAATGATCATTTCGAGGCCGTTGCCTTCTTAGTCTTTGCTTTGGGCTTGGCCTTCGGCTTTGTTTCAGGCTTTTCTGTTTCCTTAGACTTGGAAGCAGTTTTCCTGGCCGGCGTTTTCTTGGCAGCAGCCTTGGAAGTAGCTGCCTTAGTCGAAGGTTTAGTCGAAGCCTTAACCGCAACCGTCTTTCTCGGTCTTCTCTTAGGAACTACATAATCAAGTACTTCACCGATGCTGTCATGGATACAAAGGAGAGCCTGAAGATCCAGATGAGTGGAACTCTTATTGATAATGACGACTCTGTCGTGCTTAAGGAACTGTACGAATGTAGCAGCCGGATAGACCGTCAATGACGTACCGCCAATGATAAGAAGGTCAGCCTTCTTTATCGCTCTTATCGCAGCATCGACCTTATCATGTTCGAGATTCTCTTCATAAAGCGTAACTGCTGGTCTTACGATACCGCCGCATTTAGTACAGCGCGGTATACCTTCACTTGCAAGGATAAAATCAAGCTTATACTTCTTGCCGCAGTCCATGCAATAGTTCTTATGTACTGATCCGTGAAGTTCAATAGTTGTCTTGCTTCCTGCCATCTGGTGGAGACAATCGATATTCTGGGTGATCGTCGCCTTGAGCTTTTCCTGGCGCTCGAGTCTTACGAGTGCCTTGTGAGCCTTGTTAGGTTTAGCATCAGGATAACAGAGTTTTTTTCTGTAGAAATCATAGAATTCTTCAGGATGTTCGATAAAGAAAGAATGCGACACAACATCAACAGCACGGTAATTAAAACCTGTCTCCTGATTAAAGATACCCTCGCCGCTCCTGAAATCAGGAATGCCACTTTCCGTAGAAACGCCGGCACCACCCAAAAAAACGATATTATTGGACTCAGCTATCAATTGCTTGAGCTGTTCCAACTTCTTTTCTTTGGCGCCTTCATAGCGATCTAATCTAGTTTCCAAAACATACCTCTTATTCTATTAATCCAAATCAAGGTTGTGAGCCGTAAAGTCTCCAAGCTCCATACCTGCCGAACCGAACATTTCCTTACCGAGAACTCGCTTCTCGTCTCTTTCCTTCTCAACGATCGTACTTAATGCGCGTCTTACCCTGTCAGAGTTCTTGATGTTCTTGATCTCGATAACAGGAGATGTCTGGTCTGCAGTATTAAGTATGATGCTTCCGACACCGAAGATCTTCTGACCCAAAGAACGTCTGATCGTTACATCAAGGATCCTGTAAAGAAGGATCTCATCCTCGGTAGTATTTATAAGTCCCTTACGGATATACAAACGATTGTTGTCAAAACTGTAAGTGGTGAAAGAAATAGGCAATCCCAAATAGCGCTTCTTGTCCTTCCAAAGAAGTACATCATTATCCAAATATTGACTTAATCTATCAGTTTTTGCCATATATTTATCCTCCATCCATTAAATTATACACTTATTATAATCAATATATATTTCAAAACTATGTCAAATACGCTTTCATTATAAAAAACAAAATCCATATTTTAAAGCGATTTTATAAAATTCACTCCATTTTCTTGACTCTGGCGTCATCATAAACCTTAGTCACATCAAACAGTCTCGACAGGTCCGCATTACGCATGGTGGATCCGTTGATCAACGTCCTGTCATAGTAAAGATAGTTGATACCGTACGTATAATACGGATTAGGACCTATGCCGAAGAAGATCCTGAAACCCTTGTCTTTAAGATATTCAGCCCTCGGATCCGTACCGTTTATGAAGTTGCCGTTAGGATATACGATCATATGAGTAGGACCCAAAAGCGAACCTATCTGATCTTCCCATTTCTCGAAATCAGAAACGATCTCGTCCATGGTAGATGCCTCGGCATTGATGTTACCGTATGTTGAAGAAGCGAACTTCCAGCCGGTATCCTTAAGGATCTCCACTATCTGAGCTACAGTGTTTCTGTTAGCCTCGATCTCCTGAGTCGTAACATCTTCACTTGGTCTTCCTATGGCGTTAAGTGCAAAGTTATGGTCATCTATCTCGTCTTCGGATACTACATAACCGAAGCATGATTCATATCCGCATATGGATATGACGCCCTTTACACCATTAAAGGAGAAATCCTGATGATCTTCAATGAACATATCAAGGATACCGATCGCTTCGGCAGACCTTTGAACGATCTCCTGTCCTTCGGAGTTAACGTACTGTCCGCAGATCTCGCCCTGATCGTTGATAACGAGTTTTTCGCATGTTCCGGTTCCGTAATTGCGGAGTGAATAGTCAAGGTTTTCGATGACAAGGATCAAAGGTTTCTTGCCTTCAGGAACCCTCAGGGTCTGTTCGACGAGATACTCTTCGTTAGAGATATCTACCAGGGCTTCAGCATCTACGAGCACATAATTCTGCGCATAAAGTTCTTCGAGCATTCTCGAAAACTCGACCGTAGTCATGTATATGTCTTCGTTACCGGAATTATAGTTGACCTCAAAAGCAAGCGTACTGTCAGCGATCAGGGACCTGACGCAGATAACCTCCACAGAGCCGTAATAATCCACGACAGGAGAAGTCTTTTCGGTTGCAATGATAAGGTCATTTCCTATACGGGTATCTTCAGGGAATATCACCGCTAGGCTCGACAGGATCTCCTCGGCTGAGTAGTACTGGTATCGTGCGAGCATGTGCTCACACTTTTCGAGCATAGGCTGATACATGATCTCCTTTATCTCATCGACTCGCCTGTCGGCAAAGTTATATACGAAACCTTCGGAATCTTCAAGGATCGTATTATACTGCTGTACCGCAGAGATATAGTCACCCTTGGTATATTCAAGCTCAGCGGCCTGAACGACACCTCTGGCGCGCTCGATCGAATCGACTTCACGAAGGAGCGGAGATGCTACGGCCGATATATTGTCGACGTTCATGATCTCGTTAAAGATGAACGTGATATCAGGCTTTTCGATGTTGCCGAGAAGAAAATCCTCGCAAAGGAGATTAAGCCAGTTTGACAGATGCGAATATGTGATCTCTCCCATACCATTAAGGAACTTCAGGTCATCATTTTTGAGGTTATAACGTTCGAATCTTATCTTGTTTTCGATAGTTACGGTCTTTTCATATACGAGATTTTCCATCTGACTCAGGACTTCAGCATCAGAGTCGGATGTCTTATCGGAAGAGACACTGGAATCATGTATGCTCCTGTACATGTCAAGAGCATCGGCATATCTTCCCTCGTTCAAAGCATCCTCAAAAGCAGGGATTATGGAAGCTTCCGACTCCTTGCTCTTGTCGATATAGAAGAAAACAAAGATCGAGAACAATAACGACAAAAGACAAAGACCTATAGAGAGCCAGTAAAGGAAACTTACGGGCTTTCTGTTGGTCTCTGTCTCAAAAATGCTGTCAGTAATACTGTTTCTCAATATCAGATACCTTCAAGATTCAAGTTGATCTGCTTATCCATCATGAGATCGTCCTTGATGAAGTAGCCTACGGCAGGAAGTCTTCTGATCCTGAAGTACTCCGGATCCTTGAACGAGACATCTTCCACACGCTTGATGCTTACCATCTTGGAACCTCTCTTAGAAGTAAGGAGCTGAACACCTTGTGTAGTCCTTGTCGACTTCAAAGGAACAAGGCTCGACTCAAAGACTGCAGCCTTTGAGATATCGCTCTGAGCAACAAGATCAGGATTCTCATTCTCATTGAGAACGATGAATGATATAGCTCTCGAGCCGCCGAAGAATGCGTTGATGAGCTTCTTCCTGTTCTGCTTTGTCTCATAGACATTTATCGGGAAAAGCGCAACCTTACCATTCTCAAAGCCGATAAGGAGATTACCCTTATAATCCTTGGTAACGATCATGAACTGGATATTCTCACCGTCTTCCATACCAAGAGTTCCCGGTAGATAATGGCCGTACTCACTAGGCTTGGTGTCATCAAGTTCATAAGCTTTTGCCTTATAAACGTTAGCCTTATCGGTAAAGATCAGGATATCGTTGAGGTTGCTTGCCTCAACATCGATGAATATCTCATCATCCTCCTTGGTCTTAAGCTCACCTGCGCTCCTGAGGGAAACGAGAGTGTGCTTTTTAAGATAACCGTGCTTTGTGAGCATGATCCTGACGTTATAATCTTCGATCTCCTGACCAGGAGTAAATACCTCAACGTCATCTTGCATAACGACTTCGGACTTTCTGTCCTGTGCATATTTCTTGATGACATTCTTAAGGACTTCGATGATCTTGTTGTCGATCCTCTTAGGTTTATTGAGGAAGTCTTCAAGGTCAGCGATCTCTTCGTTCAACTTCGCAATATCTGCAGTCCTGTTAAGGATGTACTGCTTATTTATGTTACGGAGCTTGATCTCAGCCACGTACTCAGCCTGGATCTCGTCGATGCCAAAACCTTTCATGAGGTTAGGAACTACATCTTCCTCGAGTTCAGTGTTCCTGATTATGGAGATAGCTTTATCGATATCGAGCAAGATCTTTGCAAGACCTTCCAAAAGGTGAAGTCTTTCTTTCTTCTTACCAAGGTCGAAAGCAGTCTCACGCTTGATGCACTCTCTTCTCCACTTAAGCCACTCATCCATGAGGCCGTATACACCAAGGACCTTAGGAGAACCGTCGATAAGCACGTTAAAGTTACACGCAAACGGTGACTCGAGCTTAGTAAACTTGAAAAGTTTGGTCATGAGTGCATCGTGATCGGTGCCTCTCTTACATTCGATGATGATCTTAAGACCATTGATGTCCGTTGCATCTCTGATATCGCTTATTTCCTTGATCTTACCCTGCTTAACGAGTTCACAGATCTCATCGATGATAGCTTCGCAGGTAGTCGTATAAGGGATCTCATAGATCTCGATGGTATTCTTCTTAGGATCTGAATTGTATTTACCTCTGATCCTTACTGAACCACGTCCTGTCTCATAGATCTCCTTCATCGTCTTTTTATCGTAAAGGATCTGTCCGCCTCCCGAAAAATCAGGTGCAGGCATGATCTCAAGAAGATCATCAGAAGGATCTTTCATATGCGCGATCGTAGCTTCGCATACTTCCTTAAGGTTAAAGGAACAGATATTGGAAGCCATACCTACGGCGATACCCTGGTTACTGTTTACGAGTACCGAAGGGAAAGCTGCAGGAAGAAGCGTAGGCTCCTTCATCGTACCGTCATAGTTATCGATAAAATCCACGGCATCCTTATCGATACCGTCAAAAATAAACTCACAGAACTTCTCGAGCTTAACTTCCGTATACCTCGATGCAGCATAAGCCATGTCTCTCGAGTACTGTTTACCGAAGTTACCCTTTGAATCAACATAAGGATGCAAAAGTGCTGCATTACCTCTTGTCATACGGACCATCGTCTCATAGATAGCCGCATCACCGTGAGGATTGAGCTTCATGGTCTGACCTACGGCATTGGCGGACTTTGTCCTCTCCTTTGTCATAAGTCCCATCTTGTACATCGTATAAAGAAGCTTACGGTGTGACGGCTTAAATCCGTCGATCTCAGGAATAGCACGAGAAACGATAACGCTCATCGCATAAGGCATATAGTTCGTCTCGAGCATCTCAGTGATCGGCTGATCCTTTGCCGGCATATCCGGTGTCATATCGATAATCTCTTCTTTTTTCTTCTTAGCCATAGTTCCCTCGCATTAACCGATATCAAGCATATCAAGGTAGAGATGTCCGTCTTCTTCGATATGCTGTTTTCTTCCCTGGAGATTGTCACCGAGTAAGAGCTCAAATACTTCAGCAGTCTTCTCAGCTTCCTCAGGGCAGATCTTGATAAGTCTTCTGGTCTTCGGATTCATAGTCGTAAGGCTCATCATCTCAGGCTCGTTCTCACCAAGACCCTTGGATCTCATGAGCTTAAGGTTCTCGATTCCGTATTTGGAAACGATCTCAGCCTTTTCTCTCTCGTCATAAGCAAAGAAGATCTTATCTTCATCGTCTTTCTTGGACTTGCTCTTAAGCGTGATCTCGAAAAGAGGAGATTCAGCTACATAAACATAACCTTCCTCGATAAGCTTAGGACAGAGCCTGTAGATCATCGCAAGTATGAGTGTCCTGATCTGATATCCGTCAACATCGGCATCGGTACAGATTATGATCTTGTTCCAGCGCAAAAGATCAATGTTAAAACTGCTGAGGTCCTTGGAATGCTTACCCTGGATCTCGATACCGCATCCCAATACCTTAACAAGATCGGTAATGATCTCACTTTTAAGGATATCGGCGTAGCTTGCCTTAAGGCAGTTCAAGATCTTACCTCTTACAGGCATGACGGCCTGGAAATCAGCATTTCTCGCCTGCATGACGGCACCCTTAGCGGAATCACCCTCAACTATGTAAAGCTCTCTTATGGAAGTATCTTTACTGTTACAGTCAGAGAATTTCTTGATCCTGTTATTTATGTTATCGACATTGCCGAGAACCTTCTTACGCGCAGCTACACGGTTCTTCTCGGCATTTTCCCTTGCTCTTTTATTGGCAAGGATCTGCTCAACGACCTTATCACCGAGGTTCTTGTTCTCGATAAACCAGATCTCGAGTTTCTGTCTTATAAGATTCGTCATAAACTCCTGAACGAACTTATTGTTTATAGCTTTCTTTGTCTGGTTCTCGTAAGAAGTCTGAGTAGAGAATGTGCTCGATACAAGGATAAGAGAATCGACAACATCCTGGAATGTGATCTTACTCTCATTAGCCTTATATTTATCTCTGTCCTTGATCTGCTTATCGATCTCGGATACGAAAGCGCTTCTTACGGCCTTATCAGGAGATCCGCCGTACTCAAGAAAACTCGAGTTGTGGAAGTATTCAACTACATTAACTTCGTTGTTGAAGCAGAATACTACTTCGGCTTTTACCTTATATTCATCACGGTCAGCAGCATCTCTGCCCTTACCCTCACCGTCAAACTTGTAAGGCTCCGTAAAGCCCTGCATATTATTAAGTTCTTCACAGTATCCCATGATTCCTTCAGGATACTTATAACTAAACTCTTCACCTGTAGCTTCATCTTTGAGGATAAACTCAACACCGCTGTTAACGATAGCCTGTTTCTTGATTATGTCCTTGAAAGCTTCGATCGGGATAACAGTCTCAGTAAATACTTCACTGTCAGGCTTCCAGTGCTGGATGGTACCTGTACGAAGGAATCTGTAAGGCTCCTTTACGAGCTCCTCGCCCGGCTCGCCTATTACTTCACCCTTGCGGAAATGAAGAGTGTACTTTGTCTTATCACGGAAAACCGTAACATCAAAGAACTCGGATGCATACTGCGTAGCACATGCACCAAGACCGTTAAGACCCAGGGAATACTCATAAGATCCCTGTCCGGAATTCTTATCATACTTACCGCCCGCATAAAGCTCGCAGTAAACAAGTTCCCAGTTGAATCTTCCTTCCTTAGGGTTAAAGTCCAACGGGATTCCACGTCCGAAGTCTTCGACAGTCAATGAACCGTCTTTTCCTCTTGTTACTATAATCTTATCACCGTAGCCCTCACGAGCTTCATCGATAGAGTTGGACAAGATCTCGAAGAATGAATGTATACAACCTTCGAGATTATCGGAACCGAATATTACCTGCGGCTTCTTCCTTACTCTGTCTGCACCTTTGAGCATTGAGATACTGTCATTGCCGTACTCAGGTTTCTTAGCCATAGTTACCCCCTAAAATAAACATAGAACAATTATACCATTATGTTTTAAATAGCAATGTTCAAAAAAACGAACGTTTTTAACACTTTGTTTTCGATAAAAAAGAGATAAAAAAAGAGCCCCTGTACAAGGGCTCTACCTAATTGATTTGGCGAGCCTAGGGGGACTCGAACCTCCGACCCACAGCTTAGAAGGCTGTTGCTCTATCCAACTGAGCTATAGACCCAAATAAGTGGAGCGGGTGATGGGAATCGAACCCACGTGATCAGCTTGGAAGGCTGGAGTTCTACCATTGAACTACACCCGCATGACATTGACGTGTGTCAAACGCCTAAGTATGATACAACACACGTCTAAAATTGTCTAGAACTTTTTTGAAAAAAATCAACTTGGTGTCTCGGAAAGCAATTCGCCGGATACATAGAAACCGTCATTGGTCTTGTACCAACCGCCATCAGTGGATGCTACAACAACGATCTGCATGTTATTGGCAAACTTTGCTACAACATCAAAGTCAGTACCAGGTCCCTTACGTACATTGATATAATCAGCCGTTGTCTTGATGTATCTTACGACAGGAGCCTCAAGCTCAGTCTCACCCCATGAAACAGTAACATCATTAGTCATAGGTCCTGAATAGACAGGAACAGAAGTTGTCTCGATCAAAGGAACTGTCGTTGTCTCTTCTGTTGTCTGCTCTTCTGTCTCCTTGGTCTCTTTCTTCTCCTTATTCTTCTTACCGCATGCTGTCAATGAGAAAGCCATAACAGAAATAAGTGCCAAAGAACCAAGCTTTATGATCAATGAAGAACGCTTCATGTAAGATACCTCCAAATCCGTATATGAATATTATCTCATACTTTTTCTATTTTATAATACTTTTCGAAATTTCAACGTTATTTTTTCATTTCTTGCAGATTTTCCGCAAAAAGCGCAAAGCCTATATGGTCTTCCCACCTGCCGTTTATATGCATATAGGAAAACCTGAGCCCCTCTTCCTTAAAACCTGCCTTCCTGACAAGATTTATGGATCTTTCATTCTCCGGAAGTATGAATGCCTCGATCCTGTGAAGCTTAAGTTCATCAAAACCGAACTTCGCGACAGCTCTTATGGCTTCGCTCATAAAACCATTACCGCAGAAATCCTCATCCTGATGATAACCTATGGCAGCACTTTGCATACCGCCTCTGACAATATTGAATAAAGATATCCTCCCTATTACCCTATCATGATCATTCTTCTCGAAAATATAAAGCGGCAGCATTCTGTCATTGTAAAACATGGAAACATCGCTCTTAAGATATTCCTTCTGTATCTTTACGGTGAAATATGAATCAGGCTGAGTCTGAGCCCACCTTTTATGGAAAGCCCTGTTCCTGCAGTAGTAATCATTCACCTTTTCCGCAGCATTCTTTTTAAGGACAGAAAGCCTGAGCCTGTCTGTCTCTATGGCAAACACTTCATCCTTCTCGCGTCTATAGCAAATGTCATACGGTATACTTTGTTCCATGCTTTTATTCTAAATTAAATATTAGATTTGTAAACTTTGAACGGGAAACAATTTCTTACAAACAAAAAGAGTTGCCCATATGAAGCAACTCTTGGTGGCTCACTGGGGGTTCGAACCCCAGACCCCTTGATTAAAAGTCAAGTGCTCTACCAACTGAGCTAGTGAACCAAAAATGGCTGGGGTGGCAGGAATTGAACCTACGGTGCGGGAGTCAAAGACCCGTGCCTTACCACTTGGCGACACCCCAATGTCATAGGATCAAGTGCGACCTGAATTTTTTAAAAAGGAAAAAGTGGGGTGGGATATGGGATTCGAACCCATGATTTCTAGTGCCACAAACTAGCGCTCTAACCAACTGAACTAATCCCACCATGTAAAAGCACTATTACCTCAGCACGAAAGATTATATTGTTAACATGAAATAAAGTCAAGAAATAATTTTGACACATCATTTTTCCTGCCTTTATAAAACTTTGGGCAACGGATAATTGCCTTAAAACGTTTTCAAGCGTAAAATCTCTTGTGTTTACAGAATTATATTATAAGGAGAGTCATATGGAGACTTCATATATCACGATACCTAAGGGCTTTAAAGCTTCCGGCGTCTGCGCTGATCTCAAGGGCGAAGGCAAGCTTGATTTCGCACTCATATATTCAGAGACACCTGCTACAGTAAGCGGTGTATATACATCAAATCTTGTTAAGGGTCATTCCCTTCAAAGATCCATCAAATTGATCGACAATAAGCTTCCTAAGCGTGCCATTGCCATCAATGCGAAAAATGCCAATGCTTGCGTAGGTCCTGTAGGCGAAGAAGATGCTGATCAGATCGCTAAGGCGATCGCCAAAGAACTCGATATCGACTCTTCTGAGGTCCTCACTGCTTCCACAGGCGTTATCGGTATAAGGCTTCCTGTCGAGAAGATGGTATCTCATGTACCAAACCTCGTATCATCACTTAGCAGCGATGAAGCATCTGCTCATAATGCTGAACTTGCAATGATGACAACAGATACGGTTCCTAAGGAAGTAAGTGCCAAGATCACACTTCAGAACGGTAAGGAGATCTCCGTTGCAGCTATGGCAAAGGGTTCAGGAATGATCCACCCTAACCTTGCTACAATGATCTGCGTATTTACAACAGACGCTAAGATCGACAAATCCCTTCTTGATGATATGCTCAAAAAGGCTGTTTCACACACATTTAACCGTGTAAGCGTTGACGGAGATACATCCGTATGCGATTCAGTCATGGTATTTGCTAACGGTGCAAGCGAAGTAGAGATCGTTAAGGATACCGAAGATGCTGACATCTTCTACTCCACTCTCGAGCAGCTCTCCACTGACCTTGCAAGAATGATCGCATGCGACGGTGAAGGCGCTACAAAGCTTCTTGAAGTAAAGGTTAAGGGTGCAGCAACAGAAAAGGATGCTAAGCTCGTTGTTACAGCTATCGCACGTTCCCCACTTTGTAAGACAGCTATCTTCGGCGAAGATGCAAACTTCGGCCGTTTCATCACTGCTGCAGGATACTCCGGAGCTGATTTTGATCCTAATAAGCTCGATATGTACGTGGGAGATCTTAAGGTCTGCGAAAACGGAGATGCTACGATAACGGATGAAGAAGCAGCAGCAAAGCTTCTTGCTGAGCACGATATCGAAGTAACTGTAGACCTTAATAACGGAACATTCGAAGACAGGATGTTTACATGTGATTTTTCTTACGACTACGTTAAGATCAACGGAAGCTACAGAAGCTGATATCATAGTTACAAAACGACAAACCAAAAAGAACTGCTTATCGGCAGTTCTTTTTTTCGAGCAAAATAAGAGGCTGCCATAAGACAGCCTCCGTAATACTTATTTAGATTCCTTTTTATCAGGAACTACAACAACCAGAGCTTCTTCACTCTCGACTATATCAAAGACAAACTCGTCCTTCTTGAAATCGATCTTGATACTCTTGCAGCCGTTTAACTTGCCTTCAAGGAACATATCAGCAAGCCTGTCTTCGATCTTTTGTCTGATGACCTTACGAAGAGGTCTTGCACCAAACTTAGGATCGTAGCCAAGACGAGCAAGTTCGTCAGCAGCCTTATCAGTGATCGTAGCTTCGATATGCTTCTCGGAAAGAGCCTCAAAGACTTCTTTCATCATGATATCTGTGATCTTTCTGATCTCTTCAGGAGTGAGTTCATTAAAGATTACGGTCTCATCGACTCTGTTAAGGAACTCAGGTCTGAATGTCTCCTTTAATGCCGAAGCTACCCTGCTCTCGAGAGCTTCTCTCGTTCCGTTCTCAAATCCGATCGTATTAGCCTTGGCAGAGTTACCTGCGTTAGAAGTCATGATGATGATCGTATTCTCAAAGTTTACATGTAAGCCGTGGCTGTCCGTAAGACGTCCTTCATCCAAAAGCTGGAGAAGAAGGTTAAACACGTCAGGATGCGCCTTCTCGATCTCGTCGAAAAGGATAACCGAATAAGGCTTTCTTCTAACCTGCTCCGTAAGTTGTCCGGAATCCTCATGACCGACATAACCCGGAGGAGAACCGATCATCTTACTAACGGAATGAGCTTCCATATACTCGGACATATCGATCCTGATCAACGCGTCCTCGCTGTCGAACATTACTTCAGCCAAAGCCTTAACAAGCTCTGTCTTACCTACACCCGTAGGACCTACAAAGATAAACGATGCAGGCTTATGCTTCTTTGTAAAGCCGGATCTGTTACGTCTTACAGCTTTGGAAACAGCACTTACAGCCTGTTCCTGACCAATGACTCTCTTATGAAGTCTTTCTTCAAGGTGGATGAGCTTTTCCGTCTCAGTCTCAGAGATAGACTTAAGAGGGATACCTGTCCACATCTCGATAACTCTCGCGATATCCTCGATCTGGATAGGATCAGGAGCTATATCATTATTAAGTGCTTCATGCTCGTTCTTAAGCTTATCGACCTTAGCCTTAAGCTCAGCCATCTTGGCAAAACCCTTCTCCTGCTCTTCCGGAGGTAGTTCAGAAAGGCTTTCGGAATAAGAATTGTACTCAGCCTCAGCTGCTTTCAATTCCTTTTCTGTCTTTGCAAGCTTAACGAGCTTGATGTTCTCAAGGTTAGCTCTGGAACCTGCCTCATCGATAAGGTCGATAGCCTTATCAGGAAGGTACCTGTCAGTTATGTATCTCTTGGATGCCTTAACGGCAAACTCGATTACTTCATCAGAATAAGTTACGTTATGATGCTTCTCATAATAATCCTTGATTCCCTTCAAGATCTCGATCGCAACTTCAACAGAAGGCTCATCGAGCATGACCTTCTGGAAACGGCGCTCCAATGCGGAATCCTTCTCGATCTTACGGTATTCAGCCGTAGTAGTTGAACCTAAGATACGAAGCTCTCCTCTAGCAAGAGCAGGCTTAAGGATATTTGCAGCATTAGTTGAACCCTCTGCATCTCCTGCACCCATGATGGTATGAAGCTCGTCGATAACGAGGATTACATTTTCCTCTCTCATAGCTTCATTTATAACGCCCTTGATACGGCTCTCGAACTGACCTCTGAACTGGGTACCTGCGACCATAGCAGGAAGATCGAGCTGCCATACACGCATTGTAAGGAGTTTTTCAGGAACCTTACCTTCTACTATCTTAAGAGCAAGACCTTGTGCTACAGCGGTCTTACCTACACCGGGCGCACCGATCAAAACAGGATTGTTCTTCGTACGTCTGTTAAGGATCTGAACTACACGGTCGATCTCCTTGTCTCTTCCGAGGATCCTGTCGATCTTGCCTTCAGCAGCTCTTGCAGTAAGATCAGTTCCGAACTCGCTTAAGAACTTAAGCTTGCGCTTGCCTCTCTTGTCTGCCTGATAATTGAAAGCACCGCCTTCCGGAGCGCCCTGACTTCCGTCTTCAGAAGGAAGTTTATCAACGACACCGGTATTTGAGCTGTCCTCATCAAATTCGTATGGAGCTTCATCTCCATCGAAGTCCATATTAAGTCCGTCAGCATCGAGGATCGACTTAAAGAACTCAGACGGATCGGAAACACTCTGATTTCCGAGCATGTTCTCTACTCTGTCGCTCATCTCGTCTATGTTGTCTTCTGTTATGCCTGCAGCCTTAAACATGTCGCTAATGCCGCTCAGACCTGATTCATATGCACATTTAATGCAGTAACCTTCGTCTATTCTTTGTCCGTTCTCATAACGGCTGGTAAAAACGATGGCAACTCGTTTTTTACACTTCGTACAAATTGACATTGTATCTTATACTCCACTTTCTTTTACTTTGCGACGAACCTTAGGGCCCGTCATGATCTCCATCGCATCTTCTTCCAATCTATCCTTATCAATTAAAGACTCGAGATACGTATACTGGTCGTTCTTCTTTGCTTTATCGAGCAAAGGTTTAAGGAACTGACCCGTATAAGAGCCTTTGACCTTGCAAATCTCCTCCGGTGTACCCGTTGCAATGATCGTACCGCCGTTATCTCCGCTCTCAGGACCCAGATCGATCACGTAATCACATGTCTTTATAACATCAAGATTATGCTCGATAACCACGACGGTATTATTATTTTGGGTGAGTCGTTCCAAAATGTCAACAAGCTTATGGACATCGGCCATATGAAGGCCGGTCGTAGGCTCATCGAGCACATAGAGCGTCTTTCCCGTCGACCTTCTGGACAATTCGGCAGCAAGCTTGATGCGCTGAGCTTCACCACCCGACAACTGCGTAGAAGGCTGACCTAACTTAATATATCCCAATCCGACATCCTTGAGAGTCCTTACTTTGTGGTAAATCTTGGGAATATTCGAGAAGAACTCACACGCCTCATCAACGGACATATTAAGAACGTCAGAAATATTCTTACCCTTATATTTTACCTCTAATGTCTCTCTGTTATATCTTTTTCCTTTACATACGTCACATTTAACGTAGATATCAGGAAGGAAGTGCATCTCGATCTTGATGACACCATCACCTGAACAAGCTTCACAACGGCCTCCCTTTACGTTAAAGCTGAACCTTCCGTTCTTATAACCTCTCGCCTTACTGTCAGGAGTATTGGCATAAAGTTGTCTTATAAGATCAAATACTCCTATATAGGTAGCAGGATTACTTCTCGGAGTCCTTCCGATAGGCGACTGATCTATAACGATTATCTTATCAAGATCACTGTATCCCGAGATATCCTTACACTTGACCTTACGCTTACGTGCACCATTGAGTTTATGTTCAAGAACAGGAACAAGCGTCGAGTTAATAAGAGAACTCTTACCTGAACCTGAAACACCCGTAATACAGGTAAAAAGCCCGAGAGGAATATCTACATCCATATCCTTAAGGTTATTGGCACTTGCTCCTCTGATCTTAAGAAACTTTCCGTTTGGTTTCCTCCTGTCGATAGGAACAGGTATAAACTTTCTTCCGCTTAAGTAATCGCCCGTGATCGAAGCTTTATTCTTCTCAATCTCTTTGGCATTTCCCATGGCGACGATCTGTCCGCCGTTGATACCTGCACCCGGGCCAACATCTATGATCGTGTCAGCCTCACGCATAGTATCTTCATCATGCTCAACTACAAGAACTGAATTACCGAGGTTCTTAAGTTTATTAAGCGTAGCAAGAAGCTTATTATTGTCTCTTTGATGAAGACCGATAGATGGCTCATCAAGAATATAAAGAACTCCCTTAAGACCTGAACCGATCTGGGTAGCAAGTCTGATCCTTTGTGCCTCACCGCCTGAAAGTGTAGAAGCAGGCCTGCTTAATGTCATATAGTCAAGACCTACATCACAAAGGAACGTAAGTCTGTTATCGATCTCACGAAGGATCGACTCAGCGATCTGAGTCTTACGTTGCGAAAGAGTAAGTTTTCCCAAAAAGTTCTTACAATCCTTAACAGACTTATCCGTAAGTTGACTTATATTAGTCTTATTAAGAAGGATCGACAGACTTTCCTTCTTAAGTCTTGCTCCGTTACAGGAAGGACATACGCAGATACTCATATACTGCTCATAATTAGCTTTCATCTCTTCGGAACCCGCTTCCCTGTAGCGTCTCATAACACTCGGGACGACACCTTCCCATGCGGAATAGTAATCTCCATCACGCTTATAGATACTGTTACTTGTATCTATCTTCATCTTTTCTCCGCCGTTACCGAACATGATAAGGTCTTTTATCTTCTTCGGAAGCTTATGATAAGGAGTATCAAGCGAGAAGCCGTATTTCTCGGAAAGAGCCACTATGAAGCTTCTTCCCCAGCTCTTAGGATCATCAAAATTCCATCCTGCTGTCCTTACCGCACCTTCGTTAAGGCTAAGCTTCGGATCTGTAACGCAAAGCTCCGGATCCACATTGGTAAGAACACCGATTCCTGCGCACTCAGGACATGCACCGTAAGGATTGTTGAAAGAGAACATCCTCGGAGATACTTCTCCGTATGATATTCCGCAATCCGGGCAAGAGAGTCTTTGAGAGAAGAAATCTTCTTTTACCTCATATTCTCTTTCACCGTTATCATTTTCCTTAACGATCTGTACTTCAACGTTCAAGATACCGTCAGCAAGCTTCAAGGCCTGTTCACAGGAATCCGTAAGTCTTGTAATAGACTCTTCCTTGAGTACGATACGGTCAACAACGATATCGATCTCATGCTTCTTATTCTTATCGAGATTGATCTCCTCTTCAAGTTCGTACATGGAACCGTCGATACGGGCTCTTACAAAACCCGATTTACGGTAATCTTCAAGCTGCTTGACAAACTCACCTTTCCTTCCCCTTACGACAGGCGCCATAACGATCATCCTGGTTCCGAGAGGATATTCATAGAGTTTATTGATTATCTGATCGATAGACTGAGACTTTATAGGCTTACCGCATTTCCAGCAGACAGGCTGACCGACTCTTGCATATAAGAGCCTTAAGTAATCATATATCTCTGTTACGGTTCCTACTGTAGATCTCGGGTTCTTACTTGTAGTCTTCTGATCTATGGAGATCGCAGGAGACAATCCGTCGATCTTATCAACGTCCGGCTTTTCCATCTGGCCGAGGAACATTCTCGCATACGACGACAATGACTCGACGTATCTTCTCTGTCCTTCTGCGTAGATAGTATCAAAAGCAAGAGAACTCTTGCCTGAACCTGAAAGTCCTGTTAATACAACAAGTTTATCGCGCGGAATATCAACATCGATATTCTTGAGATTATGCTCTCTCGCGCCTCTTATACTAATAAAATCATCCATACCTTTTATCTCTGTTTCTTCGAAAAACGAATTTATGTTCTTTTATATAGATAGTCTACCATATTATATAAAGAAGTCCAACGAGAAACATATCATATATTTGTGAAAAAAGTTCTTGCCAATACTTAATTCGTATGCTAATATTTACAAGCGTGAATAAACGGCCCCATGGTCAAGCGGTTAAGACGGCGCCCTCTCAAGGCGCAATCACGAGTTCGATTCTCGTTGGGGTCACCACTAACCTCGAAGCAATTGCTTCGGGGTTTTCTTTTTCTCGAAAAAGCTTCATCAAGAGAAGTTTTCCCACCATCTTTCATTATAAGAAGATATATCACTATAATTTACTGTCTGCCCGATCCTGGGAGTTGCAAGGTCAAGCCCCTTCTCTTCTGCAGCAGCGGTAACTCTTATCGCTGAATCATCCCAGGCATTATTACAGATGCAAAATGTGCCCCAATGGATCGGAACTAACCACTTAGCTTTGCAATCTATACCTGCCTGCGCTGTCTGCTCAGGAAACATGTGGATCTTAGCCCAGCCCTCGTCATACTGACCGCATTCGGCAAGCATCAGATCAGGAGCGCCAAGTCTTTCTCCTACTTCGGCAAAGCCATCGAAATATCCGGAATCTCCTGTGTAATAGACCTTATATTCTTCACTTGAAAGGTACAATCCGCCCCACAAAGTAGTATTGGATCTTAACGGATCACGTCCCGTAAAATGTTGTGAAGGAGTAAGAGTAAATGTGATATCCCCTACCTTGGTATCTTCCCACCAATTAAGTACTCTTATCTTATCAGCATCAACTCCCCAACCCTTGAGGATGACATCTACGCCCAACGGAACAATATAAGTATCAACCTTATCCTTAGTATTCTTTATGGTCTTGTAATCAAGATGATCATAGTGATCATGTGAAACAAAGAGTACATCTATCTCCGGAAGTGATTCATATGTAAAAGGACACTCAGAAAAGCGCTTTGGGCCTGCAAAACCTACAGGAGAGCTCCTGTCGCTTAAGACCGGATCGATAAGGATATTCATGCCGTTCATCTGAAGCAATGACGAAGAATGACCGATCCATGTAAATGTAAGATCAGAAGCTGACGGAGATGAGAGAAGTGTCGGTTCCTCACACGGAATAGTGTTTTCCGGAACTGCCCTTTTATCCTTCTTCTGAGTTTCTCCTGACATGGTAGAAACATCATTAATGTTATGGAACGCCTTACCGTCAAAGTACTCGTTCTTCTCCTTATATATCTGTCTGTCTTCTTTTCCCGGATGAGCGCCTACAGTTGGACTGAACCTCAGGAACAAAAGGACTGCCGCAAGAATAACGACAACAACGATTACAAGTACGATTACAACCTTAAGTATGATCTTAGACGCCTTCATATAGTAACTCCCTTATTTCTATATAAAGAGATTTTACAACGTTATGCATATTAAATGTCAAGTTTTAAAGATAAAAAAACAACTGCCCGAATGAGCAGTTGCTTATGTTTTTATCTGTCTTGCATCTCGATATATTGTCTTCTCTTGTTGACACATTTATAAGCCGGTCGCATGATCCTTCCGCCCGATACGAGCTCCTCGATCCTGTGAGCGCTCCATCCTGCAACTCTTGCACATGCAAAGAGCGGAATGAAAAGAACAGGCGGAATACCGAGCATCGAGTAGATGAAGCCTGCATAGAAATCAACGTTAGCGCAAACGATCTTATCTGACTTCTTAACCTCAGCAAATACCTTAGGAGCGATCCTTTCAACAAGCTGGTAAAGATCAAATACATCTTCCTTACCTGTCTTGATGGAAAGCTCTCTTGCATATTCGCAAAGCGTCTTTGTTCTAGGATCGGATAATGTATATACTGCATGACCGATACCATAGATGAGGCCTGATTTATCAAATGCTTCCTTACGGATGATCTTGGCAAGATAATCGTAAACCTGATTCTCATCCTTATAATCAGAAACATTAGCCATGAGATCTTGCATCATCATATAAGCCTTGTTACTTGCGCCACCGTGCTGAGGTCCCTTAAGTGAACCGATAGCAGCTGCGATAACAGCATAAGTATCAGCACCTGTGGAAGATACGGCATGAGTAACAAACGAAGAGTTATTACCGCCTCCGTGCTCAGCATGAAGAACAAGACAAAGATCCAAGATCTTAGCTTCGAGCTCAGTAAACTTACCGTCCTTACGGATGAGATAAAGGATATTCTCAGCTGTGGAGTAATCCGGATTAGGTTTTCTGATGTAAAGGCTCTTGCCGTCGATATAGTGACGACGTGCCATATAAGCATAAGATACGAGGACCGGGAATCTGGCAATAAGCTCGATGCACTGACGTACGACATTATCGACCTTAACGGAATCAGGGTCACTGTCATATGTATAAAGTGCAAGAACTGTTCTTGCAAGCTTGTTCATGATATCAGGGCTTGGTGCCTTAAGTATCATGTCCTCAGTGAAGTTTTCCGGAAGCTCCCTGCAACTTTGAAGGAGACCCGTAAACTTCTTATATTCCTCTTCTGTAGGAAGTTCGCCAGTGATGAGAAGAAAAGCGATCTCCTCATAACCGAAGCGCCCCTTGTTATAGAATCCTTTAACGAGATCTTTGACATCGTAGCCTCTGTAGAAAAGCTTACCTTCAACAGGTACGCGCTCAGCATCATCTACGATATAGCTCATTACCTCGCCGACCTCGGTAAGGCCTACGAGAACACCGGTACCGTCGTTGTTTCTAAGTCCGCGCTTTACATTGTACTTGTTATAAAGCTCCGGATTGATCTTAGACCTGGAAGCAACTTCCGATGTAATGATCTTTAATTCATTATTCTTTTCATCTTGCGTAAGCAATTTCTTATTCCTCTTTCGTGGATTTATTATGCCTGTTCTCTTGTGTAGTTCAAAAGACCGCCTGCAAGGAGCATACCTGCCTGACGCTCTGAGATAGCGAGCTTACAGTCAAATGTTGTTCCCTTAGTTACGTTCTTAACTGTTACGAGAGAACCGTTAACAGCCGCCTTGACCTGCTCACGAGCGTTATCGATAGTAAGTTCATCGAGCATGCCGAGCTTATCGTAATCAGCCTCATCAGCGAATGTCAAAGGAAGGATACCGTTGTTGATAAGGTTAGCCATGTGGATTCTTGCGAAAGACTTAGCGATTACACCCTTAACACCGAGCTGCAAAGGTGCGAGAGCTGCGTGCTCACGGGAAGAACCCTGACCATAGTTCTGACCGCCAACGATGAATCCGCCGTTGTTTGCCTTAGCTCTTGCCGGGAACTCCGGATCAGAAGGCGTAAGGCAGAAGTCTGCAAGATAAGGTACGTTGGATCTGAACGGAAGGAGCTTGGAGTTAGAAGGCATGATGTGGTCTGTTGTGATGTTATCTTCGAGGATAACGAGAACCTTACCGTCTACCTCATCCTTAAGTGCTGTATTTACAGGGAATGGCTTGATGTTTGGTCCTCTTACTACCTCAACCTCATCAGGTGTCTTAGACGGCATGATGACCATGTTGTCGTTAACCTTGAAGCTGGAAGGCATTGAAACTACAGGTGGCTCACCGAAGTCGCAAGGATCCGTAACCACACCCGTGATAGCTGCAACAGCAGCAACCTCAGGGCTTACGAGATAGATCGAAGCGGAAGCTGTTCCGGAACGAGCGTAGAAGTTTCTGTTATTTGTTCTCAAAGATACAGCGTTTGTCTTAGGAGACTGACCCATACCGATACAAGGTCCGCATGCACACTCAAGGATACGAGCGCCTGCAGCGATCATATCAGCAAGAGCTCCGCACTCAGCGAGCATATTGAATACCTGCTTGGAACCCGGAGCGATAACGAGGGAAACATCAGGATGAACTGTCTTACCCTTAAGGATAGCAGCAACCTTGAGCATATCGTAAAGTGAAGAGTTCGTACAAGAACCGATACATACCTGATCGACCTTAAGACCTGCGATCTCACTTACAGGTACAACGAGGTCAGGCATGTGAGGCTTAGCGATCAAAGGCTTAAGTGTTGCAAGATCGATAGTAATCTCTTCATCATAAACTGCGTCAACATCAGCCTTAAGCTCTGTCCAGACATTCTCTCTGTCCTGAGCCTTAAGGAAAGCCTGTGTAACTTCATCAGATGGGAAGATGGAAGTTGTTGCACCAAGCTCTGCACCCATGTTCGTGATAGTTGCTCTCTCAGGAACTGAAAGTGTCTTTACACCCTCACCTGCATACTCGAAGATCTTACCTACACCGCCCTTAACTGTGAAGATACGGAGCACTTCAAGGATGATGTCTTTTGCTGTAGCCCAAGGAGCGAGCTTGTTAACGAGGTTAACTCTTACCATCTTAGGCATTGTGATGTAGTAAGGACCGCCGCCCATTGCAACTGCTACATCAAGTCCGCCTGCACCGATAGCGAGCATTCCGATACCGCCGCATGTAGGTGTGTGTGAGTCAGAACCGAGAAGAGTCTGACCGGGAACACCGAATCTCTCGATATGAACCTGATGGCAAACACCGTTACCAGGTCTTGAGAATCTGATACCGTGCTTGCTTGTTACTGTCTGAATGTACTTGTGATCATCAGCATTCTCGAATCCGGACTGGATCGTGTTGTGATCGATATATGCTACAGAAAGCTTAGTCTTTACTTGTGGAACTCCGATCGCCTCGAACTGCAAGTATGCCATTGTACCTGTAGAATCCTGTGTGAGAGTCTGGTCGATCCTGATGGATACTTCCTCTCCTGCCTTCATCTCACCTGACAAAAGGTGATCCTTGATTATCTTCTGCGAAATAGTAAGTCCCATGACTAGTCCTCCGTATACCTTTATTTCAAATAAAAAAATTATAATTAAGGGCGAAGGTGTTTGTCAATTGAGAATACAGCTATATTATTCACGTTTTCGCATCAAATCTTTGTATGATGTTCATCTTTCGATAGAATAATCCTCACAGATCTTTGTGAATTCCTCGCAATTCGCGAAAAAGTTGAAAACATCATCTCTGGACTTACCGTTCTTAAGTTCATTAACCCAATGTTCAAAGCCCTCTTTTTCAGGATCTCTTCCCATGAAGGTCCTGTAAAGCCTTCTTACATACTCACCGTCTTCAAGGTTCAGCTCAACAAATTCCCTGCTGTAGAAAAACTCGTGAGCCGCATAGCTTCCCTTGATCTCAAGGCTTGAGATACCGATACTCCAGAACTTAAGTCCGTCTGTTTCAGGTTCTCTTCCGAGACATTCGGTATAAAGCCTCGTAGCAAAAGCAACCGAATCAGAAGTAGCAGCACCTGCCCTGGCGTAGTCGGCCCCCGCTTTTACTCCGTAGGAAACGCAAAGATCACACCACTCCTCGGAATTGATGAACCCTTCGATCACCCTTGACCTTCCGATACTGCCGATCTGTCCCATCCAATACTTAAATCCTTCCGGATCATCTTCTGCATTTCTATCGAAAAAGGTCTTGTAAAGAACAGTTAAGAATGCCTTATCATCCAGTTTTTTATCCAGGAACTCCTTACTGTACAAAAAACCTCTTGCACAATCAGAACCAGTCATCTCCCCGCTTTCAACCTTACCGCACCAGAAGGCTTTACCGTCTGTTTCTGAAGCTCTTCCCAGGGAATTAACATATAACCTTTCCACAAAATCAGAGAAGTCTTTCTTCTCAACCGTAGGAACAAAAGAACCTGTATCGGAAGCCGCAAAATTAATAACGTTATACCTCTTGCCGTTATAACATACTGTCTTAACAGAAGTCGTATCGGAAGTTATGCAAAGTGCAAGTCTTCCATAATAGTCATCAAGATCGTTTACGATAAAGAATGTTTGAGACCCTTGACGGATATATCTTGAAGTATGACTGGTCGTCTCTTCAAGATTATCATAGGCGATATCGACGATAGGACATATCTCTTCATAAAGGCCGTCAGGGATCAAAAGACCATATCGTTGGTTATAGCAATGATACGGGATAGTATCAAAACAACCTGCATCTGTCGTATCGACACAATACCAATAACCGTGAAGATTGATCATATTCCAGGCATGGCATGAACTTCCGTTTACGACGCACTGAACACCGACTTTATTCATCAAAGCTGCAAACAGCATGGCGTATCCTATGCAGACAGTCTTTCCTTTTACGGCACTGTACATGGACTGTGTAGAGACAATACCGCTTGGCAGAACATACTCTGCGTAAGTAACCCTTTCATATATGAGATCGTAAATGATCTTCTCCTTTTCCTCAGGAAGCGCATCTGAAGGGACCTCTTTAACATATGATTCCAATATGGAACTTACGTCTTCCCTGGCTCTTGCTCTGTCCTCACCTTTCTGAAAATCAGGATATACATCGATGTATAAAAAGTCGCAATATGAAACATCATCAACCTGATAATCCGTAAGCCTGAGGTTAATGCCCACATAAAAATACTGAGGATTATTCTGAGACACGACATGATAGATCATTCCGATCCTGTGTCTGATTTCAGGAGTACTTACGATATTGAATTCCCTCAGGTCAAAGCAAACCTCGTCGTCTTCCTCATCACTGAGCAAAAACTCTTCAAGTCCTTTGTCTATACAGTCATATACGGCCCTGTCCTGTTCGTTCAATCGCCAGTAATAGTAGTCATTCGAGTAAGACTTCCAATAGGCCTTCTCATCATCCGAAGCTGCCGTATCTGTTCGGAAAACCGTTAAGATACTAAGCACCATGATCAGTGAAAGACAAAAACTTATAAATCTTTTCATAACACATCTTCCTCCAGTTTTTTACGCCGAGATAGAATATTCCTTACATATATCCGCAAATTCAGGACAATTGCAGAAGAATGTAAATACATCATCTCTGCTCATGCCGTTTTCGAGTGCTCCGACCCAATGATCAAAACCCTCTTTTTCAGGATCTCTTCCCATAAAAGTCCTGTAAAGTCTTATGACATATTCCTTATCGTCGAGTCCCAGGCCCTTAAACTCATCACTGTAAAAGAATTCCCTTGCAGCCTGACTTCCGGTAAGATCCTTTCTTGCCAATCCGAGGCTCCAGTATCTAAGTCCGCCTGCTTCAGGCGTCCTTCCGAGGCATTCCGTATATAACCTTTTCGAAAAAGATACGGAATCAGCAGTTGCAACAGAAGATACGGCATAGGATGCGCCTGAAGACACGCCATAGGAAACACAAAGATCGCACCATTCTTCGGAATTTATGAAGCTTTCTATGACCTGCGTCCTTCCGATGCTTTGGATCTGCCCCATCCAATAGCTAAAGCCTTCCGGATCTTCTTCGGCATTTCGGTCAAAGAAAGTCCTGTAAAGGGTCTTCAAGAACTCGCTGTCATCAAGGCCCTTATTCATAAATTCTTCACTGTACAGAAATCCCCTGGCACACTCGGCTCCCGACATCTCACTTTTTCGAACCTTATCGCACCAGAAATCCTTGCCGGCTTTCTCGGAATCGCGGCCGAGAGCCTTGACATACAGGCGTTCGACAAAATCAGAGAAGTCTTTTTTCTCGACTACGGGAACATAGGAAGAACTTCCGGGATCGCTGTAGTTTACGACTTTATACCATCTGTCGTTATACTTTACCTTCACGGTCTTACTGGTATCGGAAGAAATACAGACAGCAAGAAGGCCGTTACTGTCATAGATATCATTAAGGATGAAAAATGTCTCGTTTCCCTGCTTTATATATCGCGAAGAATAATTGGTATAAGAATAATCACCCAGCGGGTCATCATCCACCTGGTCATAAGCAGGATCAATTCCGGCAACCATCCTTACCATAAAGCCTTCCGTTTTATAGATACTGATATCGCTGTTATAACGAACATATCCGCAAGGCTCAAAACAATCATCTGCCGTAACATCGACGAGGAACCAATATCCGTGAAGTTTTATATAATTCCATGCATGACCTGTTCCGGCCGTAAAAATACACTCTATCCCGAGCTTACACATCAGACACTGAAACAGATCCGCATATCCCTGACATACGGTACTACCCTTAAGAGCGCTGTATATGCCCTGAGTATGAGACGTTCCGCTCGGAAGGATATAATCTCCATATGTTATCCTCTCACACATTAGATCATGGATCATCTTCTCCTTTTCTTCAGGAAGAGCATCCTTCGGAACGGCATCAATATAAGAATCCAGAAGTTTCCTTACCTCTTCTTTTGCAATTGCCCTGTCATAGCCTGAACGGAAATCAGGAGCAACACCGAGAATATAGCCCTTAAGACAGTTTTGGCCGTCTATCTCACCATAGGAAGGAACCGAGATCCACCAGAAGAAATATTGCGGATTACAATGTATCACCAGGATCAATACATCGTTAACGTAATACATTGTCTCTTCGCTGTCATCAAATCTGTAAGAAGAGAGATCCACATAAATGTTGTTATAGTACTCATCATTCAGGAGCGCCTCTTCAAAGGCCCCATCGAAAAGGTCATACAGTTCCCTTTCCTGCTCGGTTAACACATTGTCATAGAAGTATGTATCCGAATATCCTCTCCAGTATGAAGCTTCATCAGATTCCGCACGGACCTGACCTGAAGGAAGGAATAAAATTACGTTCAACAAACACACTACTGCAAGTATTGCAGAAATCAGTCTTTCTTTTCTCATATCTTCATCTCCGTATTGCATTGCAATAAGTGGATTATATCAAAGAAGCTTTAAATAAAAAACAGAGATATCCCAAAAGAGATATCTCTGCCATGATTCACGATCTAAAAGTACTGTCAGCAGTTAAATCTGTAACCGCATGCGTGATAGCTTACTTCCCCTGCCTTGATCACAGGTGACTCAAATGAAGGCACGTTGACCGCATTAGGATACATCTGTGCCTCAAGACATATACCGCCATGCTGAACATATGGAGTATCACCTTTCTGTTCATTTGAAGGAGCACCAAAATGAAGATGGTTACCTGCATAGATCTGAAGGCCAGGAAGATCCGTGTAGACTTCCATGATCCTACCCGTAACGGTATCAGCAAGACATGCGGCAAATGCATACTTCTTTCCTGCAACAGGATTATTAAGACAGAAATTCTGATCGATACCGAGTGATCCCTTGGTAAGCGGATCTTCCTTCGACAGAGCTTTCTCAACGAGATCCGGCTCCCTGAAATCAAATACGGTTCCTTCAACAGATGCGATCTCGCCTTCAGGACAATTGGACTTGCCTTTGACCGTATAGGTATCAGCGTCGATCATGAGACTCAGATCTTTAACAGAACCGCTGTTATGACCGCGCAGATTAAAGTACGCATGGTTAGTCGGAGCAAAGATAGTATCTTTATCGGATACTCCCTTATAAAGGATCAGAAGCGTGCGGTCCATAAGCCATACATAAAGGACTTCCGCATCAAGATTACCGGGGAATCCGCATGCTCCGTCAGGTGATGTGTAAGTAAAGAGTACTCCCTCACCGTCAGCCTTGGAGATCCCCTCAATACCTGAATCAGTTATCATCTTATCGGCATCTTCCTTACTTACGACCTTACCGTCCCAGAAAACATTCTGGAAAGACGGAGATCCGCCGTGAAGATTGTTGCCGTTATCATTATCAGGAACCTGATATGTGTTATCACCTATCTTAAATCTTGCTCCCTGTATGCGGTTTGCCGATCTTCCGACAACTGAACCGTGATTAGCGCCCGAAGCCATATAATGGTCGAGATCTTTAAGGCCGAGCATGATATCTGCCATGGCCCCGTTCGTGTCAGGAACAAAGAGCTTCTCGATAAGAGCTCCGTAATTTAGTAGCTGAGCCTCACAGCCGAATGAACTTTTCATAGAATATCTGTGAGATACTCCTTCATACTTTGCTCCGTTAGCTTTGAGCAGATAATCCGTTACACATACTGACATATATTTGTTTCTCCTTTAATCCTGATCACTTGATGTTGCAGGTTCATATGAACCCATATCGAGCTCGACAAAGCGGTCAGCGATCGCTTTTTTGGCAAGTTCGATAAGTTCTTCCTGACTGTCATGTTTTTCCTTACCGCGAAGATCGAGCTTATGATATGTTCCGTCAGAACTTAGGATATGTGCACGGACAGTATCGCGAAGTTCAACTTCCAATATCTCCATTACCCTTCTTCTGCAGTCTTCATCCTCGATCGGGAACATGAGTTCCACGCGTCGGTCAAGGTTTCTCGGCATCCAGTCAGCAGATGCGAGATAGAGGTCTTCATGTCCTTCATTGAGGAAGTAGAATATCCTTGAATGTTCAAGGAAACGGCCGGTTATCGACCTGACCGTGATATTTTCTGACATACCGGGGACACCGGGTCTTAAGCAGCAGATTCCCCTGACTATAAGATCGATCTTAACTCCGGCATTCGATGCTTTGTAAAGTTCTTCAATTATCTTATCGTCAACAAGCGAGTTGATCTTTGCTACGATCCTTGCTTTCTTTCCTTCTGAAGAATTCTGAGCTTCCCTTCTGATCTTCTTGATGAAGTAATCTTTCATGACGATAGGCGCAGGGATAAGTCTGTGCCAGTGCTGAGGGATAGAAAAGCCCGATAGCATATTAAAAAACTCGGAAGCGTCTTCACCGAAGCTCTCGGAAGCTGTAAAAAGTCCGACGTCCGTATATATCTTTGCGGTGATATCGTTATAGTTACCCGTTGCAAGATGCAGATATCTTCTGATACCGTCCTCTTCTTTTCGAACGACAAGAGTTATCTTACTGTGAGTCTTAAGGCCTACTATACCGTAGATAACGTGACAGCCTGCTTTCTCGAGCATCTTTGCCCAGTTGATATTGTTCTCCTCATCAAATCTTGCCTTGAGCTCGACAAGTACCATTACCTGCTTACCGTTTCTGGCAGCCTCGAGAAGCGAAGAAATGATAGGAGATCTTGATGATACTCGATACAATGTCTGCTTGATCGCAAGGACATTCGGATCTGTCGCAGCCTGCCTTACGAACTCCAGTACAGGATCGAAGGACTCGTAAGGATGATGGACTATCCTGTCCTTCTCTTTTATCTGATCGAAAATGTTTTCGAGATCGCTACTGAACATAGAAGCCTCGGAAGGCGTATGATGCGGATAGCAGATATCAGGATGATCGTCTTCGAGATTACCGTACACCTTCATAAGGAAAGTCAGATCGATAGGTCCGTTGACGCTGAAGATATCATCTTCGCTGATCTTAAGTTCCGTAGTAATGAATTCGAGGATATCAGGATCGATATCTTCTTCGACCTCGAGTCTGATGATCTCACCGAAGCGACGCTTTCTGACCTGCTCCTCGATCTCTTTGAGAAGATCCTCGGCTTCATCCTCATCGATATCAAGATCAGCATTTCTCATGACTCTGTAACAGCCTGATGCCAGGACCTTCTGACCATTAAAGAGCATATCCAGGTTAGCCTGGATGATCTGTTCGACAGGAACGAATATGACTGATCCGCCCTTTTTGATCATATACATTCTCGGAACGACAGTAGGGATCTGCAAAGTAGCAAAGTTTGCTTCGGAAGCATCTTCTTCCGAAACGCCCGCTGTTCCGTACTCACCTGATACCAGTGATTTACTGCTGCCGTCGAGCATTACGCAGAGGTTCAGCATCCTGTTATAGATCAAAGGCAACGGCCTTGATGAATCAACACCCATCGGTGTAAGGATCGGATAAAGGACATTCTTGAAATAGAAATCGCAGATATCCTGGTCTTCGTCTTCAAGTTCGGAATAATCAAGGATATGGATATCGTGATTTTTAAGCTGCGGAACGATGGACCTTGTATATGTGGAATACATAACAGCCATTGACTGCCTTGTCTTCTGATCTATTGCCGCAAGCTGTTCAGTTACGGTCATTCCCGCAACATCCTTGGCCGTAAAGTCGATACTCTTCATATCACGAAGAGAAGCAACACGTACAATATAGAACTCATCAAGGTTCGATGCGGTAATGGACAGGAACTTGATCCTCTCAAGAAGAGGATTCTTAACATCTCTTGCTTCATGCAAGATCCTGTCATTAAATTCGAGCCAGGATAATTCTCTGTTAAAGAAACGCTCTGATTTGGACTTTGGCAAGGTCGACTTGCTCTTTTTCTTTGCTTTAACCTTCTTAGGTGCTTTCTTATCTGCCATGGTCATACCTGCCTTCTTATCTTAAGTATAGCCTTGATACCGATGACCTCTTCAAAAAGGTCACTCCTGTGATCAAAGGACCATTTCTCGAATGAACAGTCATTTGTCGTATTACATACGATGCTTAATTCGTCACCCTGGATATGGGCACTGAACTTGTCAATCTTCTGCCTGTGGGAACTGTCCATAGCATCGGCTATACGAAGTATTGCCGTAAGTTTGGATACGAGGACCTTCTTCTCTGACGGAAGGTTTCCGTAGAACGGATCCTCATACGGATTCTCGCGAGGATAGAGCTTAACGACAAGACCCACGATATCCAGTTCATTATTATCAAGACCGATAAGTTCCGTGTAATTAATAAGATAATGCGCTGCATCGTTATGGCTCTTTGCCTGTACGAACTTACCTACCTCATGAAGGATCGCCGACAACTGAAGAAGAAATCTCTCACGAGGCTTAAGGCCCGTGTATTTAAGTGATGCGTCAAATATCTCGAGAGCTGCCTTTTCAACAAACTCGATATGTTTACGGTCAGTCCTGTATCTCTTGGCGATATTACGCGCACCTGAGATAAGATCCGAGAGCGGATCGATCGCAGGCTTATATTCCATATTCTTTACGGCGTAACTGTAGACAACACCGTCTGACAACGAAGCCGTCGGGAAATAGATCTCATCAAGTCCCGTATATTCGAGCATATTCCTTACGATCAATGCAGCCGGCAAAAGGAGTGGCGCGATACTCGAAGGGATCGAATCATTAAGCGTGAGATCCGTTGGTCTCGTATGAAGAAGATATTCATATACCTTCATAAATTCCTTCTTGCTCAATACGACATAATCGGAAAAACCTTTGCCCGCAAGAAGCTTTATAAATCCTGTCTCGCCTCCGAAAGCGATGAGGCTCTTATACGTGATGCCCTTAGGTTCTACCGCATGATAATCATCAAGATCCTGAGCTATGAATTCCTCAAGAACATCCTCGTAGTGCGTAGTCTTTTTCTGAAGATCGGAAAGCATCTCCGAGATACGAAGTGATCCGAGGACCGTATTCTGACTGAAGATGAACTCGGATTTGTCATAAACAGTTGCCTGCATGGATCCGGCACCGATATCAAGGATCATGGTCCCGTGCTCGACTATGTCCTTAAAGTCAGGCATAGTCTCTTTGACAGCGATGTTCTGGTAGAATCTCTCCATCGAATTATCAAGTACTTCTACTCGAAAACCAGTCTTTATCTTGATCTGCTCCAATACTACCTCTCTGTTCTTCGCATCACGCAAAGCCGAAGTAGCAACGCAGAAGATCCTAGAGACCTTATATTCCCTGCACTTGACTTCAAAACTTCTAAGACATTCGCATATGGAATTTATCTGCTCAGTCTGAAGCGCCTTCGTTCTGAATGCCTGAGTACCGAGCGAAATGTACTTTCTAATTGTCTCGATCTCCTTCGGACGTTTCTTCTGTCCGAGTTCAAAGATCTTAAGCCTCGCGGTAAGCGATCCGATATCGATCACCGCCACTAATTTCTTTGCCATAATAATTGCCTTACAAGGCTTCGATAACCGCAGAAGTCATCTCTTCCGTAGTAACGAGCCTGCCTTCTCCCTTATAGATATCTGCAGTACGAAGTCCTGCCTCAAGGACCGTATCCACTGCACTATTTATCATCTGAGCAGCCTCATCCTCACCAAGCGACCACTTAAACATCATCGCACAGGAAAGGATAGTTGCCAGAGGATTAGCTATACCTTTGCCCGCAATATCCGGAGCAGATCCGTGAACCGGCTCATACATACCGGGCTTACCCGGATCTCCGAGCGACGCAGACGGGAGCATTCCGACAGAACCCGTTATCTGTCCTGCCTCATCCGACAGGATATCTCCGAACATATTCGAAGTTACGATAACATCAAAGCTTTGCGGTCTTCCGATAAGCTGCATCGTTGCGTTGTCGATATATAAGAATTCTACACTAACTTCAGAAAAATTTCCTGACTCATTTGCTACTATCTCTCTCCAAAGTCTGCTGGTCTCAAGAACATTGGCCTTATCTACGACAGTAAGTCTTTTTGATCTTCCCATCGCATATCGAAAACCTTCTCTAACGATCCTTCTAATCTCATAGTCACTGTACTCTTCAGTATCGAATGCACCATTTTCGGTCCTTCCCCTTCTTCCGAAATAAATACCGCCCGTAAGTTCACGAACGATAAGTACATCCATGGAATCAAGTCCTTTTATCGGACATGCATCTGAAAGAGCTTTATACATAAGAGCAGGTCTTAAGTTGGAATAAAGTCCCAATTCCTTACGAAGCCCGAGTAATGCTTTCTCAGGTCTTATGGAAGCATCGACATTGTCCCACTTAGGTCCGCCGACTGCGCCAAGCAAGATCGCATCACTGTTCTTACAGATATTAAGCGTTTCATCGGTAAGAGGTATACCGTATCTGTCTATTGAACAGCCGCCCGCAAGACACTCGGTGTATTTAAGAGTAAATCCCTTCTTCCTTGAAACGGCATCCATGACCTTTACAGCACCGTCTACTACTTCAGGTCCTATACCGTCACCTTTAATGAGTGCGATCTTATATTCTTTCATGATCATTTCCCCTTAGTGTATTCAACCAAACCGCCGGCATCGATTATCTTTCTGATAAACGGAGGGAATGGCTTAGCCTTGAAGACCAGATCTTTGGTCTTATCTACGATAATTCCTTCTTCGAAGTTGACTTCAACTTCATCACCGTTATCGATATTTTCATAAGCTTCCTTACACTCAAGTATCGGAAGTCCCATGTTGATACTGTTCCTGTAAAAGATCCTGGCAAAATCCTGAGCGATGACACATGAGATACCGCTGGCCTTTATCGCAACAGGAGCATGTTCTCTTGAAGAGCCGCATCCGAAGTTCTTACCTGCAACGATGATGTCACCGGGCTTTACCTTCTTTATAAATTCACTGTCCAGATCCTCCATACAGTGTACCTTTAAAAGTTCAGGATCTGCAGTAGTAAGAAACCTTGCAGGGATTATGACATCAGTATCGATATTCTCACCGTACTTAAAGACTTTTCCGTTTGCTTTCATCACAATACCTCCTCAGGAGTTGCTACTCTTCCCATGATAGCTGAAGCACATGCAACCGGAACTCCGCTAAGGATTATCTCCGAGTCCTTTGTACCCATTCTTCCGACGAAATTACGATTAGTAGTCGATACACATCTCTCGCCGCTTGCAAGAACACCCATGTGTGCTCCAAGACAAGGTCCGCATGTTGGAGTTGATATTACGCATCCTGCCTGTTCGAAGATATCGATCAGCCCTTCCTTAAGTGCGGTCCTGTATACCTTACGAGAACCGGGAATAACGATACAGCGTATAAAGCGGTTTACTTTTCTGCCCTTAAGGATAGAAGCAGCCAGCCTTATATCGCTGATCCTTCCGTTAGTACATGAGCCGATCACAACCTGATCTATCTTCATATCCTTAATATCAGATGCAGCCCTGGTATTGGAAGGAAGATGCGGAAGAGCGACAGTCAATGGAACCTTTGAAAGATCGATCTCAACAGTCTTACAATACTCGGCATCATCGTCAGGAACAAATGCTTTATATTCTCCGCTATTGAACCTCTCACGGTTTACATTATCCATATAGGAAAGAGTTACTTCATCAATAGGGAATATTCCGTTCTTGCCTCCCGCTTCAATTGCCATGTTACAGATGGTAAGCCTGTCATCCATTGAAAGATCATGAACACCATCGCCGCAGAATTCTATGGACTTATAAAGAGCTCCGTCTACACCGATAAGTCCGATCAGATGAAGGATTATGTCCTTACCTGTCACATATTCGTTCTTCTTTCCTGTCAAAATGACCTTAACAGCCTGAGGAACCTTAAACCATGTCTTACCTGAGGCCATGGCACAAGCAAGGTCCGTCGATCCGACACCTGTTGCAAAAGCGCCCAATGCTCCGTATGTACAGGTATGGGAATCAGCACCGATTATCGCATCACCCGGAAAGACAAGTCCGTTATCAGGGATTATCACGTGCTCGATACCATGTCCTTCATCACCGAGTTCATAGTATCGCGTAATATCGTTCTCTCTGGCAAAACAACGCATGCACTTGGAAAGTTCGGCGGACTTTATATCCTTATTCGGAGTAAAGTGATCCGGAACAAGACACACCTTATCCTTATCAAAGACCTTGCCGCCCATCTTCTTTAAGATATCGATGGCAGGCGGAGCCGTTACATCATTACCCAGAACAAGGTCCAGGTTTGCTTCGATAAGATCTCCTTCTTTGACTTCTTTAAGTCCTGCATGATAAGCAAGGATCTTCTGCGTCATCGTCATTCCCATAAGCAAAGACCGCCTTAAAATTGATAAGAATATTTTACAACACATGAATGGTCTATCTCAATTATGGATTGCTTTCTTTTACTTAACGAAAACAACGAATTACAGGCATAAAAAACGGCGGTACCAAGACCGCCGCTTTTAAGATCATTGATCAAACCATAAACTCACATCGCCACAGTCGCGATAGCCAGAGCATAAAATCCGATTATCAATACCGTAGCAAGGATATCAAGGATACCAAGTACCAGTACAAGTCTGTCGCCTTTGCAGAGCACACGACCTACTACGTAGAACACTACTCCGTTAAATGCAAGAAGGACGGCTGCCGCGATAATGACTCCGACAAATGATGAAGAGAAATTAGATAGTGTAAGTGCGATTGCAAGCGGTGCCGCTACGATCGGTACGCACTCCAGGATGACAGCTATTTTCTTACGCATATAGATTACTTCCGTTTCTTGATTAATACTGAACAATGACCATTATATCAAATAATGATCAGTTCTTTCCCGTGGAAATCTTCTTGACCCACTTACCGCTCCTAAGTCTTAAGACACACCAGATAGTCTTTGCGACCTGATCGAACTTAAGGAAGAAATAGATCCAGAACGGCGGCAGCTTAAGTACGAATCCCGCAAGAAGTCCCAGAGGAAGTGCCAATACCCAAAGGAAGATATTATCTGCGAGCATGAGCATTTTCGTATCTCCGCCGCCTCGAAGTACGCCTTTGGTCATGATACTGTTGGTTGCCTGGAAAATGATTATGAAACTGATGGAATTAAGGAGCTGATAAGCGATTGAGACAGCTTCAGGCGTGGTCTTATCACCATAGGCGAGTATGATCGGAGTCTTTGCAAGGAAGATAAAAAGAGCAGACAAAGAACCGAGTGTAAAGCCGAGTCCCAGAAATAACCAGCCCTGATCTTTGGCCTTTTGCCTTTGACCGTTGCCGAGAGTCTGACCTGTGATAATGGCACCTGACTGACATACGCCCTGGATAACGACAGTACTTAACTGCTGAGTAACGGCCGTAATGGAATTGGCAGCTACAAAAGAGCTTCCGAGATGTCCGATGACCATTGTGATCGCATTATTTCCCACGGCATAGATGGCATCACTTATAAGTACAGGGATACATACCCTAAGATATTCGCCGAGAAGTGTCCGGGTCTTCATGAAGAAATGTCTGATCCTGTAACCTGCCTTCTTATCAACAATGACAAGATATATAAATACTGCAAGGCCTTCAAACGTTCTCGCGATAAATGTAGCAAGAGCAGCACCTTCGATACCCATCCTCGGTGCTCCGAAGTGTCCGAATATGAGCATATAGTTACAGCTCAGGTTAATAAACAAAGCCGCTATCGACACATATAAAGGATATCTGGACTGACCTATACTTCGTAAGACAATCGTGGTTACAAGCGACAGTCCCAGAAAGAAAAAGGTTCCTATCGACCATTTAAGATACTTCATTCCGACAACGATAAGGATCGGATCATCAGTATAGGTCCTCATGATGGTCTTAGGTATCAGCAAGGCCCCAAGAGCAAATACAGACGCTACGATGAGCATGAGCCTTAGCATGAGAGTGATGGTCTGCTTAAGTGAAATGTCAGCCTTACCTTCCGGATCACCGGTACTTTTCATGCCCCAGTATCTGGAGACAAGCACGGAAGCACCCATTCCAAGTCCCATACAAAAGATCTGAAATACGGTTACATAGGAATTGGCAAGCGCCGTTGCCGAGAAGCACGTCTGTGATACACGGCTCACCATTATGTTATCGAGCATTCCGACTCCTACCGTAATAAGGGTCTGAAGCGCGATTGGAAAACCTAATAAGAATACTTTCTTGTAGAATTGACCGTCTTTACTGAATAATCTCATCCATATCTCTCTTTCTTCAACACAAAAGACATTGTATCACAAACGAAAGAGAAGTCACCAAGGTATCAGCCTATATCATATTCTTCAAACAGTTCCTCACGGAAAGCAAGATAATCATCCATAGATCCGTTGCCCGTCAAGAGCACATCCTGATCTTTGGTATCTCCGTAAAAGACAGTATCCCTGTTATTAAACGACGGTGCATTTACTTTCTCAGAGATATCTCCGATCGGAAAATACGGATGCATAAAATAATCCTTGCTCGGGATATATAATGTCTCGTCATAAGTCTTGAGTTTTTTATCAAGGAACAACAGGTAACTCTTGCCCTCCTTGAACTCACATACAAAACCCTGATCGAGCCAGAGTCTTTCATCAGAGTCACTTATGTTGGATATCTTAAGGACATTGATCTTATCGCCTTGAGAGATCTTATCACCTTTAATGACACGGTCGACATTCATCTTCTGGTAGCAGCACTTGTAATCAGATCTGAGACCGCCTTCGCAGGTAGCAACGATGATGATATTGCTGTCATCAAGAGTGTTCTCGAACAGTACGAGTTCTCTTTTAAGCTTATCCTCATCCATAAGATGGACTTCATATCTGTCGAAATTCTCGATATATTTGTGCGTGAACTTAAGCGATAAGCCGAATATCAGCATTACCGTACAGACTATAAGGATTATAAGAGCCTGCTTCTTAAACCACGCCATTACTTTTTTACCTTACCTTCTTCGATATATATCGTCTCGTCGCAAAGCCCTTCGACTTCCTTAGGATCTCTGCAGGTTATGATCACGATCTTTCCCTTCTTTTTGTAATCTTCGACAATATCTTTAAGTATGGTCCTTCCGTCATTCCATATGGAATCGATCAGGAGGATATCAGGGTTTTCGAAGATAGCCTGGGCAAGACTTAGTCTTTTTTTCATTCCGCTCGAAAAAGTGCCTACAGGTCTTTTGTCATCAGGATCCAGATCGACAGTAAATAAGCTTCCGAAGATATCTTCGAGTTCAACTTTTTTATTAATGGACGTCAGATACTTAAGATTATCAACTGCACTAAGATCCGGATAAAGTGACGCTCCCTCGAGCATTAGGCCTGCCGGAAGGACGCTTATGTCTTTGCCGAGGACCTTGCCGTCAAGGCTTACCTTGCCGCTGTCAAGTCTTATCAGACCGCACATAGCTCTGATCAGCATGGTCTTTCCGGAACCTTCTTTGCCAGAAACGGCATATGAAGTTCCGCCGTTGAACTTAAGTGATATATCGTCCAAGACTTTGTTGCCTTTTATCGTTCTTGTGATGTTTTCGAGAGAAAGGATCATATCATACCTCCGACAGGTCACTTATGATGTCACATTTTTTGGTATAAAGAGCACCGATACCGATGATAATGAGAAGTATCATGAAATTGATACCGATAGATAATTCCAGCGGAAATCCGTATTCCAGAAGGTCGATGCCTCCGATGTCAAACAGAACACTTTTCTGCTCGCCGATAACGATATGCCAGAAAGGGTTCAGGTACATGTAGAACCTGTGATCGTACAGATACTCTTTACTGCCTCCGCTTAAGTTACCCAAAGTAAGGTAAAGACCCAGCATGCAAAGTATAAGGGATTCGATCATCGCAAATCCGCCGATACTTCCGAATTTCATGGAAATAACGTTGATAAGTATCGAAGTCCATGTAACGAAGATGCTGTATGTCAGGACATAGTAGACGGACAGCATTACTTCCATATTACTTGCAGAAGTAAAGTTACATATGAGCGGAGCCGTCGCGGAATAAGTGACAAGAAGGATGAATTCATAAAGGAAGACCTTCACAAAGATGTTAAAGCATTCCTTAATGAACCAGGAAGCACTTCTTCCCTTACGGATGAAATAGTAATCCGGGCAATTACGGAAGAACTTATATATCCTTCTTCCGAAGATAAGGTGGGCAACGATCACGGGAAACAGCGCAAAGAATGCTTCCTGTATCCTCGAGGTATCGTATAAGAGGTTACCGAATGAGACGGAAAGCACGACAGAAGTCTGCGTACTGCTTCGTCCCAGACAGCGGATAAACGCATAAGCTATGCCTATGAGAAATGGTGTGATCGTCTCTTCTTTTCTCATAGGCAGTCATCCTTGTTCTGTTTGAAGATTATTATGAGGATCGTTACGGCAAGTATCGCTACGATCAAGGCAGCGTAATATCCGTAATCATATCGTCCCTTAAGGAAAAGGCTCGATAATGAATAATAGTTTGTCTGAAATGATGTGACCCTGCCGTAAAGATTTCCCGACAGCATCAAAAGAGCAAATACGGGCACCAGTGCAAAAAGGCTGTATTTGTTCCTGATGAGGATCGAGAAAGCCATGTTAAAGACGGCCAATATCCCTGATATAATGCCAAAGAGCAGGATCATCATCGCACTATAGATGATCCTGTGCTTAACATAAAATCCGCTTAGGAAAAGAAAACTGCTCTGGCTCGTTATGGAATCGTGGAGCGGTATATATGCCGGGTCACCGTTGGCGGAGCTTTCAAGGCAGATGACACTTAGGAATATCTCGATAAAGAACGGAATGACAAAAAGGACGAACGTAACGATAAAACCCGAAACAGTCTTTCCGAGATAATATTTGCGCCCGGGGATCCTTGAAAGGATATATGCCTTCTCGTTTATCTTGCTGTCCTGATAAAAGACAAGTGAAGTCGGTACGAGAACGAGCATCGGATAAAGAAGTCTTACGAAGATACCTGCGATACTCCATGTACTGAACGTAAGGACTTTGGGGATCGCGAACATCTGAGATACATAAATCTGGGAATATTCCTTAAGGACGTTTCCGACAAAATTAGTCAGGACGAAGAACATAAGGCACCAGAACACCGTAACGGTCGCCTTCCTTCTAAGAAGTCTCATTGTCTCAGCACGAACAAAACTGAACATATATCCTCGATCTTCAATAACCCGATAATCTCAAGAAGTTTCCGTTACAATTATATCCATAAAAAGATATAAGCGACAATAAGAAATTGCCGCTTACTGATCTTCGAGTTCCATATATTCTTCGTAAAGAGCTTCGAGCCTGTGGGAATTGTCCGCATAGATCTCATAATCTTCGGGCGCGGTATCTGCTCCGAAGGAAGCCTCCATCTCAGCCTGGGTCTTCTCGAGCTCCGCGATCTCTTTTTCTATCGCGCGCATCCTCTCTTTACGCTTTGCTTCCATCTTACGTTCCTGGGCACGGTTCATCGAAGTAACCTTAGCCTCGGTAACCCTGGATGTCTTTTCTTCTTCGGTCTTTACCGTCTTTATGCTATCCGCTTTGATATTCTTCAGTTCTCTTCGATAGTGGTCATACTTATCGTAGAGCTTGGCTGTCTTATCGGCAAATCCCAGGATACTGTCGGCACATTTATCGATAAAGAAACGGTCATGGCTTACACAGATTATCGCTCCGTTATAGTCTCTTAACGCATCCTCGAGAACTTCCCTCGACTCGATATCCAAGTGGTTCGTAGGCTCATCGAGGAAAAGGATATCAGGCTTCTCCTGCAAAAGACAGCAAAGATAAAGTCTGGATCTCTCGCCTCCTGATAAGACCTCGATATTCTTAAATACATCAAGTCCCCTGAAGCCGAATCTGGCAAGCATGCTCCTTGCGGCCGTCTCTGACATATCCGTCCTTCCGAGGAGTTCTTCAAGACACGTAAGTTTCTCATTATCAAAAGGAACGAACTGACCCATAAATCCGCTGGATGCTCCTGAAGATACGAATACCGTACCGTCAAATCCACCCTGTCGTCCGAGGAGCATCGTAAGAAGCGTTGACTTACCGCAGCCGTTCGGACCGCACATAAAAAGCTTCTGATTTGCCTTAAGCTCAAAGCTTATATGCTCGAAAAGCATGGGGTCATCATCAAACTTCTTGGATACGTCCTTAACCTGGATAAGGATCTTATCTTCTGCTCCGCTCCTGTCCTCCGGAACCATGGTAAAGCTCATCTTCATTGGATCATTGCCAAGTTTACGTCTCTCGGCTTCAAGGATATCCTGAAGCTTATTTACCATCTTCTCTCTCTGATGGTATCCGCTTATGTTCCTATGTGAAAGCATTGTCTGCTTAACATCCAATTGATGTTCAAGCTCAGCCTCGAGGTTTTTGACCGTTGCTTCCTGAGACTTCAAAAACTCAGCCTTCTGATACTTATAATCTGTGTAGTTACCTTTATATTCTCTTACCGAACCGTCATTAAGCTCTATGACCCTGTTTGCGACTTTATCAATAAAGTGTCTGTCATGCGATATGACAAATACAGCTCCGCCATAAGATGAGAGGAAACCTTCAAGCCATTCGACGGCTTCCATATCAAGATGGTTGGTAGGCTCATCGAGCATCAGGATATCAGGTCTTGCTACTATAAGCTGAGCAAGACAGACACGCATCTTCTCACCACCCGATAATGTCGTAAGATCTCTGTCTTCTGCTATGTCGGTAAGTCCGAGACCCGCGAGAGCCTCTTTCATACGGAAGTCAAAATCATAACCTCCCATTGCTTCGAACTCTGCAGTAACCCTTGTATATTCATCACTTTTGGTCCTGAACAACGGCGACTCGGGATCTATCGAAGCCATTTCCGATTCAAGGGCTGCCTTCTCGTGTTCCTTCATGGAAAGAGCGACAGGTTTCAGTGTTTTGCCATTAAAGTCCTGTTCATCCATGTTCTGAGACAGATAACCGACTATCGTATTTCCGTGTCTTATGACTTTTCCGGACAGAGGTTCAAGCGTTCCTCGGATGATCCTGAAGAGCGTTGATTTACCTGCACCGTTATTTCCGATAAAAGCGATCTTATCCCCTTCGTTGATCCTGAAGGAGACTTCTGATAAAAGATCGCGTCCGTGAAAGGACATCGTTATGTTGTCTACAGTTAAAAGTGGCATAGGTAGGATTTTACCATATTTACCGGCAAAATAAAGCGAACGCGTTTTCGCAAAGGAAATTTATATGTATCAGTGCTTTCTGAAGATTTTTGACGATACTTTCTGATTGTGTTATATACATTGACTGTCGGGACATATAATGGAGGTTATATATGAATAAAACCAAATCTATAAGGTTTCTTGCCTTATTACTATCACTTATCATCACGGTAAGTATCTTCGGATGTATCGTTTTGGCCGATGATACTTACTCAACTACGAGCGGAGATCTGAAAGCTTCGATACTGTACGGAAACAAAGGAACAAAGCCGTCAAATTCCACCTACAAGGTTACTGTTAAAAGCGGCGAGAGTATCCAGAAAGCGATCGATAACGCCAAAGAAAACACCACGATCATCGTCCAGGGTGAGCATAGCGAACTTCTCTCCATCAAGAAGAACAATATTACGATCAAGGGCGAATCAGCTACCTTAAACGGAAAAGATCAGGCAAAATACGGTGACCTCATAAAGATCGCTGCATCCAATGTCGTTATCGACGGACTTGAACTTACTGATTTTTATCTTGATGCACCAAACTCCTCGGAAAGTGCCGGCGGCATAAGGATCAATCCGGGTTCCAATAACGTTTATATCATCAATTGCGACATCCATCACCTGGGCTGCAAGTATAACTACACTGACAAAGCTGACAAAGACAGGTTCAACGGTCACGGAATAAGCGTAAAAGGAAGCAAGGATAAAAAGACTTCCAATATCACGATAAGCAACAATAAAGTCCATAACCTTACGACAGGCAGAAGCGAGAGCGTAGTTCTTAATAACAACGTAGAAAACTTCACTATCTCATATAACGAGATCTACGATAATGATAATATCGGTATCGACTGCGCAGGCGGATATAAGTTCCATGAGGACCACAGCAGTGACGCTACTGCTTATCGCGATTTTGACTGGTCAAGAAAAGGAGAGGTCTATGGTAACTACGTAAGCCGTATCTCATCCAAGATCTTCAAAAATCCGGGATACCTTGACGATGACGGAAATCCACACGCCGGAGCTGACGGCATCTATGTTGACGGCGGACGCGATATCCATATCCACGACAACTTCATAACAGGCTGCGACATCGGAATCGAAGTTGCAAGCGAGAACCACGGATGGACAGCCGAGGGTGTAATCGTCGAGTATAACCTCGTCATCAACAACGATCAGTATGCAGGTATCTGTATCGGAGGAAGCAATCCGAATAGTAACGGTATCGCAACAGGTAATGCGATCAGGAATAACACAGTGATCAACAGCGGCGAGCAGCACTGCCTCATCGTAAAGACCGCGATCGATAACACTATCACAAATAACATCTTCATCGCAGATAAAGAGTTTAATAACAAGTATGACTACTATTCTCAAAACACTATCGAGAATAATGCAATCGCAGGCAAGATCAATAAGTACACTACTGATTACATCAAGAACACGACAAAGCTCACCGTTAAAGATATAATGGTTGATGTGGCAAACAGATCCGTAACCATCAAGACTGATACGGATATCTCAGGCTTCGGATTTGGTTCTTCTTCTACTAAGGTTACTGATAAACCTACAGAAAACCCAACAGGAAATCCAACCGGCAATCCGACGGGTAATCCAACCGGTAAACCTACCGGTAACCCAACAGGCAAACCGACCGGTAATCCTACAGGCAAGCCAACGGATAAGCCTTCAGGAAATCCGACCTCATCTGCTACGACAACGCCTTCCGCTTCTTCAAATAACGGCAACAACAATGTATCCGATAACAAGACACCTGAAAGCATGACAAGAGCTTTTGTCGAAAGACTTTATACTTGTGTTCTCGATCGTCCTTCCGAGAAAGACGGCGCCGATTTCTGGTATGGCGAGCTCTATAACTTCAATCGTACAGGTGCGGAAGTAGGTTTTGAATTTGTATTCAGCAAGGAATTCAAAGACAGAAAAGTATCCGATTCCGATTTCATAAAGATCCTCTACACTACATTCTTTGACAGAGAAGCTGACGACGACGGATTTAACTTCTGGCTTAATAAGCTTCAGTCAGGATCTATGACAAGAGAAGATGTCGCCAACGGATTCATCAATTCTCAGGAATGGGCCGATACTTGTGCTTCATTCGGTATCCGTTCCGGAAGTCTTTACAAGAGCAAGATCACTATTGATCCGACCGACAAGAC